>CAYOOA010000046.1:0-17163 GCA_964405455.1 uncultured Anaerolineaceae bacterium | reverse complement strand
TCATAAATGAATAATCTCCACCCCCGGCCAGGCGGAGGCCAGGCGCTCGGCCACCACGCGGCGGTGGCAGTGTTCGGGACTGGCTTCGCTGCACAGCAGGACGTTTGGCGCGGCTTCAAAGCCGGCCCGATCCAAAGTGGCCGGGATGTTGCGCTCGTCCAGCAATTGGGCAAAGTGGGAGAAGAATTGCTTCCAATCCTTGCTTTTGCGGTATTCGTCCAGGACGGCATCCGTGGGGGCCAGCTCCGGCATGTGGATGTAGGAGCAGGCATCCGCCAATTCCCAGAGGAAATAGGGCAGATCCACCCGACGGGCAAAGCCGGCCAACTGGCCATCCGGGCGCAGGCGGATATCCACCAGCCGGGCGATTTGATTCTCGCGCAGCAGGCCGAAGAACTGCTCGGCGGTTTTCTGGGTAAAGCCAATTGTATAGAGTTTCATGGTTCCTCTAAAACAAGCTCATCTGTTCGCCTTCGTCATCCTCCACCGAGGCGTGGATTTGGGAGGCCTTGACCAGGTTGCCATCGCCGCGGATATGCCATATTTCCACCTCGGGGAAATTCTGCAAAATGTATTTGCTGATCAGGTGATGACGATGGCAATGGGCGGGATCTTCTTCACTGCACATAATGCAGGCGGGCTTATCAACCGCGATTTCCAACAGGCGGCTGATGCCGGACCGGAACCAATCCCGTTTCATCACTTCCGGGTAGTTCACCTCGTGCAGGTAATCCACCGCGGCTTCATGGACCTCGTGAGATTTATAGCAGGTCGGGTCGGCGGGCCGACCACCCAGCTGCCTGCCGGCATAGATATAGGCGATCTGTACCGCAGAGAGAGCCTTGCTAAACGGATCCTGGTTGAACTGCGGATTGAACTTGCTGTAAGGGGAAGACCGCACATCCACCAACGCCTGGATACTGTTGGCCTGCAAGAGATGCATAAATTTATCCAGTAAGTGATTGCTGTGGCCGATGGTATACAGCCTGATACCGGTGGTATCCATGGGTTGCTCCTAGCGCAGCACCTGCGGCCGGACTTTGCGCCAGGGGGCGGAGAGGGTGGCCTGCTCATAGGCGTGGGAGAGGCGCAGCAGGGTGGCTTCGCTGAAATCCGGGCCGAGGAACTGGATGCCGATCGGCAGGCCGGCTGCATCCAGCCCGGCAGGGATGGAAATGCCCGGCACGCCGGCGTGATCGGCGGGGACGGTGAGCTGGTCGGCGTACTGCATCAGGACCGAGTCGCCGTACACTGCCGCCATCTGGAAGGCGGTGGTGGGCGTGGTGGGGGTGAGCAGGGCATCCAGTCGGTATTTCCCGTGCGGGTCAAAGGCCTGGTCAAAATCACGGCGGATGAGCGAGCGGACGCGCAGGGCGCGCTGGTAGTACTGCTCGGAATACTGGGCGGCCGAGACGTACATGCCCATCAGGATGCGCAGCTTGGGCTGCGGGCCAAAACCCTGCCCGCGGGTGCGGCGGTACATCGATTTCAAGTCGCTGACATCATCCGGGGTGCGGTAGCCGTACTTGACGCCGTCAAAGCGGTGCAGGTTGGAGGCCGCCTCGACCCGGCTGATGACAAAATAAGCCGGGACGCCGTAGCGGGTATTGGGCATGGGCACGTCTTCGATGATTTCCGCGCCCAGGCTGGCCAGCAATTCGGCAGCCTGGCGGACGGGAGCTGCCATCTCCGCCGGGAGGGGGGCTTGCTCATATTCACCGGTCTGCGGGTTGGGGAACTCGATGCGGAAGTAATCCGGCGAAAGGCCGACGCGCAAACCGCGCACGCCCTGTTCCAGGGCGGCCAGGTAATCGGACGGGGGAATGGTGGCAGCGGTGCTGTCGCGCGGGTCGGGCCCGGCGATCACCTGGAGCATCATGGCGGCGTCGCGCACGGTGCGGGCAACCGGACCGGGGCAATCCAGCGAGGAGCCGAAGGCGATCAGGCCGTAGCGCGAGACGCGCCCGTAGGTGGGTTTCATGCCCACCACCCCGCAGAAGGCAGCCGGTTGGCGGATGGACCCGGCGGTATCTGTGCCAATGGAAAGGGCAGCCTCGCCGGCCGCCACAGAGGCGGTGGATCCGCCGGAGGAGCCGCCCGGGACGCGGGAGGTATCCCACGGGTTGCGCGGGGCGGGCTGGAAGGCCGAGGACTCGTTGGAGGAGCCGTAGGTGAACTCATCCAGGTTGACCTTGCCGATGACAACGGCACCGGCGGCCTCCATGCGCTCCACCGGGGTGGCGGTGTAGGGGGCTACATAATTGGCCAGGATGCGGGAGGCCGCCGTGGAGGGCGTGCCCTTGACGTTGAAGATATCTTTGACCGAGACCGGGATGCCGGCCAGCAAACCGGGATCTTCGCCGGCGGCCAACTTGCGATCAACTGCCTCCGCCTGGCTGCGGGCGCGTTCCGTTGTTACAGTGATGAATGCGTGGACGTGGTTTTGGTCTGCGGGGGTGATTTCGCCGGAATCGAGCGAGCCGGGACGACCGTCCACGGCTGCGATGCGCTGCAGGTGCGCCTCGAGCAATTCCACGGCGGAAATCTTGCGCTGGCGCAACAGGACGGACATTTCGTGAGCGGAAAGATCAGGGAGTTCCATGGGCGTCATCCGAGGTTGGTGTGGGGGATTTCCGGGACGACAAAATAGCCGTCCTCGGTCTGGGGGGCCTCGGCCAGGATGCCGGCCGGGTCTTCGTAGGGATGCCATTCATCCGGGCGGGGCTGCGTGCTAATCTGCTGAGTATAGGGCACGCCGTGGGCGGCCGGCTCAATGCTGTCATCCAGCGGGATGGCGGCCATTTCATTGATTACTTTCAACTGGTTGTTCAACTGGCGGCGGATGTAATCAGCTTCGTCCGGTGTAAGTTCCAGGGCGGCCAGTTCCACCAGGTGGTTGAAGATTTCGGGGGTGATTGGATCGCTCATTGTTTGACCTTTGAATCCAGGTTTGCCAGGCCGGAAATCCGGCCGGCTATTGAATTTTACCTGAAACTTGGGGATTTGGAGCGAGGGAGTTAAAAGGCCGATTTTTCGGGTAGAATGGGGGGAGTAAAAGAAAAGGAAATGACGCATGCAAATTCGACCCAAACAAAAAAATACGGCAGCCCTGGTGATCAGTATCATCCTGATCGTCATCCTGCTATCCTGCCTGATGTTTTACCTGCTCTGGTACCTGCCGCACAGTTCCCAACCCCTTTCGGAGCCGCTGGATCTTTCCGGCACGCCGCAGACGGAAGTTCAACCGGCCAGCCCGTCCTTTCTGCCCAGGCTGGTGGAGCAAATCAAGTTATTTTTCAACGGCCTGACCGGCCGGGCGGTCTGCGGTAATGAAACCCAGTGGACCGTGCTGGCGGTGGGAATTGATTACCGCGGCGGGGATTACCTGTACGGGCTGGCAGACGTGATCCGAGTGGCCCGGATTGACTTCACGAATCAACAGGTGAATGTGGCAGCCATTCCGCGCAACCTGTTGATCCAGCAGCCGCCCCAGCGGCTGGATGTGACTGCCCCGCTGCTGCTCAACCAATCCTACTTCTTCGGCACGCCGGGTATGGCTTATTACCAGGGCTCCGGTTATGGGGCCGGGGCGCTGGCGGCCACCATCCAGTCCAATTTTGATGTCACTGCCGAGCACTACGTGGTGGTTAATTTTGAGGCTTTCGTCAAATTTGTCGATGCCATCGGTGGGATCGAAGTGGATTTGCCCGCCCCGGTGGACAACCTGCCGACCAGCTTCTACCCGCAGGGCAAGCAAACCCTGACCGGGGCGCAGGCGTTGGAACTGGGCCGGGTGCGCGAAAAATATTCCGATTTGCAGCGCATCGACAACCAGACAGTGATCCTGAAGGGCGTGCTGAATAAGATCAAGAGCCCGGCCATTCTGGCCAAACTGCCGGCCATCTACCGGGCCTTGAAGGATGCGATCGTTACGGATGCCACCCCGGACCAGGTTTCCAGCCTGATTTGCCTGGCGGGCAAGCTGGATGCGCAAAATGTGCAATTCTTCAGCCCGCCGCAGGAACTGCTGACACCGGCCATGGTGTACATTCCCAACCTGGATGCAGAGATGCAAGTCTTCCAGTGGGACCAGGGCCTGGTGGATTGGCTGCACCAGTCGCTGCAGGCAGCCAAACCTTGATTGTAGAATAATCTCAGCAGGAAAGGGGATTCGGCGTGCAGCTGGAGCAGTGGTTGTTAATCGGGGTGATTGGTGTACCCATCCTTTTTGTCATACTCGGCCGGCTGCGGATGGACCTGGCGGCGCTGCTGATGGCGATCGTGCTGGGCATCCTGCAGTTCGCCGGGCTGGGCATGCTGGGGGCGGCCCGGACGCCGGCAGAGGCCTTGAAGGCAATTGCCGGGTTCAGCCAGCCGGTCGTGATCACCCTGATTTCGCTGTTTATCATCACCCGCGGGCTGGAAAAAAGCGGCGTCACGCGCTGGATTGCCCGCCAGATTGTACGGGTTGGCGGACACTCGACCGGCCGGTTGATCGCCCTCTTCACATTGGTTACGGCACTGCTTTCCCTGTTCATGAACAACCTGGCGGCCGGCGCCCTGGTGCTACCCAGCGCCATGGAGGTGTCGCGGCGAACCGGGATCAAACCGAGTAAATTACTCATCCCGGTGGCGTACGGCAGCCTGCTGGGCGGCTCAGCGACGTATTTCACGACGGCCAACATCATCATGAGTGATTTGCTGCGCATCGCCAATCCGCCGCAACAGCCGCTTACCATCCTGTCCTTTACCCCGACTGGCGGATTGATCGCCCTGGTGGGAATCCTGTTCCTGTGGCTGCTGGGCGACCGCATACTGCCCGACCGGGAGCCCAGTCGGGAGCAGACCTTGGCCCGCTTCACCGGTAGCGAACTGGAAGACCTGTATGCCGTGGGCGAACGTTTGTGGAAAATCCGGGTGAGGGCTGATTCGGAGCTGATCGGCGTTTCCCTGGCAGAGACCCACCTGGGCAGGAATTTCGGCGTGACAGTGGCAGCCGTGGAGCGCGGAAAGCGCGGACCGTCCTACCCGGATGCCAATCAACACATTGAATCGGGCGACCTGTTGTGGGTGGTGGGCCGGGAGGATGCCGTGCAGGGCGTGGTGCAGCACGGCCTGGAAATCCTCTCCATGCAACCAGAATCCTCATTGAGCCGGATGGGCTTGAATTTTGCCGAAGTGATGCTGGCACCGCATTCCAGCCTGCAGGGGAAAACGCTCAAGGAGATCCATTTCCGCCGGCGCTACAACCTGACGGTGGTGGCGGTCAAACGGAGTGAAACCACCCGGCGGACGAACGTGGGGGATTTGCCGCTGGCGCTGGGGGATGCCCTGCTGGTGACAGGGCCGGCGGAATCAATCCAGGCCTTGAAGGGCCAGCCGGAATGGATCCTGTTTGCGCCCAGCCTGCAGGATCAACCCATCCAGGTAAAACCGGCCGTGCTGACCGTTGCCATCACCGTGCTGGCCATCGGGGCCTCCATTGCGGGTGTGCCGGTGGCCCTGAGTGTGCTGGCCGGAGCGGTTTTGACCCTGCTACTCAAAATCCTGAAAGTGGAAGAAGCGTACAATTCCATTGAATGGCAGGCGGTATTCTTGATTGCAGGGATGTACGCCGTCAGCCAGGCCATGGTGCAGACCGGCCTGGCGCACCTGCTGGGCACCGGCCTGCTGGATGTGGTGGCTACCTTTGGCCCGTTGGGGGTGGCTGCCGGGGCCTATCTGCTCACGGCTTTGCTGACCCAGTTCATGGGCGGCCAGGTAACGGCCCTGGTGACCGGACCGGTGACGATCAGTGCGGCCATCTCCATGGGTGTCAACCCGCAGGCCGTGGCAGTGGCAACCGCCATCGGCTGCTCGGCTTCCTTCTTCACGCCGATGGCGCATCCGGTCAACATCCTGATGATTGCACCTGGAAATTATAAATTCTCGGATTTTCTCCGGGCGGGCTGGCTGTTGACGATACTGAGCTTTGCGATGCTGCTGGTGGGGATGGCTTTATTCTGGGGATTATGATGTGGCATGATTCACCATCCACAGATGACCGCAGATATTTCATTGACAAAATTTTTGCATGATCCTGCACAGGATGTGCGGTCTTTCGCGGGATGATTGCGGAAGCATCAGGATGTAGAGAAACCAAACCGAGGTCTTGCACAAGCAAGACCTCGGTTTATTCTGATTCCAAAAACAACCAACGTCGTTACCACAAGAGCTTTTTTTAATGTTTCTTCTGATCGTTCACGGCCTGGCCCGAAGGGTGCTTCGCGAAGACCGGAACGATCATTTTGCGTGGCCGGCAATGGCCTGCCCGGCTTATTCCGCGGAGATGAGCGTGCCGGCGGGTTCGCCCAGCAGGGCGCGGGTCAGGGCGGATTCATCCCACAGGTTGAGGACGAGGATGGGCAGCTTGTTTTCCATGCAGAGCGAGATGGCCGTGCTGTCCATCACCTGGAGCTGGCGGTTGAGCGTCTCAATGTAGGTGAGATGGTCGAACCTGACGGCAGTCGGGTTCTTCTTGGGGTCGCTGTCGTAGACGCCGTCCACTTTGGTGGCCTTGATGACCACATCCGCGCCGATTTCCATGGCGCGCAGGGCAGCCGCGGTATCGGTGGAGAAGTAGGGATTGCCGGTGCCGCCGCCGAAGATGACCACGCGGCCTTTTTCCAGGTGGCGGATGGCGCGCCGGCGGATGTAGGGTTCGGCCACGGTGCGCATTTCAATGGCGGATTGAACGCGGGTGATGACGCCGATCGATTCGAGGGCGTCCATCAGGGCCAGGGCGTTCATGACGGTGGCCAGCATGCCCATGTAATCGGCCGTGGCGCGGTCCATGCCCAGGTCCAGGCCTTCCTTGCCGCGCCAGAGGTTGCCGGCGCCGATCACCAGGGCCAGCTCCACGCCCATGCGGTAGACTTCCTCCACCCGGGAGGCAATCTCGCGGGCGCGGGCCGGATCAATGCCGAACCCTTGCGGGGAGGAAAGCGCCTCGCCGCCCAGTTTGAGCAAAACACGACGGTATTTGAGTTCTGCCATTTTCTCTCCTATCCTGTGGCTGGCATAAAAAAGCCAACCTTGCGGTTGGCTTTCATTCGTTACTCGGCTGATTCTGAGCTTTCGCCCAGTGCCCAGCGGACCATGCGGCGGATGACGACTTTTTCACCCAGGGAAGCAACCGTCTGGTTGACGAGCTGCTGGACAGTCATCTTGTCATCGCGGATGTAGGGCTGGCGGAGCAGAACGTGTTCGTCCTTGAACTTGTTGAGGTAACCCTCAGCGATGCGGGGGATGATGGCTTCGGGTTTGCCCTCTTCGCGCGCCCGGGCGGTGGCGATGGCCATTTCTTTTTCCAGCACATCGGCGGGGATATCTTCATCGCGGATGTAATCGGGGTTGCTGAAAGCAATTTGCAGGGCCAGTTCGTGGGCCAGGTTGCGGAAGGCTTCCGAGCGGCCGACGAAATCGGTTTCGCAATTCAGTTCCACCATCACGCCCACACGGCCGTTGCCGTGGGCATAAAGTTCCACCACGCCTTCTGAAGCCTGTCGGTCAGCCCGCTTGGCAGCCATGGCAAGGCCTTTTTCGCGCAGGAAATCGAGGGCTTTCTGCATATCGCCGTTGTTCTGTTCCAGGGCCTTGCGGCAGTCCAGGATGCCCGCGCCGGTTTGTTCGCGGAGCTGTTTGATCATTTCAGTCGTGATTGCCATTCCAAATTCCTCTTCCGATAGTTAAACCCCAGGCGGGGCGATAATTGATTAAGCTTGAACGTCTTCGTCTTCGTGAGTGCCCATCTTGGCCAGGGTGGAAGAGCCAAGCAGGTCGTCATCGGAAAGTTCCGGCTCAACGATGCTCATCGGGCGGACGGCGGGAACAGCCGGCAGCTCGCCCATTTCCAGACCGGCAGCGGTCAGGGGCTGATCCAGTTCATCGTCCTTGCGCATGCCGCGGCCTTCAATGGCGGCATCGGCAATCTTGCCGACCAACAGCTTGATGGCGCGGATGGCGTCGTCATTGGAGGGGATGATGTAATCCACGCCGCTCGGATCGCAGTTGGTGTCAACCAGGGCGATGACCGGGATGCCCTTAACATTGGCTTCGTGGATGGCGGTGGCTTCGCGGCCGATATCGACGACAAAGATCAAATCCGGGGTGGTCTTGAGCTGGCGAACGCCGCCCAGGCGGGTTTCGAGGCGGGTGATTTCGCGGGCGATCAGCAGGCCTTCCTTCTTGGTCAGCTTGTTGATTTCGCCGGTGTCGCGCATCTTCTCCAGCCGTTCCAGTTCCTGGATCCGTTGGAACATGGTGGTCCAGTTGGTGAGCATGCCGCCCATCCAGCGTTCGGTCACGTAGGGCATGCCGCAGCGGATGGCTTCTTCTTTGATCGTTTCCTGCGCCTGGCGCTTGGTGCCAACGAACATGACGGTGCCGCCCTTCTGGACGGTATCGCGAACCAGGTTGTAGGCGGTGGTGATGGCCTTGACGGTTTGTTGCAGGTCAATGATGTGGATGCCGTTGCGTTCGGTGAAGATGAACGGCTTCATCGCAGGATTCCACTTGTTCGTGCGGTGGCCAAAGTGGACGCCGCTTTCCAAGAGGGCCTTCATGGAAATAACTGATGCCATTTGCTATTCTCCTTTAGCGTTTTTTCCGCCGCCTCCGTCTCACCCGGCCGCAACTGTCGTGATGGACAGCACGCACGGTCAGGTCGGGAAGCGTGTGGTTTTTTAAGCGCGAAGATTATAACACGGAATCGTGATTGCGGGGAAGGAATAGGTAACTACAAGCGGCAGCGCTGATGGAAGGAAGATAAATGGAGCAGAAAAATGGTCCGCTGCCTCCTGCAGGCCAACCAATCCTCGCGACGTTATTTGAAATTTAGGAAGTGGAATCTGTACCAATGTGGTAAGATTAACCCATTCCCCCCTGGAGGATGGTTTAATGCAGCGCTGGTTGATTGTTCTATTGCTGATCCTGATGTTGATTGCACCCCTGGCTTCCCCGGCCAAAGCGCAGAGCGCGGTTGAGTTTGACCGGTTGCAGGTGGATATCTGGCCGGAATATGACCGGCCGGAAGTACTGGTGATTTACCGGATGAGCCTGGCGGATACGGTATCCCTGCCGGCGCAGATCAGCCTGCACATCCCGGCGGCAGCCGGCCAGCCCTACAACGTTGCCAACCAGGACGTGGACGGCATGTTGTACAACCTGGAGTACAGTTTGACGCCGGAGGGCGACTGGGTGCGGGTAACCTTCACCACCCCCACGCCTTCGCTGCAAATGGAATTTTACGATCCGGGTCTGCAAAAGAACGGTAACGACCGCTCTTACAAACTTAACTGGACAACCGATTACAAAGTGAACAACCTGACCGTGCGGGTGCAGAAGCCGTTCAATGCCAGTTCGATGGTGATTGCACCGCAAATGGGAACCGCCCAGCAGGAAGCGGACGGCCTGAGTTATTACACCACGGTGATTGGGGCGGTGGCAGCGGGAACGCCGGTCTCGCTCAGTATCAGCTACACCAAGCCGGATGACCAGTTGAGCGTGACGCCCATGCCGGTGCAGGCCAGCACGCCGGTGCAGGCGCCGCGGCAGTGGGATTGGTCCAGCATCCTGCCGTGGATTCTGGGCGGGGTGGGGCTGGTGGTGATTGCCCTGGGCGGCCTGTGGTTCTGGCAGTCGGGCCGTAAATCCAGCGGCAGTGGGGGCGGAAAACGGCACCGCTCCGCGGGAGAACGGCAGGGCGGCGGCGAAGGAGCCGTCTATTGCCAGCAGTGCGGTAAAAAGGCCGGTCCGGGAGATGCGTTCTGCCGGTCATGCGGCACACGGCTGCGGCGGGAGTAAACATCTAGAATTGAATGGGCGGCTCGATCTGAGCCGCCCATTTTTATTAGTCAGGGATTTGATTTACTTTTCCAGCGCACCGGCCAGGATCCAGGCTTTGATCTGTTCCAGTTCCCCGGCGGTGAACTTGCCAGGATGGGTGCCGCCCGAGACGGTGGTGACCACCAGGCTGCCATCGGCATTGCCGGGGATGATGACGGGACCAACCTTGGCGCCTTTCATGGCATCGGCGTAGCTCTTCAGGTTCAGGCCGCCGGCAGCGCCGTGACAGGCTCCACATTTGGCACTGAAGATGGCGCCAATACCGCCATCCCAGGTGGCTGCGCCGGTGGATCCGGCGGTGGTGGGAGCCGCGGTGGGGGTGGGCTCAGCCGTCGGGGCGGGGGTGGGAGTCTGGCGCTCGTAGACGCGCACAGTGCCGGGTTCCGGCGGAACATAGGCCAGGGCGGTATCTTCAAAGCTGACGAACCAGTAAGTGAAGCCAAGGCCAATGACGGCGATGAGGACAGAAATGGGGATGAACAGCCGCAAGCGCTTTTTCTGTTCGGCTGCGGGCAGGGATTTCGCGACCGCGTCGTTATCGATCTCAGCCAGTTCGGCGCCGTGTTCCTCTTCCATGTGCTGCCGGCTCATCTTGCCGTTCCAGATGCTGCTGTTCCAGCTCTTCAGGTGGACGTTGTAGAAGTGCCAGATGATGATGGCCAGCACCGCCAGGACAGCTTCCATGCCGTGGGCAACCTTGGCGGCCGGAATGAATTGGCCGGGCAGGAACCGGGTGGTGGCAACCGGGTTCCAGAGCATGAAGCCGGTCAGGCCCATCAGGATGAGGCCCCAGATGACCGCCCAGTACTCCATCTTTTCCATGAAGTTGTAGCGGCCCATTTTTGGGGCTTCTTTCTTCAGGTTCAGGTTGTGCAGGATGAACTGGACCACGTCCTTGCCGTCCTTCAAACCGGGCAGCATGGAAGCGCTGAGCTTCTGGACATACAGCACGTAGATGGCATAAATCACGTGGAAAACAGCTTCGAGCACAAAAATGGTGGCGGCGATGCGGTGGATGATGCGCACCAATTCGATTCCGCCGAGCAGGGCGATCAAGAACTGCGAGACGCCGGCCTGGGAGTATTTCTGGATCAGCCCGGTGAGGCCCAGGGTGCTGAAGGAAATGAGCAAAGTCAGGTGCTCAATCCGGCGGATGAGGTTAAAGCGGGTGACGGAAGTGTTTGTGGTCATGGCTATTCCTCCTTGGGGCTTTCGCCGGAAGTGGGGGTGGAGGCATCCGCGGAGTGGGTGCTACCGCCACACTTGCGGAAAATCGTCTTTTTGGCGATATCCGTCAGGATGATCAACACCATGCTGCCCAACACAACCGGGATGAAGATCTTGTAAAACAGGTTCACATAGTAGACCAGCGGATATTTTTCCGGGGAGGGGCTGTAGTGGCTGAGCCAGGAGGACGGGAAATTGTCGGTGGCATCCGGGTGGCAGCGTTGGCAGGCGGCCAACATATTCTGCTTGATGCTGAGGCCGTGGACGGGATCATCTACTTTATAGATCTCGTGGACGCCGTGGCAATCGTAGCAGACTGCCTTGTTGGTCTGGTCATCGGGATTTTGCTTTTCGAAGAGGGTCACCGTGGTGCCGTGGAAATCGGCTACATAGGTGTTGAGCACATCCGTCGAGATGCCGTACTTATCCATAATGGCTTTGTCGGTGTGGCACTTGGCGCACATGACGGTGGAGCTGTTGCGGAAAGCCGCCTTGGTGGGATCTGCAATGGTATGCACACCGTGGCAATCCGTACAGGTGGCAACATCCGGGTTGTTTTCTTCCAGGATGCCGGCGCCGTGGACGCTGTTCTTGTATTGTTCAAAAATGCCGTTGTGGCACTTGGCGCAGGTCACGGGGACCTGGGAGCGTACACTCTGGAGGAGATTGCCGTTGGCATCCCGCACCTGCTGCTGGGTATGCGGATTGTGGCAATCAGCGCAGACCGGCGCCTGGGCGCAATCAGGGCAGTTGGGGTCGCCGGCCTGGGCCAGCTTCTGGCCGTGGATGCTATCCACGAGCTGGCTGTATTGATCGGCGTGGCAGGATTTGCACTGTTCGGAATACTTGAGGGCGTAATCGCGTGCGCCTTCAGTCGTTTTCTCCGGGTGGGGGAAGGCGGTGATATCCGTATGGCAGGTGTTGCAATTGAGGCCCGAATGGACAGAACCGCCGAATTTCTCCGGGTCGATGCTGATGGCCAGCGTTTCACCGCTGGGGAGCTGGATGGTTTGATCCGGGGCGGAATGGCAGCCCAGGCAGGCGGCGTTGTTCAAGCCACCATCCTGGGGCAGGGATGCGGCCGCAACCGGGGCAGCCGGCCGGGCAAGCAGGGCCAGCCCGACAAGCGCCAGGGCGATGAGCAGCAGCCCCGCAAGGCGTGAGATGTGTAGTGGATGTCTCTTCATAAGGCAATCTCCATAAATTTCATAATTGGAAAAGAATTATGAGAATTGGATTAGTAAGATAAATTATACCGTAGAGAAGATCAAAAGATGATGGACAAATGTCACGAATTTCACAATCTTTGGTGGAATTAGCCGGCAAACGAAAAGCCCCATGCCTGTCTCGGCATGGGGCTTTATGTCTTCGTGAAAGGATATTACTTTTCCAGGGCTCCGTCCAGGATCCACTGCTTAATCTGGGCCAGTTCATCAGCGCTAAATTGGCCGAAGTGCGGCTTGGAGGCGGTCTGCACCTGGTAGAGCAGGCTGGCAGCCGGGTCGCCGGGGACAATGACCGCACCGTTATCCCCGCCTTTCATGATGCCGGCATAGGTGGTCAGGTTAAGACCCTTCATGCCGGTTGTGCCGTGGCAGGCGCCGCAGCGGGTTTTGAACAGCCCGCCCACCTGCTCATAGGTAACCTTGCCGCCAGCGGGAGCAGGAGTCGAGGTGGTCTCTTCTACCGGAGCCGGGGTTTCTTCTTCCACCTCAGGAATAGGAGTGGCGGCCGGGCCGAGTAACTGGCGCAGGGTGGGGGCGTCAAACCCGGCAAAGGTCCACTTGGAGCCGTGGCAGGCACTGTTGGAGCAGAAGGAGGTGTTGGAGACGCCACCGGCATCCTCCACGGTGTGGCAGCCCTGGCAGGAATTGTCAAAGGCATCGCGGTGGAGGGTGATCCAGTTGGAGTCCTTGTGGGAATCCGGCTCGAAGCCCTTGCCCAGCATCATGGTGGTGGTGAGCTGGTCGGGTTGGGCAACCACGGGGACGGAATGGCAGATGTTGCATTCCAGGCGGATGGAGACCTTATCGGTCGTCAGGTGTTTACCGTCGTGGCAGCGGAAGCAGCCGGGGGAGTTTTCGTGGCCAAGGTTATCGGGGTGGGTGGTCCAATTCATCTTCTGATCGAGGAAGTTGGTACGCTTCCAGGCATCCTGGATGGCCTGGACGGCGGCAGTCACCTGGGCGGAGCCGGCTTTGTAATAATTGGCTTGTTCTGATTGGTAGTAAGCGGTCAGCCCTGCAATCGCATCCAGGGCTTCCTGGTCGGAGGTATAGGTGGCGCTGAGAACCTCAACACCTTTCTTTTTGATGAAGGGGATATCAGCAGAGACCAGGTTGCGGGTGAGCAACTCATCCATCGTCTGGGAGGGCGAGGTGATGGAGTGGGAGGTGCGGTTGTGGCAGGTGATGCAGTCCATCGTCTTGAGCTGGCCGGCCTGGATGGTGGTCGGGTCAAAGCCGGATTCGGTATCCACATATTCGGTTACCGTGCCGTCGGGGTTGGTGACTTTGACATACGGGATGGTTTGCTGGCTGGCATCGGTGGCATAGAACTGGACCTGGTTTTCCACATGCCAGTGGATGCCGTAGCCCAGGCCTTCACGGGCGGTACCGCCGCCAACTTTGACGGATAAAAAGATGGAGGTTGCCGAATTGGCCTGGTCATCCGCAAATTTGCGGATTTCGACCAGCTTATCAGAGGTGAACACCTCGGGTTTGTGGCAATTCTCGCAGGCTTCGCGGGCAGGTTCCATGTTCTTGGCAACGATGGGGTACTCGTAGGTGTTCAGAACCATGGAGGAGCCGGTTTGCCAGGAATAGGCAACCTTGCGGGGCAGGAGGATAAAGAAGCGATCCCGGCCCATGTGGCAGTCTTCACAGGAGACATTGGTGTGGGCGGAGTGCTGGTAGGTGATGTACTGGGGCGGCATGGTATGGCAGGTAAGACCGCAGAAGCTGGGTTGGTTGGTTTCCTCCCAGACGAAGTTGCCAGCCAGGAACAATGCCAGCATCACCACCGCGGTGATGGCGATGGGGAGGATGCGCACGGCAGCTTTGGTGCCGGAGCGGGGAACCAGGAAATTGCGTATATTTTGGAAAATGGGCTTCATCATACGCGCCTTTCTGTAATGAAAATGATGGCCTGTGGATTTCCGCAGGCGGTGAAGATGAATACGGGAACAACGGCTGCGGGAAAGATCCTCCTGAACGGCCGCCGGACAGGGTTCACCGGCAGCGAGCGATTATATCAGATTAATTCAGGATTAATAGATATTATAACTCCAATATTTACGAAAGATGCAAGGGGATACCTGCAGGAAATTAAAAAAACAGCCCCGGAATTTTACTTCCGGGGCTGCGGTGTTGCGGAACTACAGGATCCAGTGGGGGATTACGGCCGGGTGAGACCGGTCACATCGCCGCCCAAATCCTGGATGGAGTCGTACAGGCCCTGGGCCACGTACGTAAAGTTATGGATGGCCGCACCGGCATCCTTGATGCTGTAATGCAGGTTGTAGGCAGCTTCCAGCAGGCGGGGAGTCCAGGATGCGTAGCTGACGCTGGCGCCCTTGTCGTTTTTATCACCCACACCGTCCTTGTTCGCATCGGCGAACCAGTACGGATAACCGTTGGGATCATAGACGATGGGGGTGCCGGCTTTGGCTTCGGCGTACTTCTGGATCTCGGCATACAGTTTATCCTGCAGGCCCTTGAGCTCGCCGACAACGCCTTCCTTGGTGTCGCCGTCGCCGTCATAATCAGCGGTGCTGCTCATACGGATGGCAGCTGCGTCGTCCGTCTGGTGGCAGCCCTTGCAGGCTTCCATCTTCGGTTCGAGGGCGTGGGCGTCGTGGCAGGAGGTGCAGGTCTGGAAGCCGTCGGTGTGCATGAAGCGGCCGGCGTATTCCTTATCCGGGTACTGGTACATGCCCTGGGCTTCGGAGCCGAAGAGAGTGGCACCGGCAGCCAGGTAATGGACGTTCTTGAAGCCGATCTTGGCATCCACGGTGTCGGCATCCTTGCCGGCCAAAGCCTTGGTAACCGTCACAGAGGATTCCCGGCCCTGGTGGCAGGAGAGGCAGATATTGGAGGTATCTTCAATATTTTTGCCGTCAGCATCCTTGGCGAAGCTCAGGCTCTTGCCGTTGGGGAAGGCAACCTGGGCGATGGCCAGGCGGGCAGGCCAATTGGCGTGATCGTGGCAGGTGTAGCAGGTGAAGCCGTTGGAAACAGGCTGATTGCCTACACCGGTGGTAGTGGTGGTGGTGGTCACAACCACGGTGCCGCCGTTCTTGACAAACTCGGGCAGGCCGTCAGCGCTGTGGCACTTGGCGCAGGCAAACGGAACTGAACCTGCACTGTCCCAATCGCGGAAGGCCATGGAATCACCGGCGAAGTGGCCGGAATCATCGCGGGCCATCTTGCTCACATCACCGCCCAGGTCCTCAATGGAGTCGTGCAGGAGCTGGATGATGTACTTGTTGCCGTGAGCGAAGGCACCGGGATCCTTGATGGAAACCTGGTAGTTGTAGGTCGCCTTGACCAGGCGGGCAGTCCAGGTGGAGTAGCCGACGTTCTTGCCGTCAGCCTGGTCGATCTTGCCATCGCCGTCCGCATCAGCGAACCAGTAAGGATAGGTGGCAGCATCATAGACGATACCGGTGCCAGCCTTTGCCTTGGCGTAGGTCTGGATCTGGGCCATCAGAGCTTCCTGCACGCCCTGGATCTCGTAGAACATACCTTCTTCAACGTTGCCGTCACCATCGTAATCCTTGGTGGAGGACAGCATGCGGATGTTCTTGAGATCATCGGAGGTCTTGACGCCTTCGTGGCAGAACGCGCACTGGTCGATCTTAACCTGGAGGGTGTGGCTGTCGTGGCAGGCGACGCAGGTATCATAGCCTTCGATATGGGCAAACTTATAGTCGTAAGACTTGCCGTCATATTCGTAGCCGCCGTGAACTTCGCTGCCGTACAGGGCGATGGCCGCAGCCGCGTAGTGCACATTGCGGAAGCCGAATGGGGTGGTCTTGCCGTTGGCATCGGTCATGGGGGCAACCACGGCATCCATATCGGTGACCTTGAAGTCTTCGATCTGCTTGTCAACGGAGACCTTGGATTCGCGGCCCTGGTGGCAGGTCATGCACAAGGCTTCGCGACCGAGGCCGGAGACGACCACACCGGAGGGGAAGGTCACAGCCGTGTAGGCGGAGGAAGCAGCGTTGTGGCAGGAGACACAATCGATGCCCATGTTGGTCTTGGCATCAATGGTGGCTTCGTTCTTGCCATTGGCCAGGAATTCAGCCAGGCCAGCGCCGGCATGGCACTTGGCACAGCCGGTGGGGACGACCGCAGGATCAGCTGAGTCCCAGTGGCGGAAGGCTTCGGAGTCACTGGCGGCATGGCCGGCAGCTTTCCAGGCATCCAGGTTGGGGACTGTCGGGCCTGCTTCAGCCGCCGGGCAGGGCGTTGCTTCTGGGCAGGTAACAGCCGCGGGGCAGGTGGGGCAGGCGGTCGGCTCGGCTGTCTTTTGACAGGCAGCCAGGAGCAGGGCCAGGCCCAACACCAGCGCAACAAGAAGTATTACACGTTTTTTCGACATCTGGTTCTCCTCGTAGAGAATTGAATTAATAAACCACTTGTGAGAAATTTCGCAAATAAAAGATCGAATTTTTGAAAGAGCCATCACCACCTTTCCGGGGAAAAATACCCTGAAGAACGCAAATCAAAAAACTGTCTTCAGGAAGACAGAATAAGACAAAGTTTATTATAACTGACTCATTTGATGAATACAAGATTAAAATCTGGCAAAATTGAGTTAATTTGCCTTATATCACTCATTTGTTGGAGAATTGTAAGGTGGGGGTAGGGCGGTAAAGTGGTGCTTGACGGGATGAGGTAACGCGCTTATAATTCTTTTTGCTCATTGCGGGGTGGAGCAGAGGTAGCTCGTTGGGCTCATAACCCAAAGGTCGTTGGTTCGAATCCAACCCCCGCTACTAAAGTCAAACCAGAGTCCGTCGGGCTCTGGTTTTTCGTTAGCCTG
>CAYOOA010000045.1:10732-17417 GCA_964405455.1 uncultured Anaerolineaceae bacterium | reverse complement strand
TTACCTGGTCAAGCAGTTTTGCCAGGCCGTCCCGGGCCTGGGTGTAGGTTGTCTGTATGGTCATGGCTCTCTCCAATCTGTACAGAAATACTGTACAGTATTTTCTAACTTTTGTCAAGGTGCCGGAATCAATATCAGATGTTGATATTCCATGCGGTTGGAAAGAAATATAATAAGGGTGACCACTACCTGGAGAACAACATGTATGCGAAACCCCTGCAAACCGATGCCGACCTGCTCCTCATCCGCGGCCTGATCCAGCGCCTGCCGGAGGGGACGAGCGTGGTGGATTTTGAGGAAAAGATGCTCACCCCCGCCGTGCTCGCCTGCACCTGCCTGTGGCTGGAGGGCGGCCAATTGGTTGCCTTTGCCCTGGTGGATGATTTCAATAATTTGATGTTTGATGTGGACTCCGCTTTTGCCGGCGAAGCCCTGGGCAGGGAGATCGTGGAGTGGGGGTTGGATTGCATGCTTAAACGCAATGCCGAAACGGGCGAATCCGCCACGCTGGATGCCTCCTGCGAGGCCCGGGATTACGGGCGGGCGGCCTTCCTTCGCTCGCACGGCTTTCAACTGGATGATGTGCGCTCCCTGCAATATGAGCGCTCGCTGGCGGGAGAGCTGCCGCAGCAACCGCTGCCGCCGGGTTTCACCCTCCGCCCCGTCCGCGGTGAAGGGGAAGTGGAAGAGCTGGCAGCCCTGCACCGGGCTGCCTTTGGCACCCAGAAGATGACCGCGGAAGGCCGCCTGGCAATCATGCGCGCCCCGGGTTACATCCCGGAACTGGACTGGGTGGCGGTGGCACCTTCCGGTGAGCTGGCGGCGTTTTGCATCTGCGGCTTTGAGGATGAAACCCGGCAGGTGGGCTATACCGACCCGATCGGCACGCACCCGCGTTACCAGCGGCTGGGGCTGGCCCGGGCGCTGGTCTGCGCCGGGCTGCAGGAACTGCAGCACCGCGGCGCCCGCACCGTCCGCCTGGGTACCAGCAGCGAAAACCTGCCCATGCAGCGCCTGGCGGAAAGCCTGGGCTTTGCGGTGGTCTCCGAACGGTTGTGGTTCTCAAAAATCGTTGAATAGATTCGTGAAAAGGCACGGGTTGGCTGGCCATTCAATAGGAAATAATGAGTCACTCAGTGCCTCCGTGGTTAGGGTTTGAGAAAGGATATACCCCATGCATCCAAATTTCCAACATGCTGCCCTGCTGGTGATCGATGTGCAGCAGGAGATGTTTGAAAAATCCACCCCGGTCTACCGTGCTGAACAACTCCTCGCCAACATCACTGCCCTGGTCAAAACCGCCCAGGGTGCCGGTGTGCCGGTCGTCTTCATTCAACACTCGGCGGAAAACTACCTGGTACGCGGCACGCCCGGCTGGGAGTTTCACCCCGCCCTGCGCGACCTCGGGCCGGATGTTACCATCCACAAGTTACACAGCAATGCCTTTGAGGAAACCGAATTGGATGCTGTCCTCAAGGCGCACGGGGTGGATACGCTGATCATCACCGGCATGGTCACGCACGGTTGCGTCAAGAATACCGCCCTGGGCGGCCTGGCAGCGGGCTACCGCGTCGTGGTTGTCAGCGATGCCCACAGCAGCTACAGCCAGAAGGCGGCCCAATTGATCGAGGAATGGAACGCCAAACTGCAAAAACAGGGCGCCCTCCTGCTGAGCACGGCGGAAATCCGGTTTGGCATATAGATTGTTTTGAAGCCTGGAATTATTCCTGGATGCGTTCCATCAGGTAAAGCACCCGCTTCGAGCCCTGGATCGGCTCACGGCGAAGAATGCAGAATTTCTCACCGAAGGCAGCTTCAAACCCCTCCGGCATGTATTCCGGGAAAATATCCTTGCGGGTGGCAAGCAGGCGCTGAACCTGTGAATCGTCCTTCGGAATAAATTCAATTATCAGCCAGTGTCCCAGTCCGGCGAAGAACTCTGCCAGTTGTTTCAACGGAACGTTGTTTGAAATGGCCAGGTGGTGGACCAGGGCCAAAGCCATGACGGCATCCACCGGCCCCCGCTCCAACAGGGAGAGCCGCTCGTGGTTGTTCCACCCCAGGGATGGGCTGGGATTGGTCAAATCCAGCAGCAGGTTGAGCATGTGCTCGTCACCGGCCGCCCGACTGGCCAGATAACCTTTTTCCACCGCCAGGGGGTCAATGTCAAAGGCCACCGTCTGGATGCCCCGCTGGCTGGCCAGGCGGGAGAAGTGCCCGGTATTGGCACCCAAATCCCAAAGCGTGCGGGGATGAACCTGGTCGAGGAACTCCTCCACCAGGGCGGCTTTATGGAGCAGGCCCTCTTCGCTGTAATTGGTGTTGTCGTAATAATCGCCCCACTCGGTTTGATTAAATTTACGGGACAGGTGCTGGATGCCGCCAGCCAGGCTTTCCAATAAGCCGATCATGGCATTGCGGCTGAATTGAAGGTTTGCCGGTGCCGCCTCTCCCGCCGAATGTTTACGTTGATTGGCTGAGTGAAGGTGGATGTGCAAGAGGAGAGGGCCGATCCAACGGGTGCGGCCGGGCAGCAGGTGGCTGGCCAGGTCCAGCGGGATGCCGTCAATATAGATGCGCATGAGCTGACCAAGTCGCACATCCCTGGTTGCCATCAGGCTGAGCGGTGCCAGGAAATGCTGGCAGAACTGGCGATAGGCCACCCAGGGGCTCCCTTCGGCATACTCCTCAAAGGAAAGAGTATCAATCAGCGTTGGGCGGCCCTGGAAGAATTGGATGTTGTAGGAACTGGCATCCTTGAGGGATTGATTGTATTCCAGGGCGATTTGTTGAATCCGCAGGGTTGCCAGGGCGGCATCCCGGTACTGGCTGAAGCCCCACTCGTACGGGTAGGAGATGAATGGCACCCGCTGAGGTTCGAGAACCTTATGGCACACATCCGGCCTGGCTGGGGGAATGTCCACTTCCTGGTGGGGGATGACCAACCTTTCGTTCACCAGGCGCTGATACAGGCCGGAGCTCATAAAACGATCGTAATCGGCCCGCCCGGCCTGGTTGACTTGACGATATAAGCTGCCCTCTCGCTGAAACAGGAACCCGGCCGGATCCCGGAAGGAGGCCGGCAGCATCTCGTTATTCATTAGGCTTTTGGTCATCTGTTAATGTCGTCTGGGAAGTTGTTGCTTGCGGTGGAACATTTTTCTTTTTAAAAATTTTCTTCCAGAACGCCCGCAGGATAACTCCGAAACCCAACAAACCGGCAATGACAACCTGGGTGATAATGCTGCCTGTGCCAGGATCCAGGTAGGCAGCCGGCCGCGGCAGGAGGGAAAGAAAAACGGTGAAATCATGCATGGAATCACCTCATATGGTTTGTGCTGGATCGCCTTGGATCTGGATCCAGAATAGTGATAACGGATTGTAATGAAATGCTATATCGAGAGTTCATTTTACCAGGGGAATATTATCACCGAATAATTGGTCAAAGACCAGCGGAAAGGTGTTGATGGGATTAATATCCTGCGGGAAGTCTGCTGCATCCAATCCCGGGAGGAGGATGGCAAAAAGGATACTGGTCTTATATTCAGGCGGATAATTTTCTAAAGTCCCGTTGTAGCCTTCTTCCTTATTACGCATGCCGTGATCGGATTGCAGGATAATAACTGGCGGGTTGGTCGGATCGGCAGCCGCCAGGATGTTACTCACCATTTTCATAGCCACCTTCAGGCTGTAATTATAATTTGCCAGGTAATTGCCCCAATTGCTATAGCCGGAAGGATCCGTTATATTCCCATTTTTATCAAACATAAATGGAGCGTGCGGTAGAAGCAAATGTACATGCACAAAACAAGGCGCATCCACTTCGCCATGCTCGGCAATTTTATTGACCGTCAGATTAATAAAGTTGATGTGTCCGGCATATGTGGACGACAACAGATTTTTGGAAAATACCCGCAGGAGAGTATTATCGGCAATCAAGATGCCAAAGTCGCCAAACAGCCCATCCTGACGTGTAGCCGGAACCTGTCCGTAAGTGTACGATACATCCGCCAATATCGGTGGAGCGGATGGGTAGCCCATGCTCGTTTCGTCAAACACGATTGTGGTGTACCCTTTGTTCTTTAAGTATTGCATAGCCTTGTTGCTGGCAATGGCATTGAACCAGGTCTGTTGGTAGTTGGGATCATCCAGCGGGTAATCCTGGTAATTGAAACGGATGGCCATTTGATGGAGGGTATTGGTGGTGCTGGCATAACTGTTCTCAGCCACCAGGAAGCCGTTTGATTTCAGGTAAGCTACGAAAGGGTCCACATTGGCGGAGTTATGCCAGTAGTCGCGCATTGGTTGAAAACCGACAAATTCATCAAAGATTATGTAATAAATATCCGGGGAATGGGCAGCACCCCCAGTCTGCGCCTCCGTTTTCTGGGCGGACAACTTTGATTGCAGTTTAAATTTGGAGATCTCGGCTGGAACGATCCGGATGAGATTGAAGAGTGATAAAGCGCCAAACAACACGATCCCGGCTTTCCAGAAAAAATTGGCGGAGAGGGGGCGCAGCTTGGAGATTAACCAACTGGCATAGAGTGCAAGTAAAAGGTAGAGGGGCAACAGGCGGTAATGTTCCACCCGAAAAATATCCAGTTTGAGCAGGAAAGCATAAAGCAGGCCGTAGAAATTGAAAAAAACCAGGAAAATGAAAGCAGCATTGGCTGCCTTGAGCGGTTGGGTCCGGAAGACCAGCGATGTGATCATATATACCAGCAGGGCGATGCCCGCATACAGGGCCAGTTGCAGCGCCAGGTTGCTCAGCTTCAGGTTTTGTGCATTGCTGCTGTATAGAAAGATGACCGGATAGACAGCCAGGCAAAGCACAGGGAGGGAGAATTTAAGCCAACGGAGAACACCCCGCAATCGGAAATGGGCTGGACTGGTAACAGAATCGGAGGGGATGTTTTCGGACATGCTGTTTTCCATTAAGGTTGTTGAACTTCCAACTGCCAGGAACCATTCTGCCAGACCAGGTCATGGTTGGTTGGGGTGTATTCAAGAGGTTCACCGTTTCCACTCATGAACAGGATCCCGATTGAATACCGATCCGGTGTGATGGAGTCTTCCGAAAAATAAACCGTGAAGCCGGAATCTGTCAAATCCATTCCCAGGCCCTGATAAGCCTTCTGGACATCTGGCCGTTGGGCAATCGATGCCTGCAGATAATATGTACGTGCTGCTGATTTCAGTACGATCAATCTCTCAAACCGGGTTGAATCAGCGTTTTCTGGTAAAAAAGCCCATCCCACCAGCTGGTACTGGGTTTGTTCAGCCGAGGCAGTGGAAGATAGGCCATCAATATAAAATGTAATTTTACCGGTGGGGGCGGGCAGATCCTGCTGCCAATCCACCTGGGGGCTGTCTGGCAGGCTGACAGGGGTTGGGATCTCGTCAAGCTTGATTGTGTTGGGCGTGATTAGCAGGCTGCGGCTGGTGAGGCTGAAAATGGCTGAACGATTGTTGCGATTTTGGAAAACGATTCCAATCTCGTACTTCCCCGGGGGCAATGCCTGGGGTGAGAAGTAGGCTGAGAATCCTGAATGTGTCAAATCTGAATCTGCATCGGGAAAGGCTGCCTGGACATCCGGGCGATCGACATCCGTCATTGGAAAGAACAGAGTCCGTTCGTCGGATTGCAGTACCAGGAAGCGGGTGAAGATAGATTGGTCTGCCACTCCTTCCAAAAAAGCCCAGCCTGCTAGATAGTAGAGATGATCGCCTTTGATTTGTGTAGTTTCCAGGAAATCCACACTGCTTTTGATGCTTGTGGAAGGTTCCGGGGTACCCGGGAAGGACACAGGCTTGCCCCGCTCACCCTGCAGCCCATAAAGAATCTGCGGACTGAATATCGTAAAAAGCAACACAAATAAAAAAGCGACCGGATGGTACCAGTATTTTTGCAGAAAATTCACCATGGTTGTTCCAATTATAGCTGCAATCCGCCATGGCAATCAGGGTATAATCCATGACTGTGAAACCCTCAGCCCGCCCCGCCCGCTTCCTGAACAGTTACGACCTGCTGGATGCTCACCGACACTCCGACCACCACCGGGCGGAGATCCTGGGCAGCGGATTGTGCGGCTGCTTCTACTGCCTGGAGACCTTCCCGCCGACTGAGATCCGCGAGTGGACGGACGAACCGGATGCTCCGCAGGCCACCGCCATCTGCCCGCACTGCGGGATCGATTCCGTGATCGGTTCGCAGAGCGGCTACCCCATCACGCTGGAGTTCCTGCAGGTGATGGAACGGTTCTGGTTCTCGAGCGTCGGCGAGAATCAGAATTAATTCCGCGCATTAACCGGAGGGGGAAATTACTGCTTGACTTTCCTTTTCTGCTTTGTAAAATGGATATATCCAATCCGTTTTATAAAAGAAAGGAAAAGGAAATGAAAAGGAAATGGGCATTGCTCACGACCAGCCTGATCCTGTTGGGCGTTGTCATCCTCCTGGCAGTCCGGGCCAACCAGACCAGGGCTGCCAATTTACTTACGGTTTATGCCAGCCCAATTAATGCCGGCTGCTACATCACCGCCCCCAACCAATGCAAGATCCACGTGGATCCGTTCGTAATCAACAAGGATACACCCCTGGCCGAATATCGGATCTCAGTCGGCTCACAAAGCGTCTATAATTTTTCAACTGATCTCTCCAATCCTCCTTCTGGATCCACGT
>CAYOOA010000045.1:0-10632 GCA_964405455.1 uncultured Anaerolineaceae bacterium | reverse complement strand
CAAAGCGTCTATAATTTTTCAACTGATCTCTCCAATCCTCCTTCTGGATCCACGTATACCCCATCCCTGGTGGCGCTGGATTTTGCTGCCACCTGCGGTTCCACCTATACCATTTCCCTGCAAGGCCGCGTCACCAATGATACCAATTTTTATAACCTGGGTTCAACCCGCTCGGTCACGTGCCCATCGGTTGTGCCGTAGGAAAGGAGCCTCCCATGAACCGGATGAAAAAGCCGGCCTTTGGTTGGCTGCCGGCGCTCCTTCTCCTGCTAATTGTTTGTGCGGCGGTGTTGGCTGTGTTCCTGCCGCCCCGCGGTAGCCGGGTATCCGCCCAGCAACCTGACCAGGTGTTCGCCAGCCCGATTCACGCCGGGTGTTACCTGTCCACACCCTCGGTTTGCAAAATCAAGGTGGATCCTTTCACCATCCAGACCAGTGCCAGCCTGGTGAATTTTAAATTACAGGCCAACGGGCAAACCATCTACGATTTCAGCACGGACCTCAGCAACCCACCGGCTGGCAATTACACTCCTTCAAAGGTCCGGCTGGACTTTGCCGCCAACTGTGGTCAAACCTACACGGTGAATTTAATCGCAGCCGATACATCCGCGCCTTCAACATTCTACAATCTCGGCACGACCCGTTCATTCACCTGTCCGCAAGGCAGATATGACATGTATCTGCCAACCATTTCAAGATAGCCGGCCAGAATATCCCTTGCCGGGTGCGGAGTTTCCCACTCCGCACCTGTGTTTTAATTCCGGGATTATAATTTTCTTGTTCGATTAGTTTCTGGTGGAGGCTTAGGATGAAGTGTATTCATTGCAATGCGGAAACGGATGAAGGAATGGTTTATCAAACCTCGGATGCCTGGTTGAAGCGGAAAAAGAAACGCGGCCCGGCGCAGGGGATCAAAAAGCAGGGCTTCATCTGCAACGAGTCGCTCATCCAACTGGCAGATGCGCAGAGCAAGCGCGCCTTGAATACCCAGGGGCGCGTGCTGGGGCTCATCCTGGCCCTGCTGGTGGTGGGTTTCATCAGTGATAAATCCGCCCCTTATCACAAGTTGCTGGTGATCGTGGTGGTGGCGGGTGTGTTTATCGGGGTGATGATGGCCTTCCAGGCTTATAACATCTGGCGCAACCGCCAGGCGTATGCGCGGCTGCTGGCCCAAAAGGATGCGTCGGTAATCCGCAGCTACGTGGAAAATGTGCTGAACTTTGAGCGCTCCATCACCGCCCAGACGGTGATCAACCAGTTCCTGGACACCTCCCCCCTGGCCGAACCCGTCCCGGCCGTGGAACCCCCGCCTGCTGAATAAACCTTTTACTGAATTCTCTTTCCTCAACATCCTGATTGCAGGAGGATAAAAAAGCAGGTGCAGCCGCGCGGCTGCACCTGCTTTTATGCCAGGGAGGTTATTTCTTCTTACGCAATCCACTGACCAGCATAAACAGCAGCCCGGCCGCGCAGGCGATGATGATACCGATGGCAACTCCGCGTCGGGTATCCGCGTTCATCTTGATATCCAGCAGCTCCGCCGGGGTGGGGGTAGGGGTGATGGTTGCCGTGGGGGTCAGCGTGGGCGGGCGCGGTGTGCGGGTGGGCGTGGGGGTCAGCGTGGGCGGTACCGGCGTGTTGGTGATGGTTGGCGTCATGGAAGGGGTGAAGGCCGGGCGGATAATCAATTCCATACCGACCCAGATGGTGTTGCCGGTCAGCTTGTTGAGCGCCTTGATTTCATCCACCGTCACGCCGTAAATCTGGGCGATGGAGAGCAGCGCCTGGCCGTATTCCACCGTGTGGACGATGGAGCCGTCCTCGCGCGGGGTGGCTGCCACCACCGGCTGGATGTACTGGATGGTTACCGTGGCCCCGCCGGGAATGGTCGGGCGCGGGGTGGCCTGGGCGGCCGGCGCGCCGGCCACATATCCGACATCCAGGGTGTAAAACACTTCACCGTTGGCTTCGGCCACGCCAACCCCGGCATCGGTGTAATTTGGGTTGGTCATGGTGTTCCAGTGGACGGCATCCGCCCAGATGGTGTACAGCAAAAAGGCCATATCGGCGGTCGGGCTGATTTCGGCCACATTTTCCGAGATGAAGACGGTTGCGCCGCCGCCGTAACCAGCGGCAATGGCCCGGCTCTTGGGAGTGGAACCGCCCGCGCCTTCGTGCGTCCAGCTGCCCAGGAAAGCCTGGTATTCGGAGTGGGCCTGGGCGGAAGCCATCAGGGAACCGCTGGCCTCCAGCGGGGGCAGGCCGTTGGTAGCCCGCAGGGCATTGACCGCTGCCAGCACGTCATAGGCCGTGGCGGTGGCGCCGGCCGGGCGCACCCCCAGGCCGCTACCCAGCAGCGCCGCCAGTAGAAGGAAAGAAAAGAAGATTTTTCGCAATTTTAAATAAGCCGTTCTCCCGGGGCGCGTCCCATCGCTTCGGCAGCCACCAGAAAATCGGTGTCAGAAATCATTCCCAGCAGGGCTCCGCCGGCATTCACCACCGGCAGGTGATGGATTCTCTTCTCGCGCATGATCAGGGCACATTGCTGCAAGGTCATGGTCTCCAGGACCACCACCAGCGGGCTGGTCATGATCTCGCGGACTTTCATCTCACTGGGGTTGCGCTGCTGGGCTACGATCTTATCGCAGATATCGGTGGATGTGATGATGCCGTAATCCGGGTTGGATTCGGACTTGCTGACGATCAGGCTATGAATATAGCGTCGCCGCATCAGGGCCAGCGCATCCGAAACGGTTGCGTCCGGGTCGATAAATACTACCAGGTCAATCATCCAATCGCGTACGGTGGTGGACTGCATGGGTCAGCTCTCCTTTGCGTGATTTTTGGGATCCTTATTCCAGGAACACTTCCACGTGTTCGCCGTCTTCTTCATCGTACACATCAACAATCTGGCCGATGGTGCCGGAGTTGATCAGGCTGCTCAATTCATCCATATTCAGGCCTTCCACTTCGGTGGAGAAGCGCGCACCCATTTTCATCCCGGCGGTGACCACGTTGATCGGCAGGCGCACGTTGACGCGCACTTTGCCGGTGTTGGTATCGGTCACGCGCACGCGGAACCAGCGCGGGGTGCGGATGCTGGGTGTCTCCGGGAAACTGGGTGGGAGGGGTGAGGAAGGTGTTTCAGCGGCCACCGGGGTCGCGGGCGTGGGCACGCTCGAAGCCAGGGATTCCAACAGTTGCATCCCTTCTTCGGCGGAAATTTTGCCTTCCTGCACCATTTTCAAGATTCGCAGGCGTTCCTCGGATGTAGCCATCCCGCTCCTTACTGGTTGCCTTCCATCATTTTGATCAGACTACCCTCAAACTGGTCGCATTGTTCGGTCAGTACGGTGGCAATGTTGACCAGGTACTGGCGGTCCAGGTGGGCCAGTTCCACGTTTTGCATCACGGTAAAAACCTGTTTACCTTCAATCTCCAGGATGCTCCAGAAGCCGAGCTTGTGGCGGGCGTTCACCTTGAGCAATACAGTGGAAAGATAGTGCGGAACTTTCTCTTCGCTTTCAAAAACGGCCATGGACTGCACTGAAAATTCCAGTGTGTTGTCAAAGCGCAGAATACGTAAAATCTGGGTCCGCCCGGAAGGCATGGCAAAATGCAGCACCGCACCCTTGTCGTTGATGTCATCCAACGCCCACTGCTGGGCGGCTGCGGTCTCCCGGAGGAGGGTTTCAAATTCCATGCCTGCGTATGCGTTCTGGGTCACAGTTCACCTTGTGTCGATATTTTAGCACGAATCACAAAGAATCCCATATCTTGATTATACGCGGTCCGCATCGGAGGGGGATTGCAAGGCTGACGCAGGGCGCCGGCTTTTCCAGGAGCCGACTACAGCGCCGATGATGATCAGGCACATGGCCAGGAAGGACACCGGGGTCAGGCGTTGACCGGCAAAGATCACCAGGTTGAGGGTGGAGAGCAGGGGTGTGAGATAAGCCAGTGCGCCGATGATGCGCGGGTCGCCGCCCTTGAGGGCTGCATCCCAGGCAAAGAACGCTGCGCCCATCGGGCCAATGCCAACCAGTAACAGGAACACCCATTGTAGCGGCGTCACCCGGGCGATTTCCTGCAGGGTTCCGCCGTTGACGGCGTAAATCCCCAGCGAGAGGATGCCGCAGATCAGACAGAAGGCACCAATGGAACTGGTGGGAAAGGGCGGCAGGCGCTTGGTGAGCAGCGAATAGAGCGCCCAGGTGACGGCCGCGGCAAAGGCGGCGGAATAACCACCGAGATAGATCAACTGCAGGTTGGCCTTGCCGCCGGTGGCGATCAGGCTGGCCCCTGCCAGGCCGCACAATGCGCCGATGATGTGGTTGAGGCCGAGCCGGGTGTTGGGCAGCACCAGCGGTGAGAGAACCACGATCAGCAGTGGCCACAGGTAGTTGATCAGATTGGTTTCCACGGCGGGGGCATGGGCAAAGGCGGTGAAATAGAGGAAGTGATAACCGAAGATTCCGCCCACACCTACCAGGAAGACCTTGAGCGGCACGCGCCAACCCTCGCGGAGCACCAGTGAGATCGTTCCGCTGGTCAAGAATACGATCCCGAGCAGGAGGAAGCGCGGCACCGACTGCAGGCCGTTTCCGGCCAGGGCCAGGGTGCTCCAAAGCAGGATGGCAGTCAGGGCCAGGACAATCGGGCTAATGGGTTTCAATCGGCCTCATCCGGCTGATTTGCTTCAGCGGATATGAAGTGTAATTGTGCTGGAAGGCGGGCTAGCCTTCCTCCCACTTGCGCACCGCCGCCTGGATGACACTGCGAATATCGACATCCGGAACGCTGTCCACACCATCGTAATGTTGGTTATCAACCCAGACGGATACCCCCAGGTGCTGACTCTGGGCCAGGTGGATGTTATGTTTGGCAAGC
Source organism: uncultured Anaerolineaceae bacterium (assembly GCA_964405455.1). Taxonomy (GTDB): domain Bacteria; phylum Chloroflexota; class Anaerolineae; order Anaerolineales; family Anaerolineaceae; genus CALESS01. The sequence continues at coordinate 5,742 of CAYOOA010000045.1, read as the reverse complement.
GGTGTATCGGCTGTCATCTCAGCCAGGATGGAGTTAATTTGCTCAATCATGCTGCCGCCAGATCGGTTGGCCGGAGCGGCGGACTTTTCAACAGCAGACGGAACCGCCAAAACTGGCTGTTCTTTTCTCCCGGCTGCTGCACTGAGCGGGGCAGATGGAATTGGAGCAGGGATAACCTGCGGGGCCGACGCAGGCGCGGCAACCGGCTGCTCTGGTGCAATCGTTTCTTCCACTGCGGGTGGTTCCTGGGCTGCTTCGTCGGCCTCCCCGGAGGAATTGCGGCGGGAGGCCCAGGCTGCGCCCAACAGGAAGCCCAGCAGCAATCCTCCTATGCCAAATAATACGGAAACGAATACGAGTACTTGGGAAGGTTGCATGGTTATACTCCTGGGGACTGACAGATCGGGCAGAAATGGGTGGAGCGTTGGCCGATAACGGTGCGCTGGATTGGATTTCCGCAGACCGGGCAGGGCTGCCCGGTGCGGCCGTAGACGCGGAAATAATTCTGGAAATCCCCGCCGCGGTAGACCCAGTCGATGCTGGCACCGTTGCGCCGGATGCCCTCGTTGAGCACGCTGCGGATGGCTTCCAGCAGGCGGGCGGCATCCGCTTCATCCAGCCGGTCGGAGGGAGTCAGCGGGTGCAGGCCGGCCAGGTGCAGGGCCTCATCGGTGTAGATGTTGCCCAGTCCAGCCAGAAAGCCTTGATCCAGCAGCAGGGGCTTGAGCTGGCGGCGGCTGGCATGCAGGCGGGTGTAAAAATCGGCAGGGGTGAAGGTCTCATCCAATGGCTCCGGGCCGTAAGCGGAGGTCAAGCTGGATGGGTCGGAAACCAGCCAGACGCGGCCGAACTTGCGCGTATCATTAAAAGCCAGGCGTAAACCGCTGGCAAAGTGGATGAGCAGGCGGTCATGCAGTGCGGGAGGCGCATCATCCGGTTCCACGCGCAAGTCGCCGCTCATACGCAGGTGGATGAGCAGTGTGTCGGGGTCAAGTTGAATTTGGATTAGCTTGGCGCGGCGTGAGATGCGTTGAACGGTCTGCCCGGGCAGGTGGGCCAGGAATTCGGCTTTACCAGGTTCGGCCAGGGTGCGCTGCCAGAGCAGGCGGGCTGATTCAACCCGCTCACCGGGAAGGGCCGGTCCGTTTCGTCCGCCGTTTTGCAGCGCCCGGACAATGGTTTCGACCTCTGGCAGCTCCGGCACGGCTTATTCGTTGAACATTTCGCCGACGCTGCGGCCTTCGTGGGCGCGCAGGATCACTTCACCGATCAACGGGGCAACCGAAAGGACTTTCAGCTTATCCCCGAGGAAGGCACGTTTCTCCGCCGAAATCGGGATGGTATCGGTGGTGATGTACTGGGCTACCGGCAGGGCTGCCAGGCGCTCGGCAGCATTGGAAGACAGTACCGGGTGGACAAACACGATGTAGATGTTGCGTGCCCCGCGGTCCTTGAGCAACTTGACTGCCTGGACCATGGAACCGCCGGTGTCCACCTCATCATCCACGATGATGGCGTCCCGGTCGTTGGCATCACCGATCAGGGTCAGCGCCTGGGCCCGGGAGTCATTGGCGGTGCGGCGCTTTTCGATGAAGGTCAGCGGTACCTCCAGGCTGGCGGCGTAGTTGCGGGCTTTCTTGGCAAAGCCCAGGTCGGCCGTCACCACCACGGGGTCCTTCATCTGCGGCTTGATGGATTTCAAGTAATCCGCCAGGATGTAGAAGGCGGTCAGCACATCGCCTGGGATGGAGAAGAAGCCCTGGATCTGCCCGGCGTGCAGGTCGAGTGTGATGTAGCGGTCTGCCCCGGCCACCTCGATCATATCCGCCACCAGGCGGGCAGTGATCGGGATGCGCGGCTGGTCTTTCTTATCCGAGCGGGCGTAGCACAGGTAGGGCACCACGGCGGTGATACGGGCGGCAGAATCCAGGCGCAGGGTCTGGATCATGATCAACATCTCCATCAGGTTGCGGTGCACCGGCACGGAGGTGGTCTGGATTACGTAGCAATCCTGGCCGCGCACGCTGGTGTGCAGCTTGACCAGGATATTGTCGTTGGCAAAGGTGACCACATCCCGCGGGCAGAGGGATTGATCCAGGTAGCGTGCAATGCTTTCAGCCAGGTCCGGGCAGGCTGTCCCGGCATACAACTTGACATCACCATAACTCAGGCGATCTGGATGAGCGTGCAAAATCGGCATGGTCCCTCTCCTTTACCTCACTTGCAATTTTTCCATTCGCTGTCCAGGATGGACATGACCAACACGTCGAAGTAACGGCCGTCCTGGAACAAATCCTCCCGCAGCACACCCTCGTGGATGAAGCCGGCGGCCTCGTACGAGCGGATGGCGCGCGGATTGTTGGCATGAACGCGCAGCATGATGCGGTGCAGGTTGAGCGTCTCAAACCCGAAGTGGAGCAGCAGGCGCATAGCCTTGCGGCCGTAGCCCTGGTTCCAGAACAGCTTTTCTCCGATGAAGATGCCCACCTCGGCATTGCGGTTGACCCAGTCCACGCTGTTGAAACCGATGTTGCCGATCAATACCCAGCCTTCCGGGCGCTCGATCTCGATGCCCATCGGGCGGGTGGCCGGGTCGCGGTCCTTCAGGCGGGCGTACCAGGCCTGCTCCATGTCCATCCCCAGCGGGAAGAGCAGGCGCAGGTTCTTGTACACGTCCGGATCATTCAACCAGGCCACAAAGCGCGGAATATCGCTTTCTTCGATGGCGCGCAGGCGGATGCCTTCACCGAAAATCATTCTGCCTCCTGTCTACGGGCTGACGCGGTTGGGGCCGCGGAACAGGAAGACCGCGTCGCGCACGTTCTGCAGGCCGAGCATTACCATCAACAGGCGGGATAAGCCCAGGCCAAAACCGCCGTGCGGCGGGCAGCCGAACTTGAAGAAATCAATGTAGTACTGGATGGGTTCCAGGGTCAGACCTTTTTCCAGGGCCTGTTTGGCCAGGATATCCGGGCGGTGCTCGCGCTGGGCGCCGGTGGTGATCTCCAGCCCGTTGGCAATCAGGTCAAACGAGCGGGTCAGGTCGGGGCGGTCGGGATGGCGCATGTGATAGAACGGGCGTACGCTGATGGGCCAATCGGTGACAAAGACAAAGTCGTGGTTGTATTCCGCCTTGACCCACTCAGCCAGGGCGCGCTCGCCGCCGGGATCGATGTCGCCCTTCTTTTCAGGCGGCAGCTTGTAACCCACATTGCGCAGCACTTCATAGGCCTTGGACATGGGGATGCGCGGGAAGGGCAGCGTGGGCACCTGCAGGTCAAACCCCAGCAGTTCCTGGATGCGCGCGCCGTGCTTGTCCTTGACCTTCTGGTAGGCAAACTGCAGCAGGCTTTCCTCGGCGGCCATCACGTCCTCGTGCGATTCGATCCACGAGATTTCCATGTCCACGCCGGTGAACTCGGTCATATGGCGGGAGGTGAAGGAAGGGTCGGCGCGGAAGACCGGGCCAATTTCAAAGATGCGCTCGAAACCGGAAGCCATGGCCATCTGCTTGTAGAACTGGGGCGATTGGGCCAGGTAGGCCTTGCGGTCAAAGTACATGATTTCAAACAGTTCGGCGCCGCTTTCAGAGGGTGAGCCGGTGATCTTGGGCGAGTGCACTTCGACGAAGTCGCGCTCCAGCCACCACTCGCGCATGGCGGCTTCGGCGGTGGTTTGCACGTCGAAGATCAACTGGTTGACCGGCCGGCGCAAATCCAGGTAGCGCCAGTCCATGCGGAAATCCACGGCGGGTAGCGCCTCGCCAAAGGGATCAAAGGGGATATCGGCATGGGCCGCGCCCTCGATGACCAGGTCCTCCAACTGCACTTCCAGGCCGTTCAGCTTGACAACGGGATTATCCACCACTGTGCCGGTGATGGTAACAGCAGATTCGACCGCCAGGCCGGAAATCTGCTCGGCCAGGGCGGGATTATTGGCCTTCCAGAACGCCACCTGCACCAGGCCGGTGCGGTCGCGGATGATTAAAAATTGCATTTTCTTCTGGTCGCGCAGGGTTTGCAGCCAACCTTTAATGGTGACCTTTTGCCCGACGACCTGGCGCAAGCTGCCGATAAGGGTTCGTTCCATGTTCTCTTCTCCGTAAAATTTACTGCGCCGGCGTTTCCGCGGCCAGGTTTTGAGCGGCCTGGCGCGGGGAAATCCGGCGGTCATATACAGACTGTAAAATTTCTTCCAGGCGGCCGGTGCCGCCGTCTTCGCTCCAGCGCTCCAGCAATTCATCCAGCAGCAGGTGCTGGACTTCGTTGCGCAGGCGCAGTTGGCGGCGCTCTTCCAGTTCGCCCGTGTTCTGCAGGTGGGCGGCGTGGCGTTCAATGGCCTCCACCACCTCGGCGATGCCCACTTCCTGCGTGGCAATCGTCTTCAACACCGGCGGCAGCCAGAATTCAGCGTTTTCTGCAGCTGCCTGCAAGCCTACATCGGCATGGTGAAAGCCGTTCTCCATCCGGCGGACCGGGTGGCCGTACTCCAGCATGTTGCGCAGGGCCCGCTCGGTGTTTTCCACGCCGGGGCGGTCGGCCTTGTTGATCACCAGGATATCGGCGATCTCTAAAATGCCGGCCTTGATGGCCTGGATGTCATCGCCCAGTCCGGGGGCTTCCACCACCAGGGTGGTGTAGGCCAGGCGGGCAATATCCACCTCGGATTGACCTGCGCCGACGGTTTCGACCAGGATCAGGTCGTAGCCGGCGGCATCCAGGGCGCGGGTGAGGGCGGCCGTGGTGCGGGAGAGCCCGCCCAGCGCGCCGCGGTTGGCCATCGAGCGGATGAAGACGCCCGGGTCGCCGGCCAGGTCGCGCATGCGCAGCCGGTCGCCGAGGATGGCCCCGCCGGTAAACGGGCTGGTCGGGTCAACGGCAATGATGCCCACCCTGCGGGGGTTCCCGCCCTGGCGGAAGGTGCGCGCCAGCTGGTTGACCAGCGAGGATTTGCCCGTTCCGGGAGCGCCGGTCACGCCCACCAGGTGAGCCCGCCCGGTAAAGGGGTAGAGCGCATCCATGGCAGCCCGTCCGGCCGGGGTATCGTTCTCCACCTCGGTCAGCAGGCGGGCCAGGGCCAGCCGGTCTCCGGCCAGCACGGCCTCGATTGATAAGGTGCGTCCGCTGCTCAAGCCTGCTCTGCGCTGCCCAAAACGGCAGTGCGGATGTCTTCAGCGATCTTGACGGTGGAAGTGCCGGGGCCGTAGACGGCCTTGACGCCCATCGCCAGCAGCGCCGGGACGTCTTCCTCGGGGATGATGCCGCCCAGGAAGACGTGTACATCACCCTGACCGTTGGCGCGCAGCAGTTCCAGTACGCGCGGGGTGAGCGCCAGGTGCGCCCCGGAGAGGATCGAGAGCCCCACGGCGTCCACATCCTCTTGCAGGGCGGCCTCGGCAATCATCTCCGGGGTCTGGCGCAGGCCGGTGTAAATCACTTCCATGCCGGCATCCCGCAGGGCGCGGGCAACCACCTTGGCGCCGCGGTCGTGACCATCCAGGCCGGGCTTGGCAATCAGCACACGAATCTTCTTCTCCATAGCACCTCGTTAAAGTATCTGATGCGACAGGTGAATTATACCGCTAGAATCCGGCTGGAGGACCGGCTGAAAATCATTAAGGTCGGGGAAAAACATAATCACGGAGAACACGGAAGGTACAGAGAGACGCGGAAAGATAAAAGCCTATCCGCAGATGGGCGCAGAAAAACGCAGATGGAGAGGATATTAAACACGGATTTGTAT
>CAYOOA010000044.1:0-17426 GCA_964405455.1 uncultured Anaerolineaceae bacterium | reverse complement strand
TTGTGGCCGGTGTTTATGGAATGAATTTTCATTTCATGCCAGAGCTTTCCTGGCGCTGGGGTTATCCCCTGGTCTGGTTGTTTTTTATTTCAATTGTCGCTTTGATGATCTGGTACATACGAAAGAACCGCTGGTTCTAAATCAATCAATCCCTAAAACATCTTTCAGGGCAAGGTTGATGTTCTCATATATTCTTGCACCAAGGGATTTCAGCTTGCTTGTTTTTTCAAGATTACTTGCAATTCCTATTGGATGGTAGTGAACGTTAATTCCAGTTCTGTAAAGAACATCGACTGCTGCTCTACCACCAAGGATCCCCGCAGGTGAGTCTTCAAAAATAAAAAGATCTAGTTCTCCCGGAAGGGGAACGAACTGATGATCCAGCTTTCCCTCCACTAAATCTGCCGCCCAACAAAGCGCCTCCCACTCTCGGCCAGTCCATGCTGCCGCCATGGACGCCACAGCCTGGCCTGCAGCCGGCTTGATGTATTTTGGAATGGCTGTATCTCTGACACTGGCAAGGTAGCCTAGCTTTCCATAGGCGATCAGTGGAATATTTTCCAACCCGACCAAACTTAATGCCAGTTCAGCTTCTGGTGAATAATCATTGTCAGTGGGAGTGACTTCTTTAGGCGCTAAAGAAGGACGAGCTGTATATACAGCTGATCGAATGAGACCTTCTGAACTCAATTCCTGCAGGAGCTTGGAAAGAGAGGGCTTTAGAATAGCTTCATCGTATTTTAATAGGAATGATTCAACTGTTTCTTGAGGTGAGGATCGATAAATTTGGGTAAAAGTATCTGCCCCTAATGTATATTCCTGGAATTTCCGTGTCGTTTCACATTCAAGCATCCTTCGGGTGGTAGAAAGTAGCGACCGTACTAATTTTGTTTTTCGAATCCTTGGAAATAAGTCTCCTGCCTGGCCGGATTCGATTGCATGCAGGATCCCCTCCGCTGCGGTCAATCCAGGTTGAACACTAAGTCCCATCCTGCGAATGACTGATAAATAATCGATTGAGAATTCCTGTAGAATTAAGCCTTTACACCATCGGATGGCTGATGGTAGGTCCTCCACCCAATCCGGGTAATCGTGATACCGGGCCACCTGGTCAAAGACGATTAACAGAGCGAGTGGAACCATATCCCATTCGCTGGTAACTTTCTGAGCTTCAAAACCCAGGTAAACATTTTTATCTGGAGTTAGATATTCCAACCCGGCCTGGCGTAGGAAAAATCGGCAGGTTGCTTCCATCGCCATCTGATATCCTGCCGGCTTTACGAGCACTCCGTCCACATCAAAGAGTAAGATTTGCGGTATCATGGATATTGATTATAATCGGATGGTTGTTTCTTTTTCTTTCCTAATTCATTTTCAATATTTTTAATTTTCCTTCATGGAGGTTGGCCATTATGATTCATATCCTGGCGGATACTTGTTCTGACTTATCTACAGATTTGCTGGAACAATTCAAGATTGAACTGATCCCATTAAATGTATTTATCAATAATCAGAGTTATTTGGATGGGATTGAAATCTCCCGCGACCAGCTTTTCGATTATGTCAATCAAACTGGCCAGCTTCCCAAGACTTCGGCTCCTATCGTTGAAACAATGACCAAATTCCTGGATCGGGAGGGAGATGTCATTTTCATTTCAATTGGATCAGCTCTATCCGCCACTTACCAAACCGCGGTACTGGCAAAAAACAGTCTACCTGGTAGAAATATTCAAATTGTCGATTCAAATAATCTTTCTACAGGCATCGGGCAGCTGGTTATCCGGGCAGCAGAACTCAGAGATCAAGGGGCTTCTGCGGATCAAATCGTTAGCGAGATCAATTATATGATTCCCCGCATTCGAACATCCTTCGTAATCGACACACTTGATTATCTTTACATGGGCGGCAGATGTTCTGCCATGCAGCATATCTTTGGAAGCTTACTCAAAATCCGTCCAATCATTGAAGTTCGCCCTGATGGCAGCCTGGGTGTCCGCGAGAAAATCGGTGGTTCACGGAAGAAAGCCCTCTCTGCATTAGTCGAAGATTTCCAACGCAATGCGGACCAAATCAACCCACACCGCGTCTTTATCACCCACACGGGTTGTGATTCAGACGCTGATTATTTACAGGCTGAGATTGCCAGGATCCTTCCAATCGAGAACCTCAACATTACCTACGCCGGGTCCACCATATCCAGCCATTGTGGACCAGATACAATTGGCATTCTTTACGTTTTAAAATAGGAAATCTTCCTGAATTCTCAGAAAAAAGAGCCGGGAATACCGGCTCTTTTTTCGTCGCATTGATTTAGATGACCCCTACTTCCTTACCAACCTTTTCAAAGATGGTCAATACGCGTTCCATCTGTTCGTTTGTGTGGGTGGCCATATAACTGGTCCGTAAAAGTTGCATTCCAGGCGGGGTAGCCGGGGAAATAACCGGATTAACAAAAACGCCGGCTTCAAACAATTTTCGCCAGAAGAGGAAGGTCTTTTGATCATCCCCAATAATGATTGGGATGATAGGTGAAACCGATGGCCCAGTATTAAAACCAAGCGATTGATAGCCTTTACGCATCTTTTCTGCGATCTGGTTAACCCTGGTTACACGGTCTGGCTCTTCCTGCATCACATGCAAGGCGGCCAGGGCAGCGGCTGCATTGGCTGGTGGAATACTGGCACTGAAAATCATGGCTCGCGCGTAATGCTTGATATATTCCACTACATCTTTCTCACCGGCAATAAACCCGCCCAGGGAAGCAAAGGATTTGGAAAATGTGGACATAATCAAATCCACGCCGTCTGTCATGCCAAAGTGAGCTGCAGTACCCCGCCCACCGCCCAAAACACCCATTCCATGGGCATCGTCCACCATTAACCGGGTATTGTATTTCTTTGCAATCGGCACCATCTCTGGCAAAGGAGCCAGGTCGCCGCCCATGCTGAAAAGACCGTCCACGACAATCAATTTTCCGCCATCATTGGGCAGGCTCTGCAACACCCGATCCAGGTGTTCCATGTCATTGTGTCGGAAGCGTTCGATCTTTCCGTAGCCCAGCCGGGCTCCATCCACGATACTCGCGTGATCATCCTTATCCAAAATCACGTAATCGTTGCGGCCAATCAAAGCAGAGACCGTCCCAAGGTTAGTCTGCATACCTGTTGAAAAAACCAACGCGGCTTCCTTGCCAACCCATGCGGCCAGTTCATGTTCCAGTTGTTCATGAATCTCCAGGGTGCCATTCAGAAAACGCGATCCGGTACAACTGGTTCCAAAACGATTAATCGCATCAATTGCAGCTTGCCGAACCTTGGGGTGCGTTGTTAAACCCAGGTAATTATTTGAGCCGCACATGATCAGGCGGTGACCTTTGAAGGTCACCTCGGTGCCTTCATTTTCAGACAATGGTATGAAATACGGATACCACCCCCCTTCGATTGCCTCCTTGGCAACATTCCATGAAAAACACTTCTCAAAAAGGTCCATCAGAAATCCTTTCAAGCGAAATAAACAATGATATGCCCGAATGAATAAATTTCGGGAATAAACCAGGCTGAAGAATCCTAAACCAAGTATAGAATAAAAAACACAAACAGATACGACTGTTCGAACTTCGGCAATTATCCAAGTGATGTAATTCTTCTTACCTCAACGGAAGAAAGCAACTCTGTAAAGGAATCAGCGAAAGCTTTGACGCCTTCCACCTCCAGCTCGGCGGTCACATCGGACATTCGTATTCCGATTTTTTCAAGCTCTTCAATTACCGAATGAGCCTCCTCAATATTCTCTACCAGACTTAAACGGGTCCGACCGTGGTCAGCAAAGGCTGCCAATGTTTGAGGGGGAACTGTGTTGACCGTGTTCGGCCCAATCAACTCCTCAACATAAATGACATCGCTATATGCCGGGTTTTTGGTGCCAGTGGATGCCCATAAGGGCCGTTGCAGGTTTGCCCCATGTTTCTGTAACATAGAGAAACGTGCTCCAGCGACCGTCTGCAGGAATATCTGGTATGCCAGCTTGGCATTGGCAATTGCAGCTTTTCCTAGCAGGCTCATCTGTGGAGGTGACACCTTCTGTAATCGAGCATCCACTTTGGTATCCACCCGGGAAACAAAGAAAGATGCTACAGAAGCGATTTGATTCACCGAATGCCCCGCCTTAATTCGGTCCTCCAGACCGGCCATGTAAGCATCTATTACCTCAGCATACCTTTGCAGGGAGAAGATCAAAGTCACATTAACGTTAATCCCGGCAGCAATAGATTCCCGAATGGCAGGTAGTCCTTCCTGGGTGGCGGGGATTTTGACCATTAAGTTTGGGCGATGCACCCTTTCCCAGAGCCGTTTGGCTTCCAGGATTGTATTTTCGGTATCATTTGCCAGGTAAGGGCTAACTTCCAGACTGACATATCCGTCACCGCCCTTAGTCAGTTCATACAATGGTCTGAAGAGGTCGGCAGCCGACTGGATATCATGGATCGCCAGTTGCCAGAAAATGTCTTCCGCAGACATCCCGGCAGCAGCCAGGGGTTTCAGGGCTGCATCATAATCGCTACTTTTGCTGATTGCATTATTGAAGATGGTCGGATTGGAAGTCACCCCCCGGATTTGACCGGCATTGATCATGGCCGCCAGTTCTCCGTTTTCGAGCAACTTCCTCTGGATGTTGTCATACCAAAGGGATTGGCCTGCCGCATGCAATTCCGTTATTCGATCCATTCCTTCTCCTCCGCAACCTTTATTTACGTTGTTCTAATGCCAATACTTTACGGAAACGTCGTTGGAACCGCTCATCCTGGTTAAAATCAGCGGACAGAAATGCCAGGACAATTTCCCGGGCCAACTCCGGACCAATGACACGGGCACCCAGACAAAGCACATTCATATTATCATGTTCCACACCCTGGTGTGCTGTATAGGTATCATGGCAAACGGAGGCATAAATGCCGAGCATCTTGTTGGCTGCTATGGAAGCGCCAACACCGGATCCACAAATCACGATCCCCCTTTGGGCTTCACCCCTCTGGATGGCAGCTCCAGCTTTTTCAGCATAATCCGGATAATCAACGCTTTCCGGACCGTCCGTACCGACATCCAGAACATCGTGACCTGCACTTAGAATTACCTGTTTTACAAACGCTTTTAACGGAAATCCACCGTGATCGCAAGCCAGAACAATCTTCATGCTTACACCTCTTCTCCCAACATCTTGCGGGCTTCATGAATAATTGCATCGACGGTGAGTCCGAACTTCTCATAGATGGTCTTATATGGAGCCGATGCGCCGTAATGATCGATACCAATCACTTTGCCCTTCGCACCTACCCAACGTTCCCAACCCAGGGTGACACCTGCTTCAATCGCAATTCGATTTTTAATCCCAGTCGGAAGGACTTTCCGTTGGTAACTTGCAGGCTGCTGTTCGAACAACTCCCAGCTCGGGAAGGAAACCACCCGTACCTTCACTCCACTGGCGTGCAACCGTTCGGCCGCTTCCAGGACCAATGAGACCTCAGAGCCCGTAGCCATCAAAATGAGCTGTGGTTTTCCTGCGCCCAGGTCTGCCAGAATATAGGCACCCTTGTTTGTGCCAGCCGCATCACCATACTTATTCCGGTCAATCACAGGGATGGCCTGGCGTGAGAATGCCATCAAAGTTGGTCCGGATCGGCGTTGGATGGCCACTTTCCAGGCTTCACGTGTTTCATTGGCATCCGCCGGTCGAATCACGACCAGGTGCGGAATTGCGCGCAGGGCTGCCAGGTGTTCCACGGGTTGATGGGTGGGGCCGTCTTCGCCAAGTCCAATGCTGTCATGGGTGAATACCCAGATCGAGCCAAAACCGGAGAGGGCGGAAAGCCGAATGGCCGGCCGCATATAGTCAGAAAACACCAGGAAGGTCGCCCCATACGGTATTACGCCGCCGTGAATCGCCATACCATTTACTATCGAGCCCATTCCATGTTCCCGCACTCCAAAATGGAAATTGCGTCCTTCGGGGGTTTCCTTTTCAAAAGCCGGTGTGCCCTGGATCCAGGTATTGGTGGAAGGCGCTAGATCTGCTGAGCCGCCCATCAACTCCGGTAAGCGCTCTGCCAGAGCATTGATGATTTTCCCGGACGCAGCCCGGGTTGCCATCCCCTTTGCATCCGGGGCAAAATCCGGCAACTCCCGATCCCAACCCTTGGGAAGTTTTCCTTCCAATCGGCGAATGAGTTCCTTTGCTTCGACAGGATACGCACGCTGGAATTTCTTTAACCGTGCGTTCCAATCAGAATCCATTTTTTCGCCTCGATTTACCGCCTGGCGGAAGAAATCCAATACATCTTGCGGAACCAGGAAGCGCGGTTCAACCGGCCAACACAGGTTTTCCTTGGCAGCTTTTATCTCCTCATCACCTGGCGGTTCGCCGTGTGCCTTGGAAGTCCCCTGTCGGTTGGGCATTCCATAACCAATGATGGTTCGGCAGATGATCAGGCTGGGTCTTGGATCTACTTTTGCCTGTTGAATGGCTGCATCAATTTCTTCTACATCGTTGCCATCGGCTACACGCAAAACTTGCCAGCCGTACGCCTCGAATCGTTTACCACGGTCCTCGGTGAAGGCCAGGTCCGTCGAGCCATCTATGGATATCCGGTTGTCATCATAGAGATAAATTAGTTTTCCCAGTCCCAAATGACCGGCAAGTGAGGCAGCTTCGCTTGTCACCCCTTCCATCAAGTCGCCGTCCGTCACAATTGCGTACACAAAATGATCCATGACCGTATGACCTGGGCGATTGTATTTCGCGGCCAGGCTGGCTTCTGCAATCGCCATACCAACCCCGTTGGAAAAGCCCTGCCCCAGGGGGCCGGTGGTCGTTTCAACGCCCGGGGTCAAACCATATTCCGGGTGCCCGGGCGTCCGGCTCCCCCACTGCCTGAACTGCTTTAATTCATCCAGGCTCAAATCAAAACCCGTTAAATAGAGTAAGCTATATAACAACATCGAACCATGACCGCCGGACAAAACAAAGCGATCTCTATCAGGCCAGTGGGGATTATTGGGGTTGAACCGTAGATGACGGGTCCAAATTGTATAGGCGATGGCTGCAGTTCCCATCGGCAAACCCGGATGACCTGAATTGGCCTGCTGGACGCCATCTGCTGAAAGAAATCGTATGGTGTTAATGGCTTTCTGCTGAAACTCTTTTGATTCTGCCATGCGAACCTTCCCTGACAAGTTTGGATAATTTTACCATTTACTTTCACCTGAAACAGCTTAAAAACAACCGGAGCTGCCAATTGCAGCTCCGGTTGTTTTCTCTTCGTTTGTTTATAGTCTGGCTTTCCGTAAACGCAAGCTGTTTGTCACTACAAATATGCTACTGAACGCCATCGCTCCGGCTGCGAGCATTGGATTGAGGAATCCCAAAGCCGCTACCGGGATTAGGATAATATTGTAAACAAAAGCCCAGAATAGGTTGCCGCGGATGGTCCGAACCGTCTGCCGGGAAAGAGTGATTGCGCGGGGAACGCCGCGGATATCCCCGCTCATCAAGGTCACCATAGCTGCCGACATGGCCACATCTGTGCCTGTGCCTATGGCAATACCGACATCAGATTGGACAAGTGCCGGGGCATCATTGATTCCATCCCCCACCATTGCGACCAGTTCTCCATTCTGTTGCAGGTGCTTAATTTCCGCTGTTTTTCCATCCGGTAATACCTCAGCCAGGACAACATCCACTCCCACTTGCTGCGCAATTGCTTCCGCAGTGCGGTGATTATCTCCTGTGATCATGGCTACCTGCAGCCCCATCCTATGCAGGCTCTCAATTGCTTCCTTTGAGCCGTCGCGAACCGTATCAGCAACACCGAAAAGCCCGGCCGGGGTATCATCCACGGCAAGCAGTATGATCGTTTTGGCTTGTTCTTCCAATTCCCGGATATTTGCATCCAGCTCTTGTAGATTAATATTAGAAGCATCCATCATTTTTCGGTTTCCAACCAGGATCCGTTTCCCATTGATCTCAGCCCGAACTCCCCTCCCTGCATCTACCTGGAAACCTACTGGGTCAGACAGGGGTAGATCGCGGTTGTTTGCCTCCGCCAAAATCGCTGCTCCAAGTGGGTGATCATTTCCTTTTTCCACACTGGCTGCCAGCCGTAGTACTTCTTCTTCTGAGAATCCGTTGAAGGTTCGAATTTCCGTCACCCGTGGTTCTCCGCGAGTGATGGTCCCTGTTTTATCCATAGCCACAATTTTTACCAAGCCCGCCCGCTCCAGGGCTTCACCATTCTTGAATAGAATCCCGATTTCCGCCCCTCGGCCCGTACCGACCATGATCGCTGTTGGAGTTGCCAACCCCATTGCACATGGACAGGCGATCACCAGCACGGCCACGGCATGCATCAGGGCACGGGTGAAAGCGTTGACGTCCGCCCCGGCAGCCGGTGCAGGAACCAGGAAGAACCAAATTAGGAAAGTTACCAACGCGATCGAAATCACAATCGGCACAAAGATCGCGCTAACCTGGTCGGCAATCTTCTGGATGGGGGCCTTGGAACCTTGGGCTTCTTCCACCAGTCGGATGATTTGCGCCAGCGTCGTCTCTTTACCTACCCTAGTCGCTTCAAAGCGGATCAGGCCGTAACGATTCAGGGTTGCGCCAATCACCGGGTCGCCCGAATGTTTATCAACCGGCATGCTTTCCCCGGTTAGCATGGATTCGTCCACGCTCGTTTGCCCTTCGATGATCACACCATCTACAGGGATTTTTTCACCTGCCCGTACGATGACGACATCCCCGGTAATCACTTCATCAACCGGTATATCCATTTCATTGTTTTCACGCACTACCCGGGCGGTCTTGGCGCCCAATCCCATCAACTTCTTAATTGCTTCGCTGGTTCGTCCCTTGGCTTTAGCCTCCAGGAATTTACCCACCCTGATCAGGGTAATGATAACCGCTGCCGTTTCAAAATAGACATGCCCTTGCATCCAGCCAAACAAAATTGGCAGACTGTAAAAATAGGCCGCTGAAGATCCCATGGCGATCAGCACATCCATGTTCGCTGAACGATTGCGCAGGGCTTTGTAAGCGCCCACGTAATATTGCCAACCGACATAAAATTGAACCGGGGTTGCCAGCAGGAACATCAGCCAGTTCATCCACCAGGCATGGCCAAATGCAGATGGAATCAAACCCAGGTCACGTCCCATGGAAAGCAGGAATAGCGGTATGGTGAAAACCAGGCCAATGGTCAGCAATGTCTTTTGCCGTTGGATCTCCTCAGCCCGGGCCCTGGCCTCCACATCTTCCAAATCGCCACCAACTTCCACAGCCTCAAATCCAGCCGCAGCAACTGACTGGCGGATTTCAGCCTGACTGATGATGGTCGGAATGTAGCGCACAAGAGCTTTCGCGCGCGTCAGGTTCACCTGGACTTGTGTGACACCTTCCAGTTGTGAGAGTGACTTCTCCAATCGGCGGGCATCGTTGGCATCTTCAAGGCGTCGAATCAGCAGATCCGCTTCCCCCTGGGCAACATCATATCCAGCTTTTTGCACTCGGCCAACTACATCCTGCAAAACCAGTTTGGTCGGATCGAATTCGACCGTCGCCCGTTCCGAGGATAAGTTAACAACCGCCTGGCTCACGCCATCCATTCTCTTCAAGTTTCGCTCAATCGTTGCCACACAATTCGCGCAAGTCATGCCTGTGATGGGTAAGATGACCTGTCTATTTTCTGCCATTCACACCTCAACTCTATTGTTATCTTGAACAGAAGGCGTCGAGAACCCTCGACGCCCATGATTTTTGCTTGACAAAATTATTTTCTGAATTACTTGGCGACCGGGTAATTTATCTCCGCCAGTAATTCCGTGATTTTTTCTTCATCTGCCGGGTTATCGAAAACCACCACCACGGTTTTACTGGTTGCATCTGCTTTGACCGATTGCACCCCTGCCAGCTCTGTAAGTTCTGATTGGATAGTATGGACGCAGTGCCCGCAGCTGATATTGGGAACTGAATAAGTAACAGTTTTCATAATGATCTCCTTGTATAGATTATCCTTTTCTGGTTGCCTGGAAAATCTCGGAAAGCTCCCCCAGGACGCGTTCGCGTTCATCAGGATCCTCTCCGCGAATGGCCGTAATGACGCACGAATTGAGATGCCCATCCAGGACTAGGTGCGAAACCCGGCCCAATGCAGCCTGGACTGCCTGGATTTGCTTGATGATGTCGATGCAGTAAGCATCCTCTTCCACCATCCGCTCGATACCGCGGATATGCCCCTCCACGGTTTTTAATCGGTTTAGAACATCTTCATTCATGCCGCCTCCTTACCCCACCCCAGGGGGGAGGGGTATCTAAAGTATATAATATCGGACTTGTTTTGTCAAGTATGGAATTAAATCAAAAAGCCGGGAATTTCGGAATTCCCGGCTTTCCTTTATAAACAGGCTGTTATTCTTTCAAAGCCCGGATTTGGGCTTCCACTTCCGCCAACCGCTGCAGGCGCTCCCACCTCAACCGGGCATCCTCTCCGGCTTCAGCCATCAGTTCTTCCGCCCGGACTTCATCCTTATTGACCAGCATTCGGTAACGGGTCTCGTTGTACGCATACTCGGATACCGGGATACTTGGTGCCTTGGAATCGATTGCCAGGGGGTTCTTGCCTTCCTGGATCATGGCCGGGTTATACCGATACAGCGACCATGCGCCTGATTGAATAGCCAGGCGCTGCTGTTCAAGTCCCTTCTCCATACTAATGCCATGCGCAATGCAGTGGCTGTACGCGATGATGAGAGATGGACCGTCATAGGCTTCCGCCTCCAGGAATGCGCGGAGTGTTTGCACGTCCGAATATCCCATGGCCACCCGGGCCACAAAGATATTGCCGTAGGACATGGCGATCAAACCCAGGTCTTTTTTAGCCAGGCCCTTCCCGTTGGCGGCAAATTTCGCCACCGCAGCCCGAGGGGTCGCCTTTGAGGCCTGTCCACCAGTGTTGGAGTACACTTCGGTATCCAACACCAGTACATTGACGTTCTTGCCGCTGGCCAGGACGTGATCCAGACCGCCGTAACCAATATCATAGGCCCAGCCGTCGCCGCCGATAATCCAAACGCTCTTCTTTACCAGGTTGTCCGCCAGGCTGAGTAACGTCCTGGCTTCCTGCGAGGGATCATTCCCCAGGATGGTCTTGAGGGCCGCCACGCGCTCGCGCTGTTCGCGAATCCCTTTCTCTGTTTTCTGGTCTGCAGTAAGCAAGCCGTCTGCCAGGTCGGTTCCAATTCTCGCAGCCATCTTTCGAACCAGTTCGCAAGCCTCTTCAAATCGCTTGTCGGAAGCCAGGCGCATGCCCAGGCCAAATTCAGCATTATCCTCAAACAAGGAGTTGGACCAGGCCGGGCCGCGTCCCTCGTGGTTGACTGACCAGGGCGTGGTGGGCAGGCTGCCGCCGTACACCGAAGAACACCCGGTTGCATTGGCAATCAACGCCCGGTCGCCAAACAGCTGTGAGACCAACTTGACATAGGGCGTCTCTCCGCACCCGGAACAGGCGCCGGAAAACTCGAACAACGGTTGCAGCAGTTGTGAATTCTTGATAGTGGTCAGGTTCATCGCAGTTCGATCAACATCCGGAATTGCGAGGAAGTAATCCCAGTTCACTTTTTCCTGCTCGCGCAAGGCCGGCTGGGGAGCCATGTTGATGGCCTTCACGCCAACTTTGGTCTTATCCTTGGCCGGGCAGGCCGAAACGCACAAAGAACATCCGGTGCAATCTTCCGGTGCCACCTGGATGCTGAACTGGGTCCCGGGGAATTCAACAAACTTGGCCGGCATCGACTTGAACGCGGCTGGAGCACCTGCTAATAGTGCAGGATCGTACACTTTCATCCGGATGGCCGCGTGCGGGCAGACCAGGACGCATTTGCCACACTGGATGCAAAGGTTTGGCTCCCAGACGGGGATCTCCAGGGCAATATTCCGCTTTTCCCATTTCGCCGTACCGGAAGGATACGTTCCGTCTGGAGATAAGGCACTCACCGGCAGAGAATCACCGTCAAATACCAGCACGCGGTCGACCACCTGGCGAACATATAGTGGCGCATCCTGCGGAATGGAGCTGCGCATGGTCAAGTCTCCGCTGACATGATCCGGATATGCCACCTCAAACAGGTTTGCCAGGGTTTCATCCACCGCGGCAAAATTCTGCTTGACCACTGCTTCGCCGCGCTTCCCATACGTCTTTTGGATCGACTTCTTGATCTGCTTGATGGCCTCATCCCGCGGCAGGATACCGCTGATTGCAAAGAAACAAGTCTGCATGATCGTATTGACCCGGCCGCCCATCCCGGTTTTGTGAGCAACATCATAAGCATCAATCACATAGAGCTTAAGATGCTTATCCAGAATTTGTTTCTGGACTTCAACTGGAAGATGCTCCCAGACGGAGTCTGGACCGTACAGGCTGTTGATCAATAAAACGCCGCCTGGCCTGGCGAATTTCAAGATGTCCAAGCGTTCCAGGAACGAGAACTGGTGGCAGGCAACAAAACTGGCGTTGCCTTCGCCAATCAAATACGGCGCATGAATCGGCTTGGGACCGAAACGAAGGTGGGAAATGGTAACGGAACCGGATTTCTTTGAGTCGTAGACGAAATATCCTTGCGCAAAGTTTTCCGTGTCTTCGCCGATGATCTTGATCGAGTTCTTATTAGCACCAACCGTGCCATCTGCCCCCAGGCCAAAGAATACACATTCCACGGTTTCTTCAGGGAGAATGGAAAATACCGGGTCGTAATCCAGACTGGTGTGGCTGACATCATCATTAATACCAACCGTGAAATGATTTTTCGGCTTACCTTTGCTTAGCTCATCAAAAACTGCTTTCACCATCCCGGGCGTAAATTCCTTGGAAGCCAGGCCGTAGCGACCACCGATCACTTTCGGGGCAACCGCAAAAGGCGCCAGACCCTGGGTCATTCCCTCGCTGATGGCTGTGACAACATCCATATAGAGAGGTTCACCCATCGAACCAGCTTCCTTGGTTCGGTCCAGGACTGCAATCGACTTCACAGTAGCCGGCAGAGCTTTCATCAGGTGTTTGACCGAGAAGGGCCGGAACAGCCGGACAGTAATGGCACCAACTTTTTCACCCCGGGCAGCCAGGAACCTGGCGGTCTCTTCGGCAGTCTCAGCGCCGGAGCCCATCAAGATGACCACTCTTTCCGCATCGGGAGCGCCGGCATAATCAAACAGGTGATATTTACGCCCCGTCACCTTGCCAAATTTCTGCATATGCTTTTGAACAATATCCGGGCAGGCGGAATAATACGGATTGACAATTTCACGCCCCTGGAAATACACATCCCAGTTCATCAAAGTGCCGCGGATAAACGGCTTTTCCGGAGACAATGCCCGGTTGCGGTGGGCAATTACCAATTCATCCGGAATCATTTCATGGATTTCTTCATCCGTCAGGTACTGGATTTTGCTCACTTCATGTGAAGTTCGGAACCCATCGAAGAAGTGCAGGAAAGGCACCCGGGATTCCAGGGTGGCTGCCTGGGCAATGATCGCCATATCATGGGCTTCCTGGACAGAGCGCGAGGGCAGAAGAGCAAAACCGGTTGTCCGGGTTGCCATTACATCCGAGTGATCGCCATAGATGGAGATGGCCTGGTATGCCAGGGCGCGCGCTGAAACATGAAATACCGTCGAGGTTAACTCGCCGGCGATCTTAAACATGTTGGGGATCATCAGCAGCAAACCCTGCGAGGCCGTGAAGGTGGTGGTTAACGCACCGGCCTGCAAAGAGCCGTGCACAGCCCCCGCTGCGCCGCCTTCAGCTTGCATCTCCGCCACCAGTGGGACTGTTCCCCACAGGTTCGGTTTGTTGTTCGCTGCCCATTCATCGGAAAGCTCTCCCATCCCGGAAGACGGAGTGATCGGGTAAATGGCAATCACTTCGTTCGTTCGGTAGGCTGCATTTGCCGTTGCTTCATTGGCATCTACGGTAATACTGGATCTTTTCATGAATATTCTCCTGATTACTTCGATTGTCGAGTAAGAAAACAATTGCAATGTTACAGCATATATCTTATAATATATACATTGTAACTCAAAAGATCAGGTTTTGTTCATTTCTTTTTCTTAAATTATTCTCTCCTTGTAACATCCCTACCAAGAAAGGGGTAAAAAATGATCTCACTCTCTCCACTTTCCGAACCGCCTTCCCTGGATAAACTGGCCTACGAAAAAATCAAGGAAGCCATCCTCACCTTCCAATTCCTTCCCAACCAGTCCCTGGTGGAAGGCGACCTGGCTTCCCAGTTGGGCATCAGCAAAACCCCTGTTCGGGATGCCCTGATGCGGTTGGAAAAAGAAGGCCTGGTTACCCGTATTCCTTATAAAGGCACGTACGTCTCCGACATCAACAACCAGGATATGGCCAACATCTTTCAAATTCGTATCGTGCTGGAAGGCCTGGCAATTCACCTGGCAACTGATAATTTAACTGAAGAGGATTTTGCCCTGATGGAGCAATCAATTCTCGACTATGCGAAAGCTCTCCAGGATAAAGATGTCTCCCGCTCCTCTCGAATCAACGGCGAATTCCACAACATCATCATCCAACGATGTTCAAACCCCCGCCTCGTGATCATGTTGCACAATCTGGATGATCATCTCAAGCGTTACCGCCTGCTCTCCATTTCCCAGGGCACCCGCACCGACAAATCGGTACCGGAGCATCAAAAGATCCTGGATGCCTGCCGGGCGAGGGACCCCCACGCTGCCGAAGAAGCCATGAAACAGCACCTCTTCAGCGCCATGGAAGATCTTTACGACCAGGATTTTGAGGAATTGGAACAACAGCTCCATACGAGCCAAATATCATAGTCATATGGCCTATACCAAATGAGACGGACTACTTCCGTCTCATTTATTTTTAAGAGTTGTCTGACATAACATTAGAAAATATTGACAAACTCAAAAGAGGTGTGTATTATATATCGTATAACATATACTTTATATGTTTGAACAATCCTGCTTTTTATTTTCCTTTCCTGATTGACAGTTAAAAACTAATTCAAGACAAACCGAGGAGGTATCATGCCTAAAGTAGTGGTCATCGGTGGGGGCTGGGCTGGTTGCGCAGCAGCACTTTCTGCGCGTGCTGCCGGCGCCGAAGTGGTTGTGTTGGAGCGGACAGATTGTCTGCTCGGTACAGGCCTGGTCGGTGGTATTTTCCGGAACAACGGCCGTTTCACCGCCGCTGAGGAAATGATCGCCATGGGTGGCGGGGATCTGTTCCACCTGATGGATAGCGTTGCCCGGCATAAAAATATCGAATTCCCCGGTCACAAACATGCCAGTCTGTATGATGTTAGTTTGATGGAACCGACCGTCAAACGCTACATGCTTTCCAAGGGGATCGTGATCAAAACCCAGTACCGCGCCATCGACGTCATCTCTTCCTGCGGGATGATCCGAGCAATTGTTGTCGATGGACATGATGATGAAGCTGGCGACGTATTCATTGAAACCACTGGCACCGCTGGCCCGCAGGGAAACTGCCTCAAGTACGGTAACGGCTGCGCCATGTGCGCCTTGCGCTGCCCCAGCTTTGGCGGTCGCGTCAGCATCGCCAACAAAGCTGGCGTTCCCGAAAAAATGGGTCGCAAACCCGACGGAACCATCGGCGCCATGTCCGGCTCCTGCAAACTTCACTTCGACTCGGTTTCTCCTGAGATTGCTGCGTTGCTGCGTGCGACCGGCGTTGCGGTTGTGCCGATCCCGGCCCACTTGGTCCATACGGAAAAATTAGCCACCAAGGCTTGCCAGCAATATGCCTTGCCCGAATTCGCTGAAAACGTCGTCCTACTCGATACGGGCCACGTCAAATTAATGACGCCCTTCTTCCCTCTGGATGAATTACGCCAGGTGCCCGGCCTGGAAAACGCCCGCTACGAAGACCCCTACTCCGGCGGACGCGGCAACTCCATCCGTTACCTGGCCCTCTCCCCTCGCGATGACTGCCTGCAGGTGACCGGGATGGAAAATCTCTTCTGCGCCGGTGAAAAGGCTGGTTTGCTGGTCGGCCACACCGAAGCCATCGTGACCGGTGTCCTGGCTGGACATAATGCAGTTCGCTGGGCGATGCACAAATCCCTGGTAACAATCCCAACATCCACCTCCTGCGGAGATGCAATCACGCATGTCCGCGAACAAATGGAAACCGAAGAAGGCATGGGCATTAAATACACCTTCTCTGGAGCCCAGTACTTCAAGCGGATGAAGGAGTTGGGGTTGTACACGACTGATATTAGCGTAATCCAGAATAGAGTTGCCGAAGCGGGTATGACCAACTTCTTTGCCCAGGAGGTGCGCTAGAGGGGCCAATACTTCAAGTGGATATGTAAAACTGTAATTTAATCATCTGCTTTTCATATCTATTCTGTAACGGAGAAATCAAAATATGGACACAACGATTGTTCTAACTGCTGCTCACTGGGTCTACGCTTTCTTTGTGTTGCTGGTTTTCCTGTCCATCGCCACAAAGATTGACACGGCCATTGTTGCAGTCGTCGGCATGTTCATCCTGGGCTGGCTGACCGTAGGTACCCCCATCGCCGGTCTTCAATCCATTTTCAAGGGCATTACAACCGCTGGTGTCGTTTTGATCGAAGTTGTTGCGATCATTTCGATCGTGGTTGGTATGGCCAAGGCATTGGAGCCCATGGGTGTGATGATCTTGATGGTTCGTCCCTTCAAGAAATTCCTGAGGACACCTACCCTAACCTGGTGGGTTACGGGTATTTTGATGTTCCTGTTCTCACTCTTCCTGTGGCCGTCTCCAGCTTCCGCCCTGATCGGTGGTATTCTTCTGCCCGCCGGTCTGGCTGTGGGCGTGCCCGCCATCACCATGGCCATGTCCATGAACCTCTTCGGCCATGGCGTTATGCTCTCCCAGGACCTCCTGATCCAGGCCGCCCCGAACATGACAGCCAAGGCTGCCTTGGTCCCGGTCAATGATGTCATCGCCGCCAGTATGCCGTTGAATATCGTGGCGTCCATCGTTTGTATCGCGATCGCCTGGTTCTTCTATGCCCGCAAGGATATCAAGGACTTCGCCGGAACGACCGCCAAATATCCAAGCTCCTATATCCAAAGCGCGGAATTTGTTGATGATCCAAACCGCAAGTTCAGTCTGCCGGCCCGCGTGGCTGCCATCGTCATCCCGATTGTCCTGGTCCTGGATGCCCTGGCCCTGATCTTCATGGAAATCCGCGGTGGTGACGCCACGGCCGTTTTGGGCGGCACCTGTATTGTCCTGATGTCTGTCTTCCTACTCTGGGAGTACGGCCGGCCCGGCATTGAGAAGATTACAGCCGGTGTTCAGGAAGGGTTCAAGTTCGGCATGC
>CAYOOA010000043.1:0-17703 GCA_964405455.1 uncultured Anaerolineaceae bacterium | reverse complement strand
CAGTATTCATCAAATCATTGGACACACCGGTCATATCCGGAACATAGACGGGTTTTTTGGAGAGAAAAGCCCGCCAGGCGAAGCCTTGCCCGCGCTTAAGACGGATGGCAGACATCAAGGATGTATAGTAACCCCGTCCGGTGGCGTATTCCAGCTGGTCAGTATGCGGATTGTACAGCAGCACACAGGCGGCATCCACGTTGAGCTGGCGGGTAACCTGGTCGAGGATGATTTCCAATGTTCGCGACAGGTCAATACTGGAGGTGATGGCTTCATCCACTTCGCGCAGGGCTGCCAGCCGCTGAACCTGCTGCTGGATTTGATTTTCCGCGTTGCGGTGAGTGGTGATATCAGTCAGGAGAACCAGTATAGCCGGTTTGCCTTCCCATTCAATCTGGACCGAACGGGTCTGCAGGATGATCCCATCACCGGCTTTGGTTATCAATCGAAATGTTGCACCTTCACCAGGTAGATCATCCTGCAGGCGGGCTTGAATCCGCTGTTGAGCCAATTCACGATCATCCGGGTGGATAAAAGACAAGGGGCTGTTGCCAATCAATTCAGCGCGGGTAAAGCCAGAAAGAGACATTGCGCGTGTGTTGATGAAGACCACTCGACCGGATTGGATCACGACAACGGCTTCGGTTGTGCTTTCCACCAGGAGTTTATATTTCTCTTCGGTTGATTGTAAAGCCCGGTTGCGCCGGAGAAGCTGAAGGCGTAACCTCCAGGCCCAGAGTAATAGACCTGTCAAGACGATCATGAGCCCAATGACGGCGAAAATCAACCAGCGAATATTTGTCTGATTAACCTGAGGTTCATAGACGCTGAACCATTTTTGGTAAATCTGATCGTAAATTCCCTGGGCTTTGATAGTCGTCAAGCCTGTGTTCAATTCTTCCAGTAAATCCAGGTTTCCTTCATGAACGGCAAAACCGTAATTGACCGGCGAAACTTCAATCCCAACTGCTTTCAACCGGTTGAACTTCATGGACTGGATGATATACAAGCCCTGAACGCGATTCAAGAGAGCGGCATCATAATCACCCAGGTTAAGTGCCCAGAGGGCATCGGTCACATTTGTCACCTGGATGATATTGTTGGTTAGATTAGTACTGGAAAGGTACTCCTGCATGGCCCCACCCGCCTGGACGACAATAGCCTTGTTACGGGCACCTTCTAGGGAGCGGATCGGTGAATCGTGCCTGACGAAGAGATCAAATGTAATCTTGGTGGTTGGAATACTGAAATCGTAAACCGGCTCTCGGCTTTCCAGGTAGGCCATACCTGCAATCATGTCCGCTTCCTCGTTATCGAGCCTGGCCCGCGCTTCTGACCAGGGCAGGAGTTTAATTTGGACATCAAAGCCCATGGCATTTCCTACTGCCTGGATTAATTCATTATCAAAGCCGGAGGGTTTGCCATCCTGGAGGAAGGAGTAGGGCGGGTAGTTTTGGTCCCCGACTACGCGGATGACCGGATGTTCGCGGGGGGAGAGGGGGGCTTCAGCAATTGGAGTAGAGGTAGGTTGTTGTGCATTGGCAGCTTGTGGGAAGGCGGCCAGAAAAGTAGCACAGATCAGGCATAACGCGATGATATATGCCAGCATGATGAAACGATGCGACGTGCGTTGAAAATGATACACCCTGAATATATTATCGCCAAATATCAAGTAAATGTCCATATCCTGATTGGGCAAATCTATTGACTATACAAATCTGTAAAACGGAAAACCTTACAATTCTTGGCTGAAGAACATGAATTTCAAGGAGAAACGTCCCGGAATGGCTATTGTATTTAGAGTATTTATTCCTATAATAAAGAAGTCGATCCCCGTAAATTGGTGTTCTCTGGTTATCCATCAATCGAAATTGCAGTAGGCTTTGACCGCCGTCATCTGATGGCAGCGAATCATATTAATTATCAAAACTTGACCAAAGGAAGCCATATGTCACCGAAGAAGCAGCAGTTGTTTATCTCTTTGTTCTTGCTAGTTGCTCTTATGTTTGGCCAGTTCAGCCAGGTAAGTGCGACCCAGGAACCATCATCTGCCGGCCAATCAGTTCTGAAGCCGGAAATTACTTATGACGTTCAACATGACCTGTCGGCGCCATTAACAGATCTCGCTGTCGCGGCAATGGATCAGCCGGAGACTAATCGCGAGGTCCCCATGATGATCCTGCCCAAGGTGTTAAATGCTGAACTAAAAAGTCAGGAACCCGACTCTGCACTCCAGGACAGCGTTACAACCAACAACATGCCGGATGCGATTGCCAATTTTGAGGGCATCAGCAATATAGCCGGGGTTGCTCCGCCCGATACGAATGGCGATGTTGGTTATGATCCCGGAACCGGGAAAAAGTATTATATGCAGTGGGTCAATCTACATATCCAAGCCTGGGATGTGACCAACCCGGCTGCACCCATAGCGTTGTTCCCTTCACCGATAGCCGGGAATTCCATCTGGAGCGGATTCGGAGGACGCTGCGAATCGGATAATGACGGCGACCCGATTGTGCTGTATGATGAATTGGCAAACCGTTGGATGATCAGCCAGTTCTCGGTGACTTCTGCGCCTTATTACAACTGTATTGCCATATCACAAACGGCAAACCCCAGCGGTGCTTATTACCGCTATGCGTTCCAATACAGTGCAACAAAGATGAATGACTACCCCAAGTACGGTGTATGGCCGGATGGTTATTATATGACCGTCAACCAATTTACCGGAGGTTCCAGCTGGGGCGGCGTCGGGGTGGCTGTCTATGAACGGGCCCAGATGCTGACTGGCGGAACAGCTCGCCAGGTTGTCTTTGACCTGAACAGCGTGAACACCAACTTTGGCGGAATGCTGCCAGCTGATTTTGAAGGAACACCACCTGCTGCCGGGCAGCCAGCTTATTTTGCCGAAGTGGATGATTCCTCCTCCGGGTTGGGTACTGTTGATGAAATGCGGATCTGGCAATTTCATGCCGACTGGGTCAATCCAGCCAATATGACTTTTGGCCTTTCCGGTCAACCCAATCAAGTTCTACCTGTTACCAATTTTAATCTGATCTGCAGTTCCACGCGGGATTGCGTTCCCCAGCCGGGAACAAGCACCAAGCTGGATGCCATTGGCGACCGGCTGATGTACCGACTGGCTTACCGCAAGCTGGATTCTGGCACAGAACGGATGGTGGTGAACCATACCGTAGATGTTGGTAGCGGCAGGGCGGGTGTCCGCTGGTATCAGCTGGATATGAGCGGTGGGGTTTGGGCAATTACCCAGCAGGGGACTTATGCCGGTGATACCCCGGCGACAGATACAACCCACCGCTGGATGGGTTCCATTTCCATGGATCGGATGGGCAACCTGGCGCTGGGTTATTCCATGTCCAGCGGCAGTGTTTATCCATCCATTGGTCTTGTCGGTCGACTAAACACCGATGCAGCCAATACCCTGCCACAAGGGGAGAAAGTTGTATTCACGGGAACGACATCCCAAACCGGAGTGAACCGCTGGGGTGATTACTCCTCCATGAGCATCGATCCCCAGGATGGATGTACCTTCTGGTACACCCAGGAATACTCTGCGGGTAGCTGGACCTGGCATTCACGGATTGTTTCGTTCAAGTATCCCACCTGTTCAGCTCTGCCAACCGGCATGATCTCGGGCACTGTTCGGGATGGAGGAGGAAATCCGATCGCAGGTGTCCAGGTGATGGCCGGTATCTATGGCGCCATCAGTGGTGCAGACGGTGTTTATACGATCACACTCCCGATTGGTACTTATTCCATGACGGCTACGGCATTTGGCTATTTGCCCGGTGCCGCCTCAGGCATTAATGTGTTGGAAGGTCAGACGACCACCCAAAACTTTGTGCTTAGTACAGCCACCATGCGGAAAGTGTATGGTGTGGTGAGCGATGCGACACCGTCCGGGCATAACTGGCCCCTGTATGCCCAGGTGTCGATTACCGGATACCCTGGCGGATCAGTCTTCACCAATCCGTTGACTGGTTATTATGAGGTTTTCCTGCCGCAAGGATTTGCAACAACACTTTCGGTAAGCGCGGTCCCTGCAGGGTATGGCACAGCCAGCCAGGTAGTCACCGTTCCTGCTTCTGACCTGGCGGTCAATTTTGGCCTGACGGTCAACACAGTCACATGTGTGGCCCCGGGTTACGACCTGGTGGGAGGTTTCCTGGAGAACTTTGATGGCGTTGCTGCAACAGCGCTGCCCACTAATTGGGCATTTGTTCAAACCGGCGGTACAAACACCTCCACCCTTTGGGCAACGCATGTCGGTACGAGATATCCTTCGGGTTACAATGCAGTCAGTCAGCCGAATGTGGCTTATTTCAATTCCTGGTCAGTGGGCTCCGGAAATGCCGCTCGGCTTTATTACACCCTTCCTTTCAACATGACAACCCTGGCTCCGGACCAGGTGACCTTCCAGATGTTCCATGATACGGGTTATAGTACATCAAATGATCAATTACAGGTAGTGGTGTCGACAAATGGAGGAGCAACCTGGACTGGTGTTGGCTCCACCTTCAGCCGTTACGCCACATCCAATGGCTGGGTTTCCCATACAGTGGATTTAAGCGCCTATTCGGCATCGACCAGCCTCTTGATTGGTTTTAACGCCATCAGCGCCTACGGGAATGATATCCACATCGATGATGTGATCGTTGGAGCACTGCCCACCTGTGCCGCAACATCCGGCGGTCTCTTGATGGGCAATGTGTTTGACCTCAACTCAGCGCAGGACCTGGCAAATGCTGTTGTGCAGCCCCTGGGCGCCGAGCCGATGATAAGCGGTCCAACAGCAAATCCTGACCTTGGTTCAGGTTTCTATTACGGGTTTATCCCGGCCGGGAGTTCAGTTTCGGTCTCGGCAACCAAGGTGAATGGGTATGGAACGGTAACTACTTCGCTAAATGTGGCCAACAACAGCACTACCTGGCACGATTTCAACCTGCCAGCCGGCCATCTGACCGCCACACCGCCATCCTTTGCCTTGAGCCTGGCCATGAATACCACCGGGACTCAAACGTTGACCCTGGGGAATGTTGGTACCCGGTCTGTGGATTATTCCATCGCTGAAATGAATCTTGCGCCAAATTCAGTACCGCTTGATCCCAACCAGGATCCGGTTACCCGCCACCTTGGCCCAAAGAATTTCAATAAATTAAACCTGGATGGAGTCCCGTATTACGTCCTGCCCGATCGGTCTGCGCCGCAGTATCCAAATTTAGCGGCTGGTGACCTGATTTCCAGCTTTAGCAGTGGATTGACCTCTCCGTGGGGCATGGGATATAACCAGGCTGCCGATACCCTCTGGGTGAGCAACCTGGGTGCAGGTGGTGGAGACGATCTGGATTACGAATTCACCCGGGCGGGTGCCCTGACCGGTAAAGAAATGAATACCGGGAGCTGGATTGGTACATTTGCTGCGGATATGGCTTATGATCCGGTCAGCGGAACATTCTGGCAGGTGAACGTTGGCGGTGATAATTGCATCTATGAAATGGATCCGGTTTCCATGGGACCCACCGGGGAGAAGATTTGCCCGGCATTTGGAACCAGCGAACGCGGCCTGGCTTATGATCCTGTCACGGACACGTTCTTTGCCGGTTCTTGGAATGACACTTTGATCAAGCGCTTTGACCGCAGCGGTTTGATCCTGCAACAGGTGAATGTTTCTCTGCCTATTGCCGGCCTGGCCTATAACCCCATGACCGGGCATCTATTCGTTACGAACAACGGCTCCGCTACCTACGATATCAATGTTCTGGATGTCAATGCAAATTACGCCAACCTGGGTGGAATTAATGTCACTGCCCTGAACGGTGGAGAAGCCGGGCTGGAAATCTCGTGTGACGGTCATCTATGGGCTGTAAACCAGACTACCAAGACTGTTCTCGAAATTGATTCCGGTGAGACGGGTGTTTGTGCTTACCAGCAAATCCCCTGGCTGAGTGAAAATCCGGTCAGCGGCACACTGGCGGTCAGCGGGACACAAGGTGTCACCCTGACTTATGATGCCACCGGATTAATGCCCGGAACTTATGAAGCACAATTGAAGCTGGTGAACAACACCCCTTACCATGTGGATAATGTTCCGGTTACCCTGACTGTGACCCAACCGCCCACCAATGGCACGGTTGAAGGAATTGTCAACGGATTGGGCGTGTGCGATACCGGTCCCGGTACGCCGCTCAAGAATGCTGCTGTCAAAATCTACGACAATGCCATGAATGAAGTGGCCAGCCTGACCACCGATAATGCCGGACACTATTTGTGGTCCGGACCGGTTTCGGGAAATGTTTACACGGTCACTGTCAGCCTGGCAGGGTATGTGGACGCTTCGGCCACAATCTCATTGATCAGCTCGACAACCTCAACCCTGGGATTCAACCTGCGCCCAATCCTGCCGTGCGTCACAGCCGAACCGGTTTCCCTCACGGCGACTGTACTTCTCAACGGCTCAGCCACCATTCCGTTGACCCTGACGGACATCGGTGCTGCAGGTACAAACTTCACCATCACAGAACAAGGTGGAACAACAGTATCACCCACACCCCAGGCAGTGGTTATGACAGAAGGCTTTGAAAGTGGCGTGGTTCCGCCCAGTGGATGGAGCACGGTTGTGACCAATGCCAGCTATACCTGGTCGGCTTCAACTGCCTATGTCCATTCCGGCACTTATGGAGCGTATGTGCCGTGGAATTACTCCCAGGATGAATGGCTGCTGTCACCTGAGTATGCCCTGGCTTCAGGAACCCTGAGCATTTGGTCTCAAGGCAGCATCTACTGGTGCCGGGATACCTACAACAACTGCGACGTGAAAGTCTGGTTGGTGGTGGGCACTCCGGGCGGCGGTGATGATGTGTATGTGGGAGACCTGGAAAGCAGTTGGACCGCCAGTTGGACCTGGGCTCAATCCACCTTCAACCTTGATTCCCTGGTTCCTGGTGTTCCAGTGAGAATCGGGATAGAAGTAGTTGGCAACGATGCAGCTGATGTTGGCATTGATGATATCAGTCTGGACGGTGTGCTCGGTCTGGATGTGCCGTGGTTGTCGGAGAACCCGACCTCGGGCAGCCTGGCTGCAAATACCGGCTCAGCTGTGATCGACGTCAACTTTGATGCAACCGGCCTGGCCCTGGGCACCTATACAGCGAACCTCCGGATAACGGATGATAACGCCCGCCTGGTGGAGGTGCCGGTCACCTTGAATGTCGTTGGATCTATGATTTACTTGCCCCTGGTTCGCAGGTAAGCGGCAATAAGTTGAATTGAAATCTCCCCCGCCCAATAAAAGGCGGGGGAGAACTTTTTTACCTCCTGGCAAGGGGGAGGGTATAATCAATGGCATGGATCTTTTTAACAACGCCATGCAGAACCAGATGAAGACCAACGCACCGCTTGCAGCCCGTATGCGTCCGCGCACATTGGAGGAGGTCGTTGGCCAGCAGCATATCGTCGGCGAAGGAAAGCTGCTGCGCCGGGCTATTGCAGCCGACCGCCTCTTTTCGTCCATCATCTTCTTCGGTCCGCCAGGGACGGGGAAGACCACCCTGGCGCAGGTGATTGCAGGCTACACCAAAGCGACCTTTGTGACCATCTCCGCCGTGTTAGCCGGGAAAGAAGAACTACGCAAGGTGATCGATGCCGCCCAGGAGCGCCTGAGCCTCTATCAGACGCGCACGATCCTGTTCGTGGATGAAGTTCACCGCTGGAACAAGGCCCAGCAGGATGCGCTGCTGCCGCACGTGGAAACCGGGTTGATCACCTTGATCGGGGCGACCACCGAGAATCCGTACTTTGATGTGATCCCTGCCCTGGTCAGCCGCTCGCGGGTGTTTGAGCTGAAACCGCTCACCGAATCCGATTTGGGTATGATCCTGGAGAAGGCGCTGACCGACCCGGACAGGGGTTACGGCGGACGCAAAATCTCCATCGATGAGGATGCCCGGGCTCACCTGGTGAACCTTTCCGGGGGAGATGCGCGGAATTTGCTCAACGCGTTGGAGCTGGCCGTTGAAACTACCCCGCCGGCTGAGGATGGAACCATCCACATCGACCTGGATGTGGCCCAGGAATCGATCCAACGCCGGGCGGTGGTGTATTTTAAAGACAGCGACGCCCATTACGACACAATTTCGGCGTTCATCAAGTCCGTGCGCGGCTCCGATCCGGATGCGGCGCTGTACTGGCTGGCCAAGATGCTGGCTGCCGGTGAGGATCCGCGTTTTATTCTGCGCCGCCTGATCATCCTGGCTGGGGAGGACATAGGGCTGGCTTCGCCGACCGGTTTGCTGGTGGCTGTTTCAGCGGCTTATGCCTTTGAATTCATCGGCCTGCCGGAGGGCATCTTCCCAATCGTGGAAGCAACCCTTTTCCTGGCGACCGCACCCAAGTCCAATTCTACCTTGGGATATTTCAAGGCGCTGGAAACGGTGGAGAAAAAAGGTGTCTTCCCGGTGCCGGTCCACCTGATGGATGCCAACCGGGATGCCAAAACACTGGGCCACGGCCAGGGATACAACTATCCGCACGAATTTCCCGGTCATTTCACTCCCCAGCAGTACCTGCCGACCGAATTGATTGGCTCCGTTTTCTACACGCCATCCGAGCAGGGGTTGGAAGGAGCGGTGGCAGAGCGGGTAGCCCGCTGGCGGAAGGCCCAGGCGGAGGCGCTGGCCGGTACGCGCGAGAAAAAGGAATAAATGCCCGTCATCCTGCTCATCCGCCACGGGGAAAATGATGTGATGCAACGTAAGTTGTCCGGCAGGCTGCCCGGAGTTCATTTGAATAACAAGGGGTGCAGGCAAGCTGAGGAACTGGCACATAATCTGAAAAATGCAGGTATCCGGGCCGTGTATTCCAGCCCGTTGGAACGTGCCCTGGAAACAGCTGCTCCCCTGGCGGGGGCTTGCAGCCTGGTTATCCAGAGCCACCCCGGGCTGCTGGAAATTGATTACGGCGCCTGGCAGGGGCGAACGTATAAGCAGCTTGCCCGCCTGCGCATGTGGAAAGTCTTGCACCAGGCGCCTGAGCATGCGGTTTTCCCCGGTGGAGAAACACTGGCCGCTGCCCAGGCCCGGGCAGTGGAAGCACTGTGCGAAATTGCCGGAATGCATTCAACCGGGGATGTCATCGCCTGCTTTACTCATGCCGATGTGATCCGCCTGGCTGCGGCGTATTTCCTGGGCTTGCCGCTGGGCGGTTATCAGCATCTACGGGCGGATCCGACCGGGGTCAGCGGTTTGCTGCTGGAAGGGGGCATAGAACAATTACTATTCTTTAATGTTGCACCAGGGCGGCTGGGATATGGAGCCTTGGAACAAAAAGAGTAATGGGATGTGATTTCTGTCCACCAATGAACCTGGAAAAAATGGATAGAAACGTTTGCGGCCTGTTGTCCAGGAAAACAAAACTCCCACCGGAAAAGGTGGGAGTTGTAGAGTAACCAAACGGTTGCTAGATGGCTTTGGCCAGGTTGGAAGCGACAAAGTCCCAGTTAACCAAATGATCCAGGAAAGCCTGGACGAAATCCGGGCGACGGTTCTGGTAATCCAGGTAGTAAGCGTGCTCCCAGACATCCACCGTCAGGAGGGCCACCTGGCCTTTGGTCATGGGGGTTTCGGCATTGGGCGTGCTGACCAGCTTTAATGCGCCGCCTTCCAGGACCAGCCAGCCCCATCCGCTGCCGAAGCGGCCGACTGCGCCGGCCTTGAACTGCTCGGCAAAGGTCTCATAGCTGCCAAAGGCCTGTTCCAACAGTCCCAGGACCTGGCCGTGGGGTTTTCCGCCGCCGCCGGGCTTCATGCAGTTCCAGAAGAAAGTGTGATTCCAGACCTGGGCGGCATTGTTGAACATACCGACTTTGGTGGGATCCGCCGCGGCGGCCAGGATGATTTCTTCAAGCGTTTTCGTTTCCCAATCGGTACCGGCAATGAGCTTGTTGAGGTTATCCACATAGGCTTTGTGGTGCTTGCCGTAGTGGAAGGAGATCGTCCGGGCGCTGTAAATGGGGTCCAGTGCGTCCTCGGCATAGGGTAATACAGGTAAAGTGAACGGCATGGCAATCCTCCTGAATGCGTTTTTATCATTATAGATCATTAACTTGAATTGTGAATAGATTCACGGATGAAATAATTAATAGAGGATTAGGGTTTGCGCCAGAACAAAGATCCATTCTGCGGGGTCTGGTATACTGGCGGCATCTGGACGGCAAACAACAATTAGAGGTGAAATGGCTGTTGCACGAACAACTTTATGGGTAAAACAGGTTGCCATCCCCAATGAACACGGCTCATGGGTTTTCTTTTTCAGCCCGCTGCTGGTTGGGATGACTTTGGGCGGAACCTGGGGAGCGGCCCAGGCCTACCTGCTGCTGGCTGCGCTGGGGGCTTTCATGTTCCGGCAGCCCCTGACCATGCTGGTCAAAATCCTCTCCGGGCGGAGGAGCCGTAAAGAGTTGGCAGCCTCCCTTTTCTGGATGGCGATTTACGGCAGTCTGGCGCTGGCCGGCGCAGCCGGTTTGTGGCTGCAGGGCTACCGGATGATCTTCTGGCTGGTCGTCCCGGCTGTGCCGGTACTGGCCTGGCACTTATGGCTGGTCAGCCGCCGGGCGGAGCGGCGTAAACCGGGCGTGGAAATCGTCGGCAGCGCGGTGCTGGCTCTGCTGGCCCCGGCCGGTTACTGGATCGGGCGCGGCGCAATGGACCTCACCGGCTGGCTTCTCTGGCTGCTGGTGGTGCTTCAGAATGCCGCTTCCATTGCGTATGCCTTTCTGCGCCTGGAGCAGCGCGTGCTGGCTTCGGCACCAAATTTGGCTGGAAAAATCCGCATGGCGCGGCGAGCGCTGATTTACGGCACCTTCAACCTGCTGCTGACGGCAGGGCTGAGCCTGGCGGGGATCATACCCGGCCTGGTGTGGCTGGCCTTTGCCATCCAGTGGGTGGAAATCATATACGGCACCTTGAGCCCGGCAATCAAGGTGAAACCGGTGGCCATAGGCATCCGGCAAATGATCGTCAGCATCCTTTTCACAGCCTGTTTTATCATTACCTGGTTCATCAAAACTTAGGAGGTTTCAATGGAAACAAAAGCTGAATGCCTGGTTTGTAAGAAGACTGATCAGGAAGTTCCTCTCCTGGCGTTGACCTTCAATGGGAATACATACTGGATTTGCCCGCAGCATTTACCGATCCTGATCCACCACCCGGAGCAACTGGTTGGCCTGCTGCCAGGAGCGGAAAATCTGGAAGGGCACGAACATTAGTTAGTTGGTGGAGTTGAGCCTGGCCTGGCAGATACGGGCTTGACAGTCCCGCCCGGCGGGATATAATCTAGTCAATATGGTATGCCAGCCCGGGATAACGGGCGGCGGCAATCCTACAGAGAGCCGGCGGAAGGTGCGAGCCGGTGGATTGTCCTGCCCCATCCACCCCGGCGCCGTTTGGCGGCAGCCCTCGCAGGGATGATTTTCATCGTAAGAGGGCCGGCGGCTCCGATACAGCCGATGGAGGCGGCCCGGTTATCCCGGCCGCGAAAGCAGGTGGCACCACGAGACGGTTCCCCCCTCGTCCTGCGGGTAGCGGTGAGTTTTTAATCACCCAACCCGGGGCGGGGGATTTTTGTTAAGCCGTCTAAAAAGGAGATCAAAATGCTGGATATCAATTTGGTGCGTGAACAACCGGACCTTGTGCGTGATGCCCTGGCCAAGCGCAATATGGCCGGGGATATTGTGGATCAAATCCAGGCGCTGGACCTGACCCGCCGGACGCTGCTGGGTGAGGCGGAAGCGCTCAAGGCAGAGCGCAACACCGTTTCGCGTGAAATCGGCAAGATGCGTGACGCAGCCGAACGGCAGGCCAAAATTGATGAGATGCGCCTGGTGGGCGACCGCATCACCGCCATGGATGAGCAGATCCGCGGGGTGGAGGAGGAATTGCAAAAGCTCGTGGCGGGCATTCCCAACATCCCCGATCCCTCGACGCCGCTGGGCAAGGATGAACACGAAAATGTTGTATTAAAGACCTTCGGTGAAATTCCCACCTATGACTTTACGCCCCAGCCGCACTGGGAGTTGGGACCAAAGCTGGGCATCATTGATTTTGACCGCGGGGTCAAGATCACCGGCTCGCGCTTCTACATCCTGAGCGGGGCCGGGGCTCGTTTGCAGCGCGCCCTGATCGCCTGGATGCTCGACCTGCACATCCGCCAGGGCTACCTGGAAAAGTACACCCCCTTCATGGTCAAAGCGGATACGCTGTATGCCTCGGGCCAATTGCCCAAGTTCGTGGATAACCTCTATCACGACATCGAAGAAGATTACTGGATGGTGCCCACGGCCGAGGTGCCGTTGACCGGCATGCATATGGGCGAGATTCTCGAAGAAGCCAGCCTGCCGCTGCGCTACACAGCCTACACACCGTGCTTCCGGCG
Source organism: uncultured Anaerolineaceae bacterium (assembly GCA_964405455.1). GTDB lineage: Bacteria > Chloroflexota > Anaerolineae > Anaerolineales > Anaerolineaceae > CALESS01. The sequence goes on along the minus strand of CAYOOA010000043.1, from coordinate 5,256 downwards.
GGAGAAGATGAGCGCCGGCCGGGACGTGCGCGGGATCAAGCGCGGCCATCAATTTGACAAGGTGGAGATGTACATCTACTGCAAGCCGGAGGAATCAGAAGCTGAGCTGGAGAGAATGCTCGAGGATGCCCGCCAGACCTGTGCCCAGTTGGGATTGACCCACCGGGTGGTGCGCCTGTGCACGGGCGACCTCGGCTTCAATGCACGGATTACCTATGATGTGGAAGTGTGGGCGCCGGGCTGCGGTGAATGGCTGGAGGTATCATCGGTCTCAAATGTAGGCGATTTCCAGGCGCGCCGGGCAAACATCAAGTACCGCCCGGGCGACGGCGGCAAGACCCGCCTCGTCCACACGCTGAACGGTTCGGGGCTGGGCATGCCGCGCACCCTGATCGCCGTGCTGGAAAACTACCAGCAGGCCGACGGCTCAATTCGCGTGCCTGAGGTTTTGAAGCCCTGGATGGGCGGCGTGGAAGTGATCCGCTAAATGATCGAGGCGACGCTGCTACTCAAACTGGCCTTCCTGGTCATCATGCTGGTCAGTATGGTCGGGGTATTCATCCCCATCATCCCGGCCCTGAACATCATCTGGCTGTCCAGCCTTGTCTACGGTATTTTGACCGGGTTCAACTGGGTCAAAATCGTCCTTATGGTACTGCTGACTGTCTTGATGATTGTCGGCAACCTATCCGATAATGTGCTGATGGGCGCCAAGGCACGCCAGAAAGGGGCCAGTTGGTGGTCCCTGGCGGCCGCCCTGGCGGCAGCTATTGTCTTCAGCCTGCTGCTGCCGCCGTTTGGCGGGATTGTTGCCGCGCTGCTGGCCCTTTTTGGAGTAGAGATACTGCGTCTGAAGGATTGGAAGCAAGCGCTGGAATCCACCCGCGGCATGGTGGTTGGCTTTGGCTGGGCGGTACTGGCCCGGCTGGCCATCGGTATCCTAATGATCGGCCTGTGGGCTGCCTGGGCGTTTTTAGTAAAGTAATAAAGTACCTGGTTGCTTCACGAGTAAAACAAAAGCCCTCACTTGATGAGGGCTTTTGCTATTAAAAAAAATGCCTGCTCGTTTCTGCTCTGGAGACCGGAATGATCAGAAAAATTTCAGCCGGCTTTCTTAAGACGAGCCTGCAGGGCAAGGTACAGCACCACCGAGCCGGCCACGGCGGCGTTGAGCGATTCAATCCGGCCGCGCATGGGCAGGGCAACCAGGTCATCGCATTTTTTGCGCACCAGGTCGCGCATGCCTTCGCCTTCACTCCCAACCACCAGCGCCAGGGAACCGTCGAGACGGACTTGATCGACCGGTTTGGCCTGCTCCGAGCCTTCCAGCCCGATGATCCAGGCACCGGCTTCCTTGAGCTCATCCATCACCTGGGCCAGATTGGCCTGCACCACCAGCAAGTGCTCGCTGGCACCGGCGCTGGCACTGACCACGGCGGGGGTGACTTCCGCCGAGCGGCGCAGGGGGATGACCACTCCGTGCACACCCACGGATTCAGCCGTGCGCAGCAGGGTGCCCAGGTTCTGGGGATTTTGGATCACGTCCAGCAGTAGAACGAAAAGCGGCTCGTTCCGGGTACGGGCCAGCTCCAGGATATCCGCCAAGGCCGAGTAAGAATACCCGCTGGCTTCCAGGGCCACGCCCTGCGGATTTTCAGCCAGGGCGTCAATCTGCTGACGCGGAACCCGTTCCACGCGCAACTTGCGCCCGGCTGAAAGTTGGATGATCTCGGCCAGTTTGCCTTTTTCCTCGGCGCCCTGGGCTACCCACAGGCGAAAAACCTGGCGCCGGCGAGCGCTCAATACTTCATAAACCGGGTTTCGCCCGGTGATCCATTCTTTCATTGTGTTTCCTCGTTGAATTCCGATCCGGGTTGGATGCAATATACCCCGGCACAGTAGGATACCTGGCGGTAATCAACTGCCAGACCCAGCCCCTGCAGCCGGGCGATGATGGGCTCTGCCGTCCAGTACAACTCCTCCTCCCATTCAGATCCAGCCAGGGTAGCAGCTGCCTGCCAGGCAGCCGGGGTGGGAAAGCTGATATCGGCGATTACCAGCCGGCCGTGGGGGGATAACAGGTCTTTGATCAGCCATTGGATCAGTTCGATCTTCTTCACATCCTCGAAGTGGTGAAATACATACGCCGAGACGATACGGTCAAAGCGCGGCCGCCAGTCCACGGTCCAGGGTTGGCGCAAATCATGCAGGGCAAAGTGGGCCTGTGGCAGGCGCGCCCTGGCTTTTTCCAGCATGAGCGGTGAAAAGTCCGTACACCACAGGTTGCAACCCAATTGTGAAAATCGCTCGGCCAGCAGGCCGGTCCCAGTGCCCAGGTCCAGAACGGCCATGCCGGAACAGGGGGCAGCAAATTGCACCACCTGGTCCAAAACTTGCGCATAGCCTTCGAATGGAAAGCCACTATTGGAAGCTACGCTGGCATCATAGGTATCAGCCCATTGGTCAAAATCAGAGGGCGGGTATGGATCTTCCACGGTCGAACTTATTTGCTCCAGCGCCAGGAGGTGCCTTCTTTGCTATCTTCCAGGAGGATGCCCAGCTCCGCCAGGCGGATGCGGATTTGATCGGCCATGGCAAAATTTTTCTGCTTGCGCAATTCGGCGCGCAACTCGATGAGCAGCTCGATGAAGGGGGCAGCTTGCTGTCCGGAGGAACTTTCAGCATCCACATCCAGTTTCAACCCCAGCACACTGCCCAGATCGCGCAGGGCAGCCTGGCCGGGCTGCAATTCGGCGTCGGTAGCGCCATCCGCCCGGGATTGGTTGACGGAGCGCACCAATTCGAACAGGCTGGCCAGTGCACCGGCGGTATTGAAATCTTCATCCATGGATTTGATGAAACCCGCCGTAGCGACCTCCACGGCCGAGGTGACTGCCTGGCGGTTGGCTTCAGCCAGGCCCCTGGCCCCGGGCAGGGCCGGGCGCAGGGCGGAAACCAGGCGCTCCAGGGCTTTCTCTGACTGGGAGATGACATCGTCGTTGAAAGTCAGCGGGTTGCGATAATAGCTGTTCAGCACCAGGATGCGGAAGACATCCGCGCTGTGTTTGGCAAGGAATTCCTCGATGGTGACCAGGTTGCCAAGCGATTTGGACATCTTCTCGCCGCCAAGCTGGAGCATGCCGTTGTGCACCCAGTAGCGGGCAAAGGTCTTTCCGGTCAGGCTTTCGGATTGGGCAATTTCGTTCTCATGGTGGGGGAAGACCAGGTCGTTGCCGCCACCGTGAATATCGATCTGCTCGCCCAGGTGGTGCAGGTTCATGGCCGAGCATTCAATATGCCAGCCAGGCCGGCCGTTGCCCCAGGGGCTGCCCCAGTAGGGTTCGCCCGGGCGGGCGGATTTCCACAGGGCAAAGTCCATCGGATTTTCCTTGCGCTCATCCACGTCGATCCGCGACCCGGCCTGCATGTCCTCAACTTTGCGTCCGCTCAGGCGGCCGTAATCGTCATCCTTTTGGACACGGAAATAAACATCTCCGTCCATCGGATAGGCGTAGCCCTTTTGGATCAGCCCTTCGATCATGGAAATAATGCCCTCAATTTCCTGGGTGGCACGCGGGGTGATGGTGGGGGGCTGGATGTTGAGATCAGCCAGGTTCTTGCGGAATTCCTGGATATATCCTTCGGCCAAAACAAACGGATCCACACCCAACTGGGCGGCCCGGTTGATGATCTTATCGTCCACGTCGGTGAAGTTCATCACGTGGATGACTTTGTAGCCGCGGAATTCCAGGTAGCGGCGGATGATATCAAAGACCAGGGCCGACATGGCATGACCGACGTGGGCCTTGTTATAAACGGTGGGACCGCAGACGTACATTTTTACAACACCGGGCTCAAGCGTTTGAAAATCCTCGGTTTTGCGGGTAAGTGTGTTGTAAATCCTGAGGGTCATTTTCTCTCCTTAGCGATCATCCGGACGGGCAAAGATCATGCGCCCGGCGGCTGTTTGCAATACCTTGGTAACCACAACTGAAATTTCCTGGTTCATGTATTCACGGCCGTTCTCAATGACCACCATGGTACCGTCATCCATATACCCAACACCCTGGCCTTGTTCCTTGCCGTCCTGGATCACGCGGATTTGCAGGTTTTCACCGGGCAGCAGGACCGATTTAACGGCGTTGGCCAGTTCGTTCACATTGAGGATGGTCACTCCCTGCAATTCCGCAATGCGGTTCAAGTTGTAATCATTGGTCAGGATGGGACAACGCAATTGGCGGGCGAGGATGATCAGTTTGTCATCCACCTCGCGCACCCCCTCAACATCAATATCACTGATCCGTACGGAGACATTGGGTTCTTTTTGTAATACAGCCAGCACCTCCATACCGCGCCGGCCGCGCTGACGGCGCATACTGTCGGCGGAATCAGCGATGTATTGCAGTTCGTTCAGAACAAAGCGGGGAATGAGCAGCGAGCCGGGCAAAAAGCCGGTCTTGGCAATGTCGGCGATGCGGCCGTCAATAATGACGGAAGTATCCAGCAGGATGGCGCGGGTCTCTGTCCAGGGGCCGCTGGGCACCTCAGCGGAGGCAGGCGCGGTCGCAGAACCGCCAGCGGAAGATGTGCTGCGGTTGGTAAATGAGCCGAGGACGGAAAACAAATCCATCTGGCGCATCACAAACAGGGAAACACCGAGGTAGGAAAAGAGAATTACCCCGATGAATGGAAGGATTTGCCCAAACGGCTTGGGCAGCAATGAAAGAGGAAAGGCGAGTAAAGCGGCCAATAACAGGCCAATGACCAGCCCCAAAACGGAGGCAAGCAATGATTGCGGAGTGATGCGAGCAAAAACGCTCTTAAGATAACGAACCGGGCGGGTGGTAAGGAAGGGGGTAAGAATAATTCCGGCCAAAGTACCTACCAGGCCAAAGGTGACTGCATACTGCTCAACCGTGAAGGGTGATCCACCCGGGTTTTGGTTGACTACCTGGCCAAGGGAGGTCCCCCAGACTACGCCGAGAACGGCAAATACCACCATGCCAATGAGACGAACAATGAAATCGGCACTCATGAAAAAATCCTCCAGATCAATTTTTAATGTGCGGGAAATAATTGCACCAGCCTTTAGATGATAGCATGAGGCAGGCGCCAAGTCAATTGAATTTGGCCGGATTGGCTTGACAAGGCTGCCCGGGCCGGGTAGAATACTCAGCGCAAGCCGAGATAGCTCAGTTGGTAGAGCACGCGACTGAAAATTGCGGTGTCCTGGGTCCGACCCCCAGTCTCGGCACA
>CAYOOA010000042.1:0-17979 GCA_964405455.1 uncultured Anaerolineaceae bacterium | reverse complement strand
CCCCGGGTATCAACGGCCTGCTGGTGGAGCCGACCAAGCCGCAAGCCCTGGCCGAGGCCTTGCTGACCGCCCTGGAGCACCCGGAGCTGCGCGCTGCGGCCGCCGAGATAAACCAAAAATTGATCCGCGAGCGGGCCGAGGTCAACCTGGTCCGCGCCCAGGTGCAGATCTTCTACGAGCAGGTGCTGGCCCAGGCCGTTAAATCTTGATTTGAATTACAATTAGCCATTCTTTTCTCTTGGAGCCATTCTTGCCAAGTTCTTTGCCATTTTCCCCCCAAATCCAGGACCGTCTGCGCGGCGTGGCGGTTGGCGCCGCCCTGGGCGATGCCTTCGGTATGCCGCTCGAATTCCTGCCCCCACGCTCGCTCGACGAGCTGGTCACTGAATTGCAGCACGGCCGTCTGCCCGCCGGCCATTTCACGGATGATACCGAGATGGCCCTGGCCCTGGCGGAAAGCCTGCTGGCACACCGCCCGCTCAATACCGCTGACCTGACCGCCCGCTTTGTGGCCTGGTACCACGCCAACCCGGCGGATATTGGCATCCAAACATCAGCCATTTTGGGCCGGGCCTCCCGCGGCGAGGATGCCCTGCAGGCTGCTGCCGAGCTGCTGCAGCAAAACCCGGATGCGGCCGGCAACGGTTCGCTGATGCGCTGCTGGCCGGTGGCGCTGGCTTTCTGGGATGACCTGCCGCAGTTGATGCAGGCCAGCGCATTGCAGAGCAAGGTCACCCACGCCCACCCGGATTGCGTCAACGCCTGCGTGGTGACCAACCTTGTACTGGCTCTGCTCATCCAGGGCGAACCGATCCAGGTTGCGCTTACCCGCGCGCTGGAGCTGGCCGGCCGGCCGCTCAACGTAACCGACCGGGTGGAGGAAGCTCCGCGCAAATCGCGCAGCGAGCTGCCTAACACCGGCTGGGTGCTGCACACCCTGGAGGCCGCTGTCTGGGGCTTGACCACCACCCGCTGTTTTGAAGACGCCGTGATCCAGGTGGCCAACCTGGGGCGGGATTCAGATACTGCCGCCACGGTAGCCGGGGCGCTGGCCGGGGCCGCCTACGGTCTCTCGGCCATCCCGCTGGCGTGGCGCAAGCTGCTCAACGGTGAATGGCCACTCGGCAGCCGCACCACCTGGCAGGACGTGGGCTTCATCAGCCTGGCCGACCAACTTTCAGAATAAAGATCAATCCGCAGATGAACGCAAATTTTCGCAGATAAAGGTGTAGAACTCGGAATTCACGAAAAGAGCCGAAAATCAATCTATGGATAAAAGAAAACGAATGGTTTCCCATTCGTTTCTTTTTATTCAAGTTGTTTCGAGGACTCTTTGTTCTATTACTATAATTTTATCTGCGCTTATCTGCGAAATCTGCGGATAAAGATTTACTCCTTGAATCGCACGTAAATCACTGAGGTGCCTTCCTTGCTTTTGACTTCCTTGATTTCCAGGGTCTGCGTCTGCCCGCGGATGAGGCTGGAGAGCTGCTTGTAACCGTAGGTGCGCGAGTCAAAGCCTGGGTCCAGCTGGCGCAGGTGGTGCCCCAGCGTACCCAGGAAGGCCCAGCCGTCATCCTGCACGGCGATATCAAAGGCCGAACGCAGCAGCGGCAGCGGGTCGGGCGTGGGCGGCTCGGATTCCTTGACCGGTTCGGGGTGCTCGGGAGCGGTTGCGGCGGCCTGTTTTTTGGGCTTGTGGGCCGCGGCGGATTCAGTCGGCCGGGGCGGCCGCGGCGGCTCCACCAGGTTCTCGGTGTAGACGAACACGTCGCAAGCGTTGACAAAGGCGCGCGGCGTGGTCTTCTTGCCAATACCCATGACGAAAAAGCCCTTCTCACGGATGCGCGTCGCCAGGCGGGTGTAGTCCGAATCGCTTGACACAATGCAGAAACCGTCCACCCCGCCGGTATAGAGCGTATCCATGGCATCGATGATCATGGCACTGTCGGTGGCATTCTTGCCGGTGGTGTAGCGGAACTGCTGGATGGGCTGGATGGCATAGGTTTGCAGCATCTCCTTCCAACCGCCCATATTAGCCGTTGTCCAGTCGCCGTAAATACGCCGCACCATGACCAGGCCGTATTTGCTGGTCTCAGCCAGCATCTTTTGAATCAAGGAAGGCTGGGCATTATCGCCGTCAATCAACATGGCGATGCGGTAATTCCCGGCCCCGTTGGCTGTTCGATCCATAACCAAATCTTTCTTCATAATATAAAAACCTTTCCCTGAGTGGATTATACAACACATTTCATGAGAAATCCGCGAAAGGCCGGGGAGACAGCAAGTCGGCACCTCCAGCGTGCTCAAACGGATTGATGATGTTTGACATTACCAATTTATGACTTCTCTTAGGTGCAGACCCCCGCGAATTAGATTATGATCTTCTCCGGAGCCTTAACAACTGCAACCAAGAGAAGTCGTCCAGCCGGAAAGACTCAGCAAGCCACGAATGGAGGAACTTGAAGCTCGTACCTGCCCACAAGGAATCTACGGCGCGTCAGCAATTCCAGGATACTCTGGTGATCATCACAACTGTTCTGACTTTCATCCAGGTCGTCATCGCCATCATCAAGTAGACAAGCGGTCGGGCGGAACATCACCGCCGCCCTCAACCAGGCCGTTCCACTCGATCCCTTTCAATGTGTAGTCTGCAAGGTTCCAGTCCGGGGTTCACCCCCGGACTTTTTCTTTAAAACACAAGGTGCAAGGCACTTTTGAAGCGCCTTGCACCGTTTTTAATTGATGATCTCCGCTTACCAGGACGGATTGGAGTGCGAAATCTCCAGGTCGTTGACGCGGATGAAGGCCGGCAGCACGATGGCAGTCGGGTTGCGCGCGCCGTAGCTGCTGGAGGTGTTGTTGATCGCCTGGGTCTTTGAAAGCCAGGCCACCTTGTCGCCAAAGATATCCAGCAGGCTCTGCGTGACGCGCACGTTGTACGGCACCTGCACCGTACCGTCCTTCTTGAGCAGCAGCGCCCCAAAGCGGGAGCTGGCCGTGACCAGGCCTGCGGAGGGATTAACGATGTTCATATAGTGTAGGAAGGGAATGTAGAGGATGTCATTATCGCGCGGCATGGCCACCAGTTCGCGCAGGGTGCTGACCTCCACCTCGCCCGCGGCCACCACCAGGCTCTTGTGCATCACGGTGTGGCCGGTCGGCTGCGTGCCGAACTCATCCGCATCGTCCTGGTCCCAGACGAAGCCCTTGAACACGCCGTTCTCGAATAAAGGATAAGACTTGCGCGGCATGCCCATCAAATCGCGCCGGAAGGGGAAGGTTTGCACCTGGGAAGGTTCATCCGTCAGGCTGAACTTGGCGGAGAAGACCTTCTGGCCAACTTTATCCTCACCCAGGAAGGAGAAGCCGCGTTTCATCGACCCACCGTCAACACCGATCCAGTTCATGATGCTGACCAGGTCGCCAATGGCCGCCGGGCCGAAGACGATATCATAGTGCCCCAGGGGGAGCTGCACCGGCTCATCATGCTGGTAATGTTCCAGCAGGAAGGCCAGGTCATCGCGCACGCTGGCCGGGTCCAGGTCCGATTTCTTCTGGGCCGAGCGTTCGGCGATCACCTCCCACTTGAGGGCGGTGTGCGAAAGGGACAGGCTGATTTGCGCATCCGAGGTCTTGAAGAACTGGACGTGTTCCGAGCGGGTGTTGATCTGGGCGACGGTATTGGCCCCGCTGGAGAAGATGCCGGAGAGCTGGATCTCGGGTGTTTCCAGCCCGGCCACGGCCTGGTTGACATACGCCAGGCGTTCCTCGTTGCTGAGGGTAGACAGGGCTTCATCATAGCCGCTTTCGTCAACGAAAGAGGCCGCAAAGGTTGGCAGGGTGGGCTGGTAGTTGAGCGGCTGGACGTGCTTGACCATCTCCGCCGCAATATCCACGCCCTGTTTCATTTCATCCAGCTTGCCCAGGTCGGTGATCATCTCGTAGGTGGCCCGCTTGCGGCCGTCATAGGCGGTGATCTCCAGGCGGATGAGGTGCTCGTTGGTGTTGAGCGAAACGGCCGAGTTGGCAAAACGGATCAGGTAGCTTTCCTCTTCGTGATAGAAGAAGGACGCTTCCAGATTCTTGGAGAGGGCATAGGCGCGCAGCTCGCGCAGGGTTTGCAGAATGCGGTCTTTCATGGTTACTCTCCTACTCTCACATTGTCAAAGCGGCAAATCGGCACACCGTGACCCAATTGCATGATCTGGTTGGGCTGGCCCTTGCCGCAGTTATCCACGTAGCGCACTTCCCAGGTTGATTCATCACCCACGGCGGAAAGCGAGTTGTAGAATTTTACCGTCTGGCCCTTGTAGGTAGAGTTCTTCACCACGTGCTTCACCTGGCCGTCCTCCACCAGCCAGCCGATATCGGTGGCAAAGTGGAACTGCTCGCGGTTGGATCCAATCGACCAGCTCTTGTCGCCGTCGAGGATGATGCCGCGCTCGGTGTTGCGCACGATATCATCCAGTGTGCCGTCGGTGCCGGGATCGATGTTGATGTTGGTCATGCGCTCAATCGGCACGCGGTAGAAGGCCGTGGCGCGGTTGGCGCCGCCGCTGCCGTTGAAGATCTGCCGGCGGGCGCGGGCATTGGCCTCTTCCACCATCTGGCGTCCGGTGATGGCACCCACCAGGATGCCCTTGTCGATGAGCAGGTTGTCCTGGGCTGGCACGCCGTCGTCGTCAAAGCCAAAGCTGCCCGGGCTGTTGGGCAGGGTGGCATCCGCGCGGGCGGTCAGCTTGGGCGAGCCGTAGCGCAGCTTGCCAAAGTCCTCCAGGCGGACGAAGGAACCGCCGGCAAAGCCCAGCTCATAGCCCAGGATACGGTCCAGTTCCAGGGCGTGGCCGATGGTCTCGTGCGTTTGCAGGAACATGATTCCAGGCAGCAGGATGACCGAGCGGTCGTCCTTGGGGCATTCCGGAGCCACCAGGACTTCGTTCATCTCGCGCACGATGCGGTCGGCGTTCTCGGCAAAGAGCTGCGCATCCAGCGTTTCCCAGCCGCGGGTGGCGCCCCGGCGGGAGGGGCTGAAGGCGCGCGATTGCATCTCGCCCTGGGCATCCACGCCGATGACCTGGATGCTGGGGAAGACTTCGATGATCGTCTTTTCGATCTGGCTGCCTTCGGAGTCTATGAAAATGATTTGCTTGCGCATGAAGATGAGCTGGCAGACGCGCTGCAGCACGCCAGGCTTATTCATCCGTTCATCCATCGCCCGCAGGAATTCAATTTTATCGCCCATGGGGACACTGAAAGGATCAATCTGGGTCGGGCTCTTGAACGAAGCCTGGATGGCATCCTTTTCGGCCAGGCGGATGGGGAAAGTTACCCGCTCGGCCGCCACGCGGGCATTATCCAGGGCGCGGTCGAACAGGGCAGCCAGGTTGCTCATATCGGAGGAGGCCGAGAAACCCCAGGCGCCCTTGTAAAGCACCCGCACCCCCACCCCACTTTCCCGGCTGGAAGCGGCACCCTTCAGGTTGCCGTTCCACATCAACATTTGTTCAGTTTCCTCGGCCGGGTACCAGCGGGCATCCACATAAGTCACACCGGTCTTCTTCAAGCGTTCAATCTGTTCCTGCAATTGCTTTAACATCAGGTTCTCCCTTGTTGGAATTGAGGAAAATAATGCTGGATTATTTTACACCTTTATTTCAATCAAAAGGCAGGCCAAACAAACTGGCTGGACCGTTTCGGGTCAAATCTAGAATGGAACCTAAAACCTCCGAACCATTATCTGATTCCTTCTGCGTTTATCTGCAGATGGTCCCCGATAGCAAAGATAAATTTTACACCCGATCGGAGCACTCTACTTCAAGACGCGCGGTTCCGGCAGCCGCCAGCGGAATCGAACAGCGGCCAGGCGGAAGGCAAACGTAACCAGGATGCTCGCCACGGTTGCAATCCAGAGGTGAAAACCAGCCCGCTCCAGCCCAATGTAGACCCAGGCGCCCACAAACGAACAGGTGGCGTACAGGTGGGTATCCTTCACAAAAATGGAAGGGATCTCGTTGCAGGTCACATCCCGCAGGACCCCGCCGAAAACCCCGGTGATCATGCCCATCAAAGCCGCAATGAAAACCGCGGTTCCCTGCTCCAGGGCCCGGGCTGCCCCCAGGACGGTGAAAACCCCCAGTGCCAGCGCATCCGGGATCAAAATGGATCCGGCGGTCAGTTTTCGAAAACGGGTGGAATAAAAAGTTAACACGGCGATGACAAAGCCCACCAATGGATAACCCGGCTCCTGGATCCAGAAAACCGGCGCGCGCCCCAACAGCATATCGCGCAGGGTGCCGCCGCCCAGGGCAGTGATCAGGGCCACGGTCGTCGCGCCGACGATATCCATGTTCTTGCGGCGCGCCTCCAGCACCCCGGAGACGGCCCCGGCCACCACCCCGAGGTAGGCGATGATCAGGATGATCAGGTCAAGGTTCATAAAATGGATTATACAATGGAAGGATTTTCAACAGGTAAGGGCAAAGCAGCCGGAAGGAGGTCAATCCTTGGTAGTGAAAATTAGTTCAACTGCCTCGCCCCTGTTCAAATCATCAAAACAAAAGCTGGGCCAGGTACAATCCGAGCATGCCCACGGCAATCGTCAGGAACATATTGCGCGTCCGCCAGGCCACCAGGATGGCCAGCAGTCCAGCCAACAGGCGCGGGTTGAGCAGCGTGGGGATAAATTGGCCATCATGAAAGAGCATTTCAGGCAGGATGATGGCGCTCAGCACCGCCGGGGGCACAAAGCGCAGGGCACGCTGGAACAAGGCAGGCGGCTGCCAGCGCCCGGCCATGGCAATGAAGGAAAGGCGGATGGCGTAAGTCAGCACCCCGGCCAGCAGGATGATCAGCCAGCTTTCTGCCATTTTCCCTCACTCCATAATCCAACCCCAATCCCGACCAGGGCCGCCAGGATCAAGCCCAGTTTGTACGGCAGGTGGTAGGCTGCCACCGCGGTCAGGGCCGCCGAGAGCGCCGCCAACACCATCGGGCGGTCCTTCAAGGCCGGCACAACCAGGGCGATGAACGTCAAGGCCAGGGTAAAATCCAGTGACCAGCTGGCCGGGATTTGCGCGCCCAGGAAGATCCCCAGGGCTGTGCAGAGCTGCCAGCTAATCCAGATCGCCAGCCCGGCCCCCAGCAGGTACCAGTGCTGGTAACCCTGGTCCCCCTCCCGGTCGTAGTGGATGATGCCGACCGCGTAGGCCTCATCCACCAGCACGTAAGCCAGCAGGCCTTTCCAGGGTGGAGAAAGACGCTTGAGGCGCGGCGCCACCGAGGCGCTGTACAGGGCATGACGCAGGTTGACAATAAAAGCCGTGATGACAATGACCAGCCAGGGAGTCCCCCCGGCCAGCAGTTGAACGATCATGAACTGCGAGGATCCGGCAAAGACAATCCAGGACATGGCCTGGGCGGCAGTGGGCGCCAACCCGGCCTTGATGGCCATCACGCCGTAAATCATTCCAAACGGTGCGACGCCGAGCAGGAGCGGCAGCGTGTCTTTCAACCCTTTCAAAAGCTGGGAGATTCTGGTCATAAACAGTCCAGGAGGCGGAAATAAATATTGGCAAATCTTACCATATTTGAAACCATCCATCTCCCTTGAACGTCTTATTAGTGGATATCCAGTTTACAATAGAGGAAAATGCCCATGAAATCCAGATTTTTACCCGTCTTAGGAATGCTTATCATCATGATCTTGTCCGCCTGTACTGCCAAATCAGCCGATCCATTGAACGACACCGGCTGGATCCTGACGGAACTCAATGGCCAACCCGTGCTTGCCGGGCCGCTGGTCACCCTGAATTTTGCCTCCGGCAACCTGGCCGGTACGGACGGCTGCAACCATTACAGCGGGACCTACACTATGGAGGGCAGCCAGATCACGGTTGGCAAGGAGATCCTCTCCACCCTGATGGCCTGCGAGGAAAGCATCATGCAGCAGGCTTCCGAATATATCCAGGTATTGCAGGCATCCTTTAACTATAAAATCCAGGGTAACCAACTCAGCCTGCTGGATGATAGCCAGGTGGTCCGAGCCGTCTTCACCCTTCAAAGCCAGGATCTGGCCGGGACGAGCTGGACGGTGACCGGTTTCAACAACGGTAAGCAAGCCGTAGTCAGCCCGCTGCTGGATACCGGTTTGACCGTGAACTTCGACCAGGAAGGCAAGGTCAGCGGCTCGGCAGGTTGCAACCAATATTTCGCATCTTATCAAACCAAAGGCCAATCCATCACCATCAGCCAGGCCGGTATGACCGAGATGTACTGCAATAATCCGCAGGGTATCATGGACCAGGAAAGCCAGTTCCTGGCGGCCCTGCAGACCGCTGCCACCTACCGGGTGGACGGTAACAGCCTGGAGTTTCGCACGGCCGGAGATGAGATTGCCCTGACGCTGTTGAAAGCGCCTTAGCGCTGGTTTTTACACCCTGTTTTGATGGATTGTCACTGCACAGAAATCAAAATCGGTGCGGATGAGCCAACTCATCCGCACCGATTGATTCCACGACCTTCCAAAATCCGTGAGGGCTGCTAGCCCGGTTCCAGGTTGGGAGCGTAGAATGTGACTGAATCCACCCGCCACAGGCCGTTGACGAGGTGCACATTATAACCATCCACCGAGCCGGCCGTTGGCACCTGCCGGCCGTCCTCATAGACAAACATCCACTTTTCAAAGGTGAACACCCGGGCGCGGTCCTTCTCCAACAGCTCAAAGGAGAGAAAATTGCACGAGACCAGGTTCAGTTCAGCCACCGCGGCAGCGCGCCAGTTGGTGTACTTGGCCTCCATGCGCTTCAGCCCGGCGGATGTGCAGCACTCCGCCAGCCCTTGCATGCCGCCGACCCGGAAGGAGTTCTCCACGCCGAGATTGAAGCGGATCAGCAGGTCCAGCAGCTTGCGGTTGACTTCCAGCAGGTGAATATATTCCGGGCTGCCCGGCTGCCCGGCCAGTTGGATGATGCGGTTGGTGCTGGTGGTGTGAAAACGGTGCGGCATATGAATCCTCCCATGAGGCAGTGTATTCTCCCATTATATCAAGCGCAACCCATTTTCATCAAAAACCGGGCTGGTTCTTCTCCAGCCCGGTCGTCCGATCGTAGGAATCAGTTATTGCGGTGGCGGACCCTGCACGGCGTAAGGTTTGCGGGCACACCAGTAATTGACCGTCCAATCCTCATCGCGAATCGCGTTGGCATGATCTGCATATACCCACCATGTGCCGTTCTCCTTGACCATATTGACTGCCAGGACAGGATTGGCGTGAATGGGGGTAAAACCATGAAAGCCCTGGTCGCCGTACTTGGCCGTATACCCACCCACCGCGCAGAAGAAATCATTGGCATTCTTGCCGGTATCTGCCTTGTGGTTGCCGCCGGATAACAAGTCCACCGACCCAGTGACAAAAGGCGGATTATCGCCCAGCATGAATGAGCCGGATTTCAAACACAGTGCATTGATATCCCACGTTTCGGTAATGTTGACCGGGATATCCGCCTTGATGCGCCAGTTGCCGCCGGCACTGTACATGATGGATTGCAGGAGAACCGGCTGGATGGAACCGAACATCAGCCCTGTATATGGAAGGCTGCCCATGCCGCGTGCCAGCGAGCCGGCGATGTTACAGCTAAAGTAGTCACTGGCCAAAATACCGGTATCCAGGTCGGTTGCGGAGGCAATTTCGCGGAAATCATTGCGATACAGGAAAACCTTGCCTTCCAGGGCTTTATCAAAGCAGGCGACATTCACGCTGATCGGTGCGGCGTTTGTCAGGTAACCAGCGGTCAGCCACCAGGTGGTCGTCGGCCACAGAAAAACCCCAAAAGTCTCCACGCCTGGATTAATCGGCATAACATATCCATCTCCAAAAGCGTAGCCGGTAATCACGCAAGTGTACTTGGAGGTCCAAATCCCGGTATCCAATTGCTGACCGCTGTTATCAAGCATGTATGTGCTAAAGAAGATGCTGTTCTCCGGGAACTTCCAGGTTTGAATGAGAATAGGCGCGTGGATCCCGGTTAATAACAGGCGTTTGTCTTTCACCGTGATCATGGCATTGACCACCTTGGTATCCGTCTTGCCATCTGATCGCATCACTTTCAAGGTGACATCTTTTTGACCGATATCCTGGTAAACATGGATGGGGTTGCGCTCAGTGGAGGTGGTGTCATCCCCAAAATCCCAGTTCCAGGCGACGATATCCCCGCTGGATTGGTCGGTAAATTTTACCGTCAGGGGCGGCACGCCGGTGACTACATCCGCCTTAAACTTGGCAATCACCGGGGTGAGAGCCTTGACGTGATCCGTGGCCGTCTTGGTGGAGGTGGCCGAAGGATTGTTGACCGTCAGGCTGACCACGTAGCCATTGGAGTTGGCCTGGGTGTAGACGTGGCTGGGATTCTGATCCGTGGAGGTACCGCCGTCGCCAAAATTCCACAGCCAGTTGGTGGGGCTGCCCTTGGATTTATCAGTGAATGTGACCAGGAGCGGTACTTCATTGCTATCCTGGCTGAAGATGAAATCGGCTGCCAGCGGCACCCCAATGCTGATGGTCTTGGTGACCATGGTGGATCCGCGCGAATTGGTGGCCGTCAGGCGCACATCAAAGCTGCCGCCCTCAGTGAAGGTGTGGCTTGGATTCTGCTCCAGCGAGGTGGCACCATCCCCAAAAGACCATTCCCACTGCACCGGGTCGTTGATGGATTGATCGGTGAACTGGACGGTCAGGGGGGCGTCACCGGAGGTGGGCAAGGCATCAAAAGCCGCCACGGGAACCTGGTGCGCCGGCAGCAGGATTGCCACACCCGAAGTTTCCGCCACGTTGGGCCAGATGAATACCAGCCGCGAGCGGGCCGGCACCTGGCTGAGATCCAGGTTTTGCAGGTTGATCTGCAACTGGTAGGGGCTGGTACGGTAGACCTGCAGGTTGATCCCGCCCACCTCCTGGCCGTTCTCATCGTGGATCACCGCGCGGGGAGTATTTTCCGCCACGAAGTTGTAACCCGTCAGGGCGATCACGCCGGCTTCATACACCAGCGTTTCCCCCACCTGGGAAAGCTCGACCTGATCCGGGATGATCTGGCACACCCACGGGATGGGCACAGCCTGTTCCTCGGCCGGTTTCTTGGAAAGAATATTCCGGATTTTACCGATCAGGCTTTTGCCGATGAATTCCTGCACAGTGGCGCCGGCCTTGGATCCCAGGTAATCTACGTTGCAGCGGAACTCGGTCCCGGTCACGGCGGTCATTTGCTGGTAATTCAGTTTGGCCTCGGAAATGACCCCTTTCACTTCATCCGCCATTTTCTTGGCGGCGGTGCCGGCGGAGCCCTCCAGGGTGCGGATGACATCATTGGCGCTGGTCTCCCAGTTGCCGGGCATCTCATCAATGGTATTGACCATATTGTCAATGGAAGCCAGGGTTTCCGAATCCAGCCCGATTTTGAGACCGTCCTCCACAACCCGCAGCAGCTCATCCACGCGGGTCAGGGTTTCCTCGTCGAATCCAGCCTTGATCCCATCGGCGATGGTTTTATTTAGTTCATCAATCGTTTCCCGGGTCTCCGGGCCTACCTCGATGCCGGAATTCAAGGTCTCATTGATCGCATCCACCCTTTCCAGGGTCTCCTGGCCCAAGTCCGAGGTCGTGGTGACATTGGCGTTCACATCGACGCCGAACTTGTCCGGGATGATGCCATCGCAACCGGCCAGCGCCAAAATGATGATGAGGACGAAAGCGAATTGTACGAATCTTCGAATCATCAGACCCTCCTGCTGAATAAATCGGTCGGCTGCGGTGCGGGCGGCGATGTCACTATCGGATTATCAAAATGAAACCAAGGGACAGGGTATAGTGTTATTAAACAAGATCATACAATTCCAGATTCCGAAATACAAGACCCAGGCTGAGTTCATTTTCGCCCTTTTGATTCAACTTGATTCAAGTTATGATTATCATCATCTACTTTACCCGGCATCACCCACTCCTCGCACGCTGGAGATCCAGATTTGAAGGCTTACACCGGTAAAGTGTTGTGGGTGGATCTGACTCACGGCACCTGGACAGAAGAGAAAATACCCGATTCGATTTATCAAAAATACCTCGCCGGCATTGGCCTGGGCGCGGCACTGCTCTATCGCGAAATGCCAACCGGGGCAGACCCACTGGGGCCGGAGAATATTCTCGGCTTCATGTCCGGCTTGCTGACCGGCTCCGGCAGCCTGTTCACTGGCCGCTGGATGGCGGTGGGTAAATCCCCGCTGACCGGCACCTGGGGCGACTCGAACTGCGGCGGCACATTCGCCTTTGCCATCAAGCAAACCGGCTATGACGGCATCCTCTTCCGCGGTATCAGCCCCAAACCGGTGTACCTGTTGTTCGATTCGCATGGGCCGCAATTGCTGGATGCTACTGACCTGTTGGGCATGGATGCGGTGGAAACCGAAGATGCGCTGATCGCCCGGCACACCGGGAAGAAAGTACCCGCTGTAGCGTGCATCGGCCCGGCCGGGGAGAACCTCTCGCTGATCTCCGGCATCGTCAACGATAAAGGCCGCATCGCCGCCCGTTCCGGGCTGGGCGCGGTGATGGGCTCCAAGCGGCTCAAGGCGGTGGTGCTGGCCGGTGCGCATCGGGTGGCAGCCAGCCACCCCCATAAAATCAAGCAGCTTTCATCCAAATGCGCCCGGGATATCATTCTCCCGCTGCAGGTGGTCAATTCCCGCACCATCGGCCTGTTTGGCGGCCTGGTCGGCAGCCTGCCGGTCGGGATGAGCCAGTCCGGCTTCCTGCTGGGCGGCATCCTGGCCAAGTGGGGTACCATCGGTACACTGCCTGCCTCGGTTGGCATGGGCGACACGCCTTTCAAGAACTGGGCCGGCACCAACCGGGATATGCCCCGCTTCAACGATGCCGTCGACCCGGATGATGTGATCGCCCGCGAGAAACGCAAATACCACTGCCGCGGCTGCCCGCTGGGCTGCGGCGGCCTGATCGAGCTGGCCGGGCAGGAAAGCCATAAGCCGGAATATGAAACTACAGCTGCCTTTACTTCCATGGTCCTCAACGATGACCTGGACCTGGTCTATGAGGTCAATGAACTGCTCAACCGGGCCGGCATGGATTCCATCTCTGCCGGAGGCGCCGTGGCCTTTGCCATGGAGTGCTACGAAAAAGGCTGGATTACCAGGGAGGATACCGGCGGCCTGGAACTGACCTGGGGCAACAAAGCAGCCATCCGGGAAGTGCTGCAGCAAATGATCCACCGCCAGGGCTTTGGCGCGCTGTTGACGGACGGTGTGAAACGGGCGGCGGAGAAACTCACCCCGGCCGCAGCAGATGCCGCCATCCATGCCGGCGGGCAGGAGATGGCCTACCACGACCCGCGCCTGGATCCCGGCATGGCTTTGCATGCCAGCGTGGATCCCACCCCCGGCCGCCACACCACCGGCTCGCAGTTGTATTACGACATGTTCAAGCTGTGGACGCGCGTGCCCGACCTGCCTCAATCCGGGCAGTTTTACGCCAAGTCCACCCGCTATCAACCCGGCAACGGCCGCACGGTCAGCGCGGTGGCGGTCACCAATTTCACCCAATTCTACAACTCCGCCGGGGCCTGCTACATGGGCATGTTGATCGGCGTGGACCGCGTGCCGATTTTTGAATGGGCTAATGCCGCCACCGGCTGGGACCTGAGCCCCGCAGAATACCTGCGTATCGGCCAGCGCATCCAGACCCTGCGCCAGATGTTCAACATCCGTGAAGGGATTGACCCGCACAGCCTCAAGGTCAGCCGGCGCCTGCTGGGCGATCCACCCCAGGAGGTGGGACCCAATCGCGGCGTCCAATTTGACCTGGATGTACTGATGAAAGCCTACTGGGAGGAGATCGGTTGGGACCCGGAAACCGGCATTCCCAGGCCGGAGACGTTGAGTGCGTTGGAGATGGACGATGTTTTGGGCGCCAATCCCGGGAAGGAGGTCGCATGAGCCATACCATCCTCAATACCTGCACCGGCTGTACCGCCTGTGTCAAGGTCTGCCCGGTGGCGGCCATCCGCGGCGAACGCAAAGCCCTGCACGTGATTGACCCGGCGATTTGCATCGATTGCGGCGCCTGCGGGCGAATCTGCCCGGCGGACGCCGTGCAGGATCAGCACGAACACTCGGTGGCCATGCTCAAACGCAGTCTGTGGCTAAAGCCGGTCGTGATCGAACGAAAGTGTGTCTCGTGCGGTGTCTGCCTGGAGGTCTGCCCGACCAGCGTGTTGGAGTTTGCCGAGGTCAGCGATCACCGGGTGCACGCCATTCCCTACCTGGCGGACGCCAAAAACTGTATTGGCTGCTCCATCTGCGAGCAAGCCTGCCCGGTCGAAGCCATCCACATGCAGCAGCCGGCTGCCTGAAGAAATCTCTCGCACTACTGTGGGTCACGTAAAATGATATTCGTAGGGGCGAAGCGGCTGGACGAATGAAAATCTTCGCCGGATTCGATTTTTCCAGCTGCTTCGCCCCAACATGAAATACCTTTCAAGGAAACCATGCCAGCATCCACCCGCAGCGTTGTCGTGATCACACAAGCCCGCCCGCTGGATTACAGCCGGGATTACGTCTGCCTGCCCCGGGAATACGGCACACCGGCATACGACCAACGCGAGGATGTGCAGGCCATCCGGGCGGCAGTGACCGAAAACCTGTCCCGGCTGGATGAGCGCATCCATTTCACGGAACGCATCCGCGGCCGCAAAGTGGTGCTCAAACCCAACCTGGTGACGGTTTTCCACGACCTGGGCATGCAGCAGCGCGATTACCCCGAGACAACCGACCCGCGCCTGATCGATGCGGTCATCCTCTTCCTGCAGCAGTACACCTCTCGCATCGTCATCGCGGAATCCGCCGGGCGGGGCATGCCCACCCGGGCGGCTTTTCACATCACCGGGTTGGACCGACTGGCCAGGCTGCGCGGCGTGGAACTGGTGGCACTGGAAGAGCAGCCCACCGAGCGCTACCTGCTGCCCAAAGCACGGGTGATGAAGGAAATCGTGGTGCCGCAGCTTTTCTCGGAGATCATCCGCGGCGAAGCGTTCTACATCTCCATGCCCAAGATGAAAACCAACCTCTACGCCGGGGTGACCCTCGGTTTCAAGAACGCCATGGGGGTGCTGACCTACAACCTGCGCCAGCGCAACCACACCTATGATATTGACCAGAAGCTGGTCGATATTTTGCATCTTTTCCGGGCGGACCTGGTCATCATCGACGGTATTGTGGGCGGGGAGGGCAACTGCCCGGCCCCGGTGGACCCGGTGCAGAGCCGGGTGATCATCAGCGGCAACCACAGCGTGGAAACCGACCGGGCAGCCGTCCGCCTGATGGGCCTGGATCCGGCGGAAATCCCGCTGATGCGGACAGCTGATGAAAACGGCTTCAGCGACCCGGCGGTGGAAATCGTCGGCGAAGCCCCGGTCACTCCCTACCGCCCGGCGGATCCATCCCTGCTGGGCGAATGGATGCGGACAAATTACCCCAACGTGCGCGTACTGATCGGGCACAGCATGAACCATGCCCCGATCCCCGATGGCCGGCGGCCGTTCACCCCTGCCCAACTATGCGCCCTGGAGAACGTCTGCCGGGGCGGCTGCCAGGCGGCCGTGCGTTATGCCTTTGATATGCTGTATCATGAGGGCTGCCGGCGTGATTTTCACCTGGCGGTGATCATCGGCGCAGGGAGCGAGGATCACGGGCAGCGGCTGTATTACGATGCAGTCGGAACGCCCTTCACTGCGGAGCAAATTGCCGCCCTGCCGGGGAAAAAGCTGGCGGTCGGCAGTTGTGCCGCGCCGCTGCAGGGCCGGGTGGATCGTTACGTGGAAGGCTGCATGCCCTTCCCCAATTCCCCGCACATGCTGCTGCACCAGTTGAGCGGCACATCTTGCCGGGTCATGTCATTCCGTAACCGCTACCTTCTGGGCGGGCTGCTCGCCACCCTGCAAATGTGCGAGCGGCGCAAGGCCCTGCTGCGCAGCGGCCGTCGGCTGGATATCCCCCTCCACCACGAGAACAAGCATTACCAGCCCCGAACGTTCACGGCGGAGGAACTGGAAATGGATTCCATCCTTGAACCGTTCGCGCCGCTCACCCCGGCCGAAATCCGGGCCCTGTGCGCGGCGGAAAACCGCAGCGTCCTGGCCACCTTTTTGCCCTGATTTTCCCCCATCCCCCCTCGGGCTACCCCCTTTTTCACCCCTGCAACGTTTGCATTTTCCTCTCTCAAACGTTATTCTTAAAACATGAACAAAATTTCTATTTTCTCTCCCCCCATTCCCCCGGCCGGAGATACCCCGGGCCCCGTAGAAAACGGCCTACGTGCCACCGAAGGTGCGCTCCGCGCGGTGATTGCCCCGCACGCCGCCCAACTGCAAATGCTGGAGCTGGCCGCCCGCCTGGCGGTGCTGGGCTCCATCCGCGTGCTGGACGGCGGCAACCAGTTCAACCCCCTGCCGGTGGCGCGCGCCATCCGCCGCCTGACGCTGGAACTGGAGCCCGCCCTGGCGGGCATCCGCATCTCACGCGCCTTCACCTGCTACCAGGTGCTGGCCCTGCTGGAGCAGGAACCCGCTCAGAACCGCCCGGTGCTGGTGCTGGACCTGCTGGCCACCTTCTACGATGAAAGCGTGCCCCTGCCGGAGGTCAGCCGCCTGCTGCGCGCCTGCCTGGTCCACCTGCGCCGCCTCTCGGCCGGGGCGCCGGTGGTGGTCAGCGCCCGCCCGCCCAAGCCCATCTGCGCCGAGCGCCAGGTGCTGCTGGACGAGCTGCGCCAGTCCGCCCCCCTCCTCAGCGAATGGGCGGAAGAAGAAGCTACCTCTTCTCCCTCCCCGCTTCAGGGGGAGGGCCGGGGTGGGGGTACACCACATCCCAACCACACATGACACACAGCAATCCATTGCATAGGGGCGAAGCAGCCGGAACGGAAACCATCGGTGAAAGGCGCGATAATCCCCGGCTGCTTCGCCCTTACCAGAGATTTTTTCATAAAAGCAGCCTTTATTTTCTTATCTGCATTTATCTGCGATATCTGTGTCACCCCCCGTGCGGGGGGTCATCTGCGGATAGCCCTTCTTTGACTTCGAGGTACCTATGGGACGAACCCTACCATCCATCACCCAATCCTTCCTGACCGAAGAGGAATCCTTCGGGCGCTTCCGCCGCGCGCTGCGCCGCAGCGACCAGCTGGCCCTGGATGAGCTGTTCAATGCCGCCCGCCAGCACCTGGCCGCCGCCGCCTACGCCGCCCACGCCCTGCCGATGGAGACCTTCCTGCTGGCCATGCTGCTGGAGGAGCACAAGGAGGTCATCCGCCTGCGCAACCTGCTGGAGCAGCGCATGGGTGAAGCGGAGGAAGATGGCTGAGCTGACCGGCTGGCTGTTGGACTTATATGAAGACGCCGCCGACGGCCTGACACTCTGGCTGCTGGCCGATGACGGCCGCCGCCTGCGCCTGGCCCAACCTTTCCCGGTCACCTTTTACGCCGCCGGCCCGGCGGAGGACCTGCGCCGCCTGTGGCGCTGGCTGGAAGACCAGCCCGAAGCCCCCAAACTCTCCCGCATGGAGCGCCGTGACCTGTTCCTGCCGCAGCCGCAAACCGTGCTGGCGGTGGAGTGCGCCTCGCCGCACCAGCAGGCTGCCCTCTTTCATAACACCCTGCGCGCATTCCCGGATTTGACCTACTACGATGCCGATATCCCGACCGCCCTGCGCCACGCCGCCCGCCACGGCACCTTCCCCCTGGCCCGCCTGCGGCTGGAGGTGGACGCCGGGCAAATCGTCCGCGGCCTGCAAACCGAGGATACCCCCTGGCTGCTCGATCCGCCGCCCGCCCCGCTGCGCAGCATCACCCTGCGCCCCGAGTGCGACCCGTCCCACGCCAACCCGCAGGCCGTGCTGCTGCAATCCGGCGGATCCACCTGGCGGCT
>CAYOOA010000041.1:14425-18663 GCA_964405455.1 uncultured Anaerolineaceae bacterium | reverse complement strand
GCCGGTCGATGATGGAAGCCGCCTTGCGCAGCAATTCAACCCGTTTCTGCCAGGGTGTCTTGCTCCAACCCGGGAAGGCCTGGCGGGCGGCCGCAACAGCATCCTGAGCGTCTTGGCGGGTGCCTTTCTGGAAGATGCCCAGCACTACATCGGTGTCCGCCGGTGAACGATCTTCAATTTTTTCACTGGCCAGGCGGTCCTTACCGTCAATAATCATCGCATGTTCGCGACCCAGGTTGGCTTTAACCTGCACCAGGGCGTCGTCAAAGCGGGTGTGCAACTCCTCCGGGGGGTTGAACATAGTGGAATAGGTGAGCTTGAATGCAGACTGAGATTTCATAAGTATTTCCTTCCTTTCGTTTATCTTCAAGGTCTGAATATCTTTTAGTATAGCTGAGCCAATGACAGTCGTCAAAGTATCATAAATCATATACTCGATAGGTGTTTTATTTGCCATTCCGTGCAAATTGGTATAAACTTTTCTCATGGAAGAGAATTCCCACCTTTCCGCAATCGGGGTCGCCTATTGCGGTGGTAAACAACCGTTTGCCTTTGCAGCCCTGGATGAACGCCAGAAAGTGCAGGCGCTTGGTACGGGGAAAATGTGCGATGCGCTGGCCTATTGCAGTGGAGCCGCGAGGGCTGTAATTCTATGCGGTATGCCGCTCTGCCGCCCCGCCAGAGGGGATCTCCGCCCCGTGGAAGTCGAGCTGGAAAAACGCGGTTTGCCCACCTATCATACCGCTGCTGAGGATCAACCCCACCACCCGGCGGCAGGGTTTGGTGTGCAGTTTTCCGCTGAATTATCCGCCTTGGGTTACTTCTCTGATCCGCTCAACAATCCGGACCGGGTGTTGCTGGAAAGTCATCCAGCCGCCATCTTCCACCACTTGCTGGGCCTTAAGCCGTTCGATGCCCACACCCTCGAAGGTCGCCTGCAGCGCCAGTTAGTCCTGTTCGAGCGTGAAATGCCCATCCCCGACCCGATGGATTTCTTCGAGGAAGTCACCCGTCACAAACTCCTCCACGGGATATTGCCCACCCGGGATGTCTACTCCCCCGCCGAACTGGATGCCCTGGCCCTGGCGCACACGGCCTGGCTGTTTATTAACGATCCGCAAAGCCTGCTCATCCTCGGCGATCCGGCCAGCGGACAAATCCTCCTCCCCCAACCGGATTAGCCTTCCCGATACACCCCCTTGATTTGTCTTGACAATTTGATACAATTCGCACAAAGTTTATCTGATATATAGAGGTTGATCATGAACGTGCGAATGTGGGTAAAAGCGTTGCGCATCATCCCCCGCCTGACGGGCGAGGAATGGCGCAAGTTGGATGTGATTTCCCGCTGGCTGGTTTCCACCCGGGCCGCGGTGCTGGTGATGACCTTTTTCTCGGCCGCCATTGCCGGCTTGCTGGCCGCGATTGCGGGGAGTTTTGTCTTCTGGAAATGGCTGCTGCTGGCTCTCGGCCTGATCCTGGCCCACGCCACCAACAACCTGCTCAACGATTACACCGATTTTAAGCGCGGCGTGGATAAGGACAACTACTTCCGCACCCAGTACGGCCCGCAACCGCTGCAATCCGGCCTGATGAGTGAGCGGGAACTACTGACATACGCCGCCATCACCGGGCTGCTGGCACTGGCTGCTGGCCTGCCGCTGGTCCTGCTCAACGGCTGGGTGGCCTGGGCGCTGCTGGCGGTCGGGATCATCTTCGTGCTTTTCTATACCTGGCCGCTCAAATACATCGGCCTGGGAGAGATCGCCGTCGTCCTGATCTGGGGACCGCTGATGGTGGGCGGTGGGTATTTTGTCATCACCGGCCAGTGGGATTGGAACGTGATCATCGCCTCCCTGCCCTACGCTCTTGGCCCGACCACCGTCCTGTTTGGCAAACACATCGACAAACTGGACCAGGACAAGGCCAAGGGCATTCACACATTGCCGGTCATCCTGGGTGAAAAGGTTGCCCGCCACACCGTCCTGGGGATGATGGCCTTGATGTACCTGCTGGTCGGCTACCTGGTCCTGGTCGGTTACTTCTCGCCCGTGATGGCAGTTGTCCTCGTCGGGCTGACCTCCTTACCCTCGGTCTGGGCCATGTACAAAGCGCCCAAACCAGCCGCGGAACCCGCTGACCTGCCGAAGGGGATCTGGCCGCTCTATTTCTCTGCCGCCTCCTTCGGGCACAATCGCCGCTACGGCACGTTCTTCCTGCTTGGTTTGATCCTGGAGTTAATCTTGAAATTGGCACTGAAGGGATGATCTCCACCTGAACTGGGTTCATCGGTATCACCTCCGGTGAAGATTTTCACCAAATCTGCAAGCAGTGATATGATTCAGAAAACCGCGCCGGAGGGATGCCATGTCCATTGAGCAGATGAAGAAATATTGGGCCGAGCCGCTGACCACCCATTTCATCGGCCAGGTGCGCTCCGTTCAATCCAGCGGGGATTCCCTGGCCGTTATCCTGGAGGAAACCTGCTTCTTTCCTGAAGGTGGCGGACAACCAGCCGACCGCGGCAGCCTGGCCGGCCTGCCCGTGCTGGATGTGCAGGAAAATGGGGCAGATATCATCCATACCGTAGCCCCCAGTGAAGCCGCTCTGGACCTGCTGCGCCCGGGTTCCCATGTGGAGTGCGAAATCGACCGTTCCTACCGCATCCGGAACATGCGCCTGCACACCACCTGCCATGTCCTCTTCGGCGCTGCCCGCCTGATCTTCAAAACCGTCGAGTATGCCGGTTTCAATATTGGCGAAAACGGCAGCCTGTACCTCAAGACCGATCGCCTGATCCGCGCAGATGATTTGCGCGAAATGACCCGCCTGGCCAACCAGGCCGTGGTGGATCAGCACAACATTCGCACCTGGTTGATCCCTCCTGAAGAAATGGACAGCATCCCCGGTCTGGCGGTCAATATCCGCGAACTACCTGCCGGACAGATTCGAATCGTGGACATCGAGGATTGGGACATCGGCGCTTGTTGCGGCACCCACCTGCCCTCCACCCTGGAAATCGGCCCGATCAAAGCCTTCAACCGGGAACTGCACAAGAAGAATATCACCCGGATTGATTATGTCACCGGTCGTGAAGCGGTGGACCTGATGGCCTCGGAAGAAAATGTGCTCGGAGAAACGGCCGAATATCTTGGCAGCCACCGCAGCCAGGTGCTGCCGCTGGTTCAAAAACTATCCGGCGACTTGCGCGACAGCCAGAAGGAAATCCAGCGTCTGAAAGAGAATCTCCTGGAACTTGAACTGCAGAAATTATCCGGCCAGGGCGCTCCGGTTGGTCAGAACACCCTTTTCCTTGAACATTATGACTTTCTTGATACCACCGGTGTACGGGCAGCCGTCATGCGCCTGCTGGAGGGACGTTCCGATTCCGTGGCAATCATCAGCGGCGGTACCGGCCCGCTCTCGCTGGCGGTTGGCTGCACCGAGGATACCCTGCTGGATTTACGCCAACCGGTGATGGAGGTGGTCAAACGCTACGGCGGGGGCGGGGGTGGCAAACCTACCCTCGTTTCAGCCGGGAATATCCAGGCAACCCCTGCCCAACTGGATGCAGATTTGCTGGAAGAATTGGAACCCTTTTTTCTTGGATAATTATTATTTCCTTCCCGGTTGAGCGGAGATCCTGAATATGAAAACGAATACTAGTAACCCCCAGATCAAGGTTATTAATGATTATGGTCGCTGCCCACGTTTGCTCCAAAAGGCCATCCGCGGTCTGGCTGATTGCGACCTGGATCGATCCAATCCTGGTCAGGGCTGGACGATCCGCCAGTATATTCACCACGTTGTGGATGGTGATGATCTCTGGAAATCGTTCATTAAGCAGGCAATTGGAAATTCAAAAGAACCTTTTGAATTGAAATGGTACTGGCAGGCACCCAACCAGGAATACTGGTCCAGCGTATGGGAATACACCAACCGCCCAATTGCACCTTCACTGGCTCTGTTTCGAGCCAACCGGGCGCATATCGTCCAACTACTGCGCCAGGTACCGGGATCGTTGGAGAAGAAATTAACTGTCTGCTGGCCAAATGAACCGGAAGAGACAGTCTCTGTCCAGGATGTCGTGGAGATGCAGATCCGTCACGTGGAAGGACACATCACTGATATCCAGGCGATCCGTGCATTCTACAGGGAGGAATTGTCCCGGTGATGTGCATGAAAACTGCACTCTTCCAAAGCGGAGGGATTTTCGCGCAGCACCCCCTCCATGGGGG
>CAYOOA010000041.1:0-14325 GCA_964405455.1 uncultured Anaerolineaceae bacterium | reverse complement strand
GGGGGAACCCTCGATAATTGTCGTTTAAATAAAAACAGTCGGGGCGGAGGGATTTGAACCCTCGATCTCACGGTCCCGAACCGTGTGCTCTAGCCGGACTGAGCCACACCCCGAGTGCGAGCGGTATTATACCGTGATTTGATTCTTTTTACCAGTGTTGCTGGCTCCCATTCCTATCCCGATTCATGAAAGTTTGTATAATCTCTTTGGCGGTTTTCTTTCATTTTCCCCCTGCCATTCCAGACGCGGAATGAGTATAATCGATCCATTCAATGGTAGTTCATCTACAAGCACAGGAGCACAAAACATGAGTGACAAGAAAGTCCGTGTGGCAATCATCGGCGTTGGCAATTGCGCTTCGTCCCTTGTCCAGGGCGTGCATTACTATCGCAACGCAGCCGATACTGACCGCATCCCGGGTTTGATGCACGTCAACCTCGGCGGCTATCATATCAGCGATATTGAATTTACCGCCGCCTTCGACATCAACATCACCAAGGTGGGCAAGGATCTCTCCGAAGCAATTTTTGCCGAACCCAACAACACCTATAAGTTTACCGA
Organism: uncultured Anaerolineaceae bacterium; assembly: GCA_964405455.1. Lineage (GTDB taxonomy): Bacteria > Chloroflexota > Anaerolineae > Anaerolineales > Anaerolineaceae > CALESS01. Next base: position 13,764 of record CAYOOA010000041.1, on the reverse strand, counting down.
TGTCCCCAACCTGGGGGTGCCGGTCTACCGCGGTATGACTCACGACGGCCTGGGCAAGTATCTTTCCCAGGTGATCAAGAAAGCCCCCGGCCCGACGGCTGATATTGTCAAGATCCTGCGCGACACAAAAACGGACGTGGTCATCTCTTATCTTCCCGTTGGCTCAGAAATGGCCACCAAGTGGTACGTCGAGCAAATCCTGGAAGCCGGTTGCGGCATGGTCAACGCCATCCCCGTCTTCATCGCCAGCACCGAATACTGGGGCGAACGATTCCGCCAGCACGGTCTGCCGATCATCGGCGACGATATCAAGAGCCAGGTGGGCGCCACCATCCTGCATCGCGTCCTGACCAGCCTGTTTGTGGATCGCGGCGTCCGACTGGATCACACCTACCAGCTTAACTTCGGCGGAAACACCGACTTCATGAACATGCTCGAACGCGAACGCCTGGAATCCAAGAAGATCTCCAAGACCGGCGCCGTCACCAGCATGCTGCCGTACACCCTGCCGGAAGGCGATATCCACGTCGGCCCCAGCGATTACGTCCCGTGGCTGACCGACCGCAAGTGGTGCTACCTGCGCATGGAAGGTACCACCTTCGGCGATGTGCCGCTCAACCTGGAAGCCAAGCTGGAAGTCTGGGATTCGCCCAATTCCGCCGGTGTGGTCATCGATGCCGTGCGCTGCGTGAAATTGGCCCTGGATCGCGGTATCAGCGGTCCATTGATCGCCCCCTCTTCATACTTCATGAAGACCCCGCCCAAGCAATTCAAGGATGATCAGTGCCGGGAGATGACTGAAGCCTTCATCCGCGGCGAGTAACCATTTTCAATCCGTTATAATGGGAGGGTCATCCGCATGGATGATCCTCCCATTTCTTTACCAACCTTCCTCAAAGGAATCGACCCGATATGCAGCCTTCCGAGTGTGTTTTTTGCCGGATCATAGCCGGAAATCTACCGGCTACCATTTATTATCGCGATGAGTTGGTGACCGCCTTCCAGGATACCCATCCCCTGGCGCCGGTGCACATCCTGGTCATCCCCAACAAGCACCTGGATTCAATCAACACGGCCGGGGTTGAGGATGAAGCCCTGCTGGGACATATGTTGCTGGTCGCCCGGCGGATGGCCCAGGAGCAGGGGATAGACCAGCGGGGCTACCGCCTGGTGATGAATACCGGCCGGGATGGCGGGCAGTCCGTCCACCACATGCACCTGCACATGCTGGGCGGTGCCCGGCTGCGCTTTAACTTTGATATACTTGAGGGATGAAATCATCCCATCTTCGTCGCAGCCTTTCTTTTTTGCTTCTTCTCCTATTGTCGGCTTGTACCCGTACCTGGGGGGGTGAACAACCCTGGGTGCCCCCCGCCGCCCAGGGTGCCATCAAGAATCCAACCAACGTGATTGGCATCGCCCCCCCGGTGGCAAACCTGCCCAGCGTCACGCCCTTCACACCGGCCACCCGCGTCCCCGGCGAACCGGTCTCCACCCCCACCCCGGATGTCGTCAAAGTCTTACCCACTCCTCGCACAGATGAAATCACATACGCCGTCCAGCCTGGTGATACGATTGGTATTATCGCCCAGCGCTTCGGGGTGGATTCCACTGCGTTGATCCAGTATAACGAGCTGGCCAATCCAAACCTGCTGGAGGTCGGCCAGGTCCTGCGCATCCCACCCGTCAGCCAGGCGGACCCCGGACCTGCTTTCAAAATCATTCCCGACTCAGAGCTGGTTAACGGCCCCAGCGCCGTAATGAATATCGGGGAAACCATTACCCGGGCGGGTGGCTACCTTTCCGTCTATCATGAAACCGTTGATGAAACCTGGTACTCCGGCGCGGATATCGTCCGGCGCATCTCGCTGGAATATTCGGTTAATCCGCGCATCCTGCTGGCTGTGCTGGATTATCAATCCGGCTGGGTCAGCACCAGCAGCCCGGCCGAGCGAACCCTGGATTACCCGATGGGAGAGGTGAATATCGCCCGCAAGGGCTTGTACCGCCAGTTGGCCTTTGCCGCCAACAACCTCAATATGGGCTATTACCTGTGGGAGATCAACGCCCTTTCCACCATCAACCTGGCGGATGGAAAAGCCATCCCGCTCAACCCGGGCATCAATGCCGGGACGGCCGGTGTGCAATACCTGATGGCGCAGCTTTACGGGCAGTCCGACTGGGAACGCGCGGTCAACGAGGACGGCGTTTATGCCGCCTACACGCACCTGTTTGGCTATCCCTTTGATTACACCTTTGAGCCCCTCCTGCCGCCCGGCCTCACCCAGCCGGAATTTCAGCTTCCTTTTGAGATGGGGGCTGTCTGGTCGTTCACTGGCGGACCGCATGGCGGTTGGGCGGAAGGCAGCGCCTGGGCTGCCCTTGATTTCGCCCCACCCGGCGATGCCCTCGGCTGCGTGCAGAGCAATGCCTGGACCGTGGCAATCGCCGACGGTGTCATCGTCCGCTCGGAAAACGGTGAAGTTGTCCAGGACCTGGATGGCGACGGTTTTGAGCAAACCGGCTGGACGATCCTCTACATGCATATGGAAACCCGCGACCGCGTCCAGGTGGGGGATTTTGTCCGCGCCGGCGAACGGATCGGCCACCCTTCCTGCGAGGGCGGTTATTCGAATGGAACCCACATGCACCTGGCAAGAAGGTATAATGGAGTCTGGATTGCCGCCGACGGCAACCTGCCTTTTGTACTGGATGGGTGGGTCTCGTCCGGTGACGGGATCGAATACAACGGGTATCTGACAAAGGATGGATCAGTCGTTGAAGCCTGGGACAGCCGCGTTCCGGAAAATCAAATCTCACGCTAAGCAGCTCCAGCTGGTGCTGGGGATGTTGATTTTAATATTCTCCACCCTGGCCTGCAATTTTCCGGTTATTATTGCCGGCAGCGGTTCGGGTGGAGCAGTAGATCCAGCCGAAACCCCGGTTGTCATCCCAACCCTGAACTTTCCCACCCTGCAGAGCACGCCGCCCAAATCTGCCGGTTACAGTACTTCGACTGTGGATGTCACCCCAACATCGGAGACACCGCCTCCGCCGGTGATGTATTACACCCAATCCGGCGATACACTCGAAAATCTCTGCCTGCGCTTCAACGTTAGCCCGGAGAATATCAGCTCACCGGATCCTGTCCCAGCCGGTACTTTTTTGAGGCCCGGCCAGTTGCTTTTCATCCAATATAACCTGGGCGAAACAACCCCCACCACTGCCCTGCTGCCGGATAGTGAAATCACCTACTCTCCCACTTCGATTGATTTTGATATCGATGCCTACGTCCGCCAGGCCGGGGGTTATTTAAGTACCTATTCCGAATACCTTGGCATTGGCACCCGCAGCGGCGCACGGGTGGTCCTGCAGGTCGCCAGGGAAAATTCCGTTAATCCGCGCCTGCTCCTGGCCCTGCTGGAATATGAATCCGGTTGGGTCTACGGCCGGCCGGATACCCTGGCCAAGGAGCAGTACCCACTCGGCATGGTGGATAACACCCACAAGGGACTGTACAGGCAGCTCAACTGGGCAGTCAAGCAATTATTTGCCGGGTATTACGGTTGGCGGACCGGCCGACAGACCGAGCTGCAATTTATCGATGGCGAGAAGATGCGTATTGCTCCCTCCCTGAACGCCGGGACGGTTGCGGTCCAGTATTTCTTCTCGCAGCTTTACAGCCTGCGCGATTGGGGTGGTGTACTCTATGCCCCCGAAGGCTTCATCGACCTTTACCAACGCATGTTCGATAGCCCCTGGGTGCGCGCCCAGGCCGTGGAGCCAATCCTGACGCCTGACCTGGCTCAACCCTTGCTGGATCTACCCTTCGCCGTCGGCCGAACCTGGTCCTTCACCGGTGGACCCCATCCCGCCTGGGCCTCTGGCTCGCCCCTGGCCGCGTTGGATTTTGCCCCGGCATCAGATGTCTCCGGCTGCCACGATACTTATGAATTTGTCACTGCACCAGCCTCCGGGCTTGTGGTTCGATCCGAAAACGGCGTGGTCGTTCTCGACCTGGACGGCGACGGATACGAGCAAACCGGTTGGGTATTACTTCTGCTGCACATCGCGGATAAGGGCCGTGTACCGGTTGGCACCCTGCTCGATGTGGGCGAAAACGTAGGCCATCCTTCCTGCGAGGGCGGCAACGCCACCGGCACCCATGTTCACATCGCCCGCAAATATAACGGCGAGTGGATCCCGATCGACAGTCCGCTGCAATTTGTCCTTTCCGGCTGGACGGCTCACATGGGCAATGCCGAGTACTACGGCACTCTGACCCGCGACGGAAAAACAGTCACGGCATCCCAGTATGGATCGGCCCAGACGAATATCACCAACGATGCCTACACCCCGTAAAATCCTGCACGCGTTAGCGATCCTGGCGATCTTGAGTGGGATCCTGGGTGCTTGCTCCCCCGCCAATCCACCCAGCCAAACGGTAATCCCGCCAAAGTATTACAGCACTCCCACATCCCCGGCACCGACCCTGACGGCCGAGCCGACCCGCCCGTTATATACGCCCGGCGAATTGGTGGATTACACCGTGCAGAGCGGCGACACACTCCCCGGGCTTGCCGGGCGGTTCAATACCTCCGTCCAGGAAATTCGCATTTCCAATCCGATTATCCCGGATTCTGCCACCACCCTGCCGCCGGGAATGCCGATGAGGATCCCGATTTATTATCGACCTTTTTGGGGCAGCACCTTCCAGGTTCTCCCGGATGGGTTGTTCCCCAATGGTCCGGCCGAGGTGGGTTTCGATCCGGTTGCCTTTGTCAATGCCCAACCCGGTTGGCTGAAGGATTTCACCACCTACATGGGCAACCAGAACCGCTCCGGCGGCGAAATGGTGGAATATGTTGCAGAAAACTTCTCCATCAGCCCGCGCTTGCTGCTGGCCCTCATCGAATATAAAACCGGTGCTTTGACTACACCCGAAATTCCGGATGACCTGGACCGATACCCGCTTGGTTATGTCGATATCAGCCACCCCGGATTGGCTTTGCAGTTAATCTGGGCTGCCAACACGTTGAATAACGGCTTTTACGGCTGGCGGCTCGGCAGCTTGACCGGTTTCGACCTGCCGGACGGCCGGATTGAAAATATCGATCCCTGGCAAAATGCAGCCACTGCCGCCCTGCGTTACCTGTTCTCCTTTACGGAAACCCCGGCAACCTTTGCCCTGGCCGGCTCCAGCCAGGGTTTCCAGGCCGTCTACACCCGCTTGTTTGGCGATCCCTGGAGCCTTTCGGCCCCTGTCATCCCCGGCAGCCTGGCCCAACCTGAGATGCGCCTGCCATTCCCGGCCGGTACCGCCTGGACGTACACCGGCGGGCCGCATACCGGTTGGGGTGATGGCGAACCGCTGGCCGCCATTGATTTTGCCCCTCCGGCTGTGGTTGGCGGCTGCACGCCCACCGACTTGTATGCCACGGCGGTTGCTGACGGCGTGATCGCCCGGGTCGCCCCGGCCGTGGTGGTGCTGGATCTTGACCGCGACGGCGATGAGCGCACCGGCTGGGTGGTCTTTTACCTCCACCTGGCCGAGGATGGCAAAGCCCCTCTCGGCCGCAGTGTTAAATCAGGGGATCCGCTCGGCCACCCCTCCTGCGAGGGTGGCAACGCCACCGGCACGCACGTCCATATCGCCCGCAAGTACAACGGCGAGTGGGTCCCGGCTGACAGCGCCCTGCCTTTCACCATGGAAGGCTGGCAGGTCCACAAGGGAGTTGCCGAATACCTGGGCACCCTGGTCAAGTATGGCCAGGTGATCACCGCTTGCACTTGTTCCAACCTCGCCAGCCAGGTCCGTTCCAATCCGTGATTTGATAAAATCCTGGATCGCGTAGCTCATTGCCAATTCATTGAAGGAGATCCACAAATATGCCCTCCAAGCGTCCGGCAGGGATGGTCGGCTTCACCCTCGTCTGGTTTGGCCAACTGGTTTCATTGATGGGGACTGCCATGTCAGGTTTTGCCCTGACCATTTTTGCCTGGCAGTTTTCCGGCAAGGCCACCAACCTGGCCCTGGTCGGATTCTTCTCCTTTGCCCCTGCGGTCGTTTTTTCGCCCATTGCCGGCGCATTGGTGGATCGCTGGAATAAAAAGCTGGTGATGATGCTCAGCGACCTGGCCGCCGGGTTGATGACCATCCTCGTCATGATCCTCTACCAGGCAGGCGTTCTGCAAATCTGGCACCTGATGGTGACCGGCTTCATTACGGGCACCTTCCAGGCTTTCCAATTCCCGGCCTATTCGTCCGCCATTTCCGTCATGATCCCCCGGGAGCAGTTCACTCGCGCCAGCAGTATGCTCTCCCTGGCTGAGGTCGGTTCCGGGGTCCTTTCGCCGGTGCTGGCCGGTGCCCTGATCGGTGTGATTGGTATTGGCGGCATCTTGCTGATTGATATTGTCACGTTTTTATTTGCCATCGGGATGCTGCTGCTTATTTTCATCCCGCCGGTGCCCTCATCAGACGAGGGCGCTGAAGGCAAAGGTTCTCTTCTGCGCGAAGCCTGGTATGGGTTTGAATACATCCTTAAACGCCCCAGCCTGCTCGGGCTGCAATTGGTATTCTTCTTCGGAAACTTCCTGGGCAGCTTCCTCTGGACACTGCTGGCGCCGATGATCCTGGCTCGCACCGGGGATAACACGGTCGTCCTTGGTACCATCCAATCCATTGCTTCCATCGGCGGAGTGATCGGCGGGGTGGCCATTTCGGCCTGGGGCGGTTTCAAGCGCAAGATTTACGGCGTCCTGATTGGCTGGGCGCTGGGTGGAGTGTGTGCGGCCGCCTTCGGCCTGGGTCAGAACCTGCTCCAGTGGGCAATTCCCATATTCCTACTGGAACTCACGGTGATGCTGGTCAACCCTTCCAATCAGGCCATCTGGCAATCCAAGGTCCCGCCGGATGTGCAGGGTCGGGTTTTCTCGGTCCGCCGTATGATTGCCCAGGTCTCCGCGCCGCTGGCCATGCTCATTGCCGGCCCCCTGGCTGATTATGTCTTTGAACCGGCCATGAAGCAGGCCGACAAAGGCCTGGGCAGGCTCCTGGGCGGTATTTTCGGCACCGGCCCCGGCGCAGGGATGGCTGTACTGATCTTCTTTACCAGCCTGTTGGTAGTAGTGGTCGGCTTGATTCCGCTGGGGATCCCCCGCCTCCGAAATGTTGAAACCATCCTGCCGGATTTTCAGGCTCCCCAGGCCGCCGGAGAGAATCCCCAACCAGTAGAGTAATTTCTACAGCCGTGATTCTACACAAATAACGAACCCGGAAAGGGCCTCTTGGTCTTTCCGGGTTCGGATTTAATCATACAACTGGACTCTTTCAGAAAAAGTCAGCCTTCTCTGATCGTGATCTTGCTCTGAATGTTGGCTGTCTTGCGCAGCATGGCATTGGCCGAGCAATATTTGGTTTCGGAAAGCTCCACTGAACGCTCCACGGCCGCCGGATCGATATTCTTACCGGTGACAATATATTCAATGGTGATCTCCGTGAAGACTTTGGGGTCGGTTGTCGCCCGTTCACCATGCACCTGGACTTCAAAGTGGGTCACTTCCTGGCGTTTCTTCTTCAAAATCGAAATCACATCCATGGCCGTGCAACCGGCCAGGCCTACCAGCAATAATTCCATCGGCCGGAACCCGTCCTCGGCCCCACCGGACTCAATTGAACTGCCAAGCGGCAGGCTAAACCCGCTGGTGGCAGTCCCATCAAAGCTCAATCCTTCCTTCCAGGTAACCTTCGCGTCCATTTTCTCTCCCTTGATCTAGTTTTGCAGTGCTTTCGAAATTTCCATCACCAGCCGGTTTTCCGGCCCGGAACCCACCAGCTCCCCGGCTCCGGCGTTGATGACGGTATGCGGTACCCCGGAAACGCCGTATTCCATGGATAAATCCTGGAATTCCATCGCTTCCACCATTTCCGCCCGAACCAGGCGGTTTTCATAGGCCATCTTGTGAGCAAGCTCCACGGCTTGCGGGCAGTAGGGTCAGGTGGGTGTGGTGAAAACCTGCAAGTTCAACGGGCGGGTCAGGGTGGCCAGGTAGGAACGGGTGGCGGCGGAAAGGCCGGAATCCCGCTTGGAGACCATCAACAAGGCTGCCAGGAATGGAGCGAATTCATACTGTGCCGGGATGCCTGAGAAGATCACGCCCGTATCCTCAAGCAAATCGCCATTTTTCGCCGCTACTATAAAACTGGGCGCTCGTTCCACGCGGTACTTGGCCGCCATCGCTGCGTCCTGTTCCAGGTCAAATTCCTGCATGGACAGCTTGGGTGAAAGGGCCGTCACTTCGGTTACCAGTTGCCGGATCTCTTCGCAGTAATCGCAGGGGAGAACCTTGCTGGTGAAGAGCAACACAGCCACCGGCTCCTTGAGAGCCTCAAACATTTTTTGGATCTGTTTTTCGATATCCGCATTCAACAATTTATCCATCACATTCTCCGTCAGAGAAAATCACCCCACCGGGGCGAAAATAAACCTTATCAAGTCCAACCGCCGGTCTCTTTCTGTCCGCAGACCGGACAGCCCAGGATCAACATCCCGTCATAATCGACCACTCCCTGGCCGCAAAAAGGGCAGACTTCACCCGCCTTGAGCCGCGGAGCAGAGCAACTTTCGCGATTTTCTACAGGTGTATCCATCGCCAAAGTCTGTAATGATGTTTCCTGGACAATCCTTGGATGCAATTCCATTGTGAAAAGTTACACGCTACGGTTTTTGATCGGGGTCAGGCAATTGCAGGCGAGCCAGGAGACGCTGGTGAATATCGGTGGGTAAATCTTCGCCTTCATCAGACAATTGGACGATCTCCACGGTCCGGCGCATGGTATCCACCACCACGCGGCAATTATGGCACTCGCCCATGTGGAGTTCGATCTTGGCGCACAGGTCCTTCGCCAGGTCCCCGTCCACATAATCCGAGATATTTGCCAGCACTTCTTCGCAAAGCATGTACCTGTTCATTCTTTCAAACCTTCTTGCAAACGCTCCCCAAAATAGCCGCTTAATTCCTCGCGCATGCGCAGCCGCGCCCGCAGCAGGCGGGTTTTAACATTCATTTCTGTAATTCCCAGCGCCTCGGCCGTTTCGCGGATGGAAAGCCCTTCCACGTCGCGCAGGATGAGCACCTGGCGCAATTTCCCGGGCAGGCTTTCCATTGCCTGGTTGACAAAGCGGCGCGTTTCTGCGGACATCATCTCGCTTTCTGGCAGGCAGCACCAGTCCACTATCTGCAATCCGGCCGGCTGATCCGGTTCATCCTCTTCAGGTTCATCGGCGATGGCCAGGTCCGGCCGGCGCTTGCGCAGCATCATCAAGGCTTCGTTGACCGCAATCCGGTGCAGCCAGGTGGACAGGCTGGAACGCCCTTCAAACCCCGGCAACGCCTTCAGCGCCTTGATGTACGTCTCCTGTAAAGCATCCTCGGCTTCGTGGGGATCACCCAGGATACGCAGCACCAGGCGGTAGATGGCCGGGGAAGTCTGTTCCACCATCCGGGCAAACTCGGCCCGGTCGCCGTGCTTCAAGCGTTCCAGGGAGATGGCCTGGTCGAATCCGGTTGCTTCATTCATTTGGATGCAATTATCCTTTGAAAAGTTTCATGAGAGCGGCCAGGTCGGCAGCACGTCCAGGTCCAGCGGATCGCGCGCCCCGAGGGCGTAACGGAAGTAACCCGCTGAGGCGATCATGGCGGCGTTATCCGTGCACAGGGAGAAAGCCGGGATATGAACCGGGAATTCCTCCTGGCCCAGGAAAGCCTCACGCAAGGCCTTGTTGGCGGAAACGCCGCCCGCCACCAGGATGGCCTTGGAATGCGTCTCGCGGGCCGCCCGCAGGGTTTTCTGCAGCAGCACATCCACTACGGCCGCCTGGAAACTGGCCGCCAGGTCCTCCACGGGCAGCGGCTTACCCTCCTCTTCCAACTGGCGTACCACGCGCAGCACGGCCGTCTTCAAACCGCTGAAAGAGAAATCCCAGGTACCCTCCAACCGGGCGCGCGGGAACGTGAATGCGTGCGGATTCCCGCCCGCGGCCGCCCGCTGCACGCTTGGTCCGCCCGGATAGGGCAGCCCCAGCAGGCGGGCCACCTTGTCAAAGGCTTCACCGGCGGCATCGTCCAGGGTGGCTCCCAGGCGGCGGTATTGCAGGTGGTCGGTCATCACGTTCAATTCGGTGTGACCGCCCGAAACCAGCAGCGCCATCAGCGGGAATTCCGGCGCCGGCGGTGGGTTGGTCGCTTCGGCCGGGTACACCCAGGCCGAGTAGATATGCCCTTCCAGGTGGTTGACGCCGATCAACGGCAGCCCCAGTGCCAGGGCCAGTCCCTTGGCGGCATTCATGCCCACCACCAAAGACCCAGCCAGCCCGGGACCGCGCGTCACAGCAATGGCGTCAATTTCGCTCAGGCTCAGGTGAGCCCGCTGGACAGCCTCTTCCACCACGGCGTAAATGGTGCGAATATGCTGACGAGAAGCGACCTCTGGAAAAACGCCCCCGAACTTGGCATGCAGATCAATCTGAGAGGCCACCACGCTGGAAACCAATGCCCGGCCGTTCTCGAGAATGGCGGCAGCGGTTTCATCGCACGAGGACTCAATGCCCAGGATGCGGGCCTCGGGGAGTTTTTCAGCAGTCATGGTTTGCTTCCTTTCAAATCATCCATTAACGGCACGGGAGTATATCAAAGAATGTAATTTGATTCAAACCCGTGTCCAGATATTTCTACTTTGAGCGCATTGGCAACACCAGGTCGTAGGGGTATGGCGCGAAAATCTCAAACGAGCCGTCCGGCTTGAAATAGAGCGTGTCTTCGATTCGCACGCCCATGCCGCGCTCCGGGTAATACAGGCCCGGTTCGATGGTGATCACGCAACCCGGCACCAGGGCATCCCGCCCGGTATCCACCATGCGCGAAGCCGGCATCTCATGGATGTTCAGCCCCACGCCATGACCCAGGCTGTGCACATAACCGGATTCCGTCGCTGGATTGGTCAGCACCGTGGGGTGGCCCATGGCCTCAAACATCTCGCAGGTGCGCCGCTGGTAATGTGGGAAGGGGGAATTCGCCTTCAATTCAGACAGGATGGTGTCAAACACGGTTTTCACATCGCCGTAAAGCTTGAGAACTTCATCCGTGGCATAACCCAGCGACCAGGTGCGGGTGAAATCGTAGAAATAGCCGCCGCCCGGCTCGCAAGGGAAAATATCGTACACAATGGTCTGCCCCAGGCGCAGCGGATCGGTGGCATTCCCGGTGGAATGGGGCACGCCTGCATCCCGCCCGATGGCAAAGATGGTGCCTTCAGGGTTTTCAGCCCCCAGTTCCGCCAGCCACAGGTTGATCTTCGATTTGACTGCCCCGATGGTCAAAGGCTGGCCATCCTTTTCTACCACTACCTCATTCTTGACTGCATGCCCGGTAATGAATTCGGCTGTTCGCCCCACCACTTCGGTGGTGATTTTGCCCATCCGCCGAATACGTTCCAGTTCGGTTTCATCCTTGCTCAGCATGGCCATCATCAGGATGTTTTCGCGGTCTGCGCCAATAAAGGACAGCCCCGGCAGGCGGCTCTGCACCCCATTGAGGACAGAAAAGGTCGAACCCACATCCGCAACCCCGAACACTGCCACCCGACCTTCCGTCACGCCGGCATGGCGAAACATGGCTTCATACATCAAAATCCGCGCCAGTACCGGGTCCCCCCCGGCTGCGTCCATCCGCTCTTTGAGCGGAAATTGGTTGTATCCGCAGGTCGGCAGCCCGGTTCGGGCGGCTTCTTCGCGCTCCATGGAGGCGTGGAAGAGCATGCCAGGCGTGCCGCGTTTCTTGATCAAATCCGCCTGCCCCATGTGGCCTCCACCCGTCAGGTAGACCATGGCCGGGTTTTGGAACGCCGGTCCGGTGACGAAAATGGCATCGTAGCCAAATTCCTGCATCAAAGCATCCAGGTCGCTCTTCATGATTTCTCATTCCTCCAGGGAGTTATTAAATTCCATCTTCCAGGGCGTTGCGAATGCCGACCAGCAAAGCCCCTTCCTGCTCGGCAAACACCGTGCGCGGATCAAAAACCACCCGGTCTTCCTCCACGCGGGCGATGATGGGCGGTTTCTGGCGGCGCAATTTTTCCATGAATTTGTTGGGTTGCGGCACCTGCAGGGCCAGTAGAAAGGTCGGCAAGGTCTCTTCAGGCAGTGATCCGCCCCCCACGGTGGAACGGCCGGGGATCACTTCACCGCTGCCGATCACCTCCGCCCAGTGGATTGCCCGCGCCCGGGTTTGTTCTGCGGTACGCCCGATCATCTGCCAGACCGGGATTTGCAGTTCTGCTTCATCCTTTAAATAATGCATCAACGTGGCAGAAAGCCCGGCCAGGCAGAGTTTATCTGCCCGTACGGCCCGCGCCAGTGGATACTTCTTGATTTTTGCAATCAAATCCGCCCGGCCGATCAGGATCCCCGCCTGCGGTCCGCCCAGCAGTTTATCGCCGGAAAAGCAAATCACATCCGCCCCGGCCTGCACGGATTCCAGAATGGTCGGCTCGTGGGTCAGCCCGAAGCGGGCCGTATCCAAAAACGTGCCCGAGCCCAGGTCATCCAACACCGGCACACCCTTCGCATGGGCCAGTTGCACCAGTTCCGGCAGTTCCACCTCGGCGGTGAAACCAATGATACGGAAGTTCGAGGGGTGCGCTCGCACCACCAGCCCGGCCGGTTCTTCCAGGGCAGATTCATAGTCGCGGGCATGCACCCGGTTGGTTGTGCCGACCTCCACCAGGCGCGCCCCGGATTGTGCCATGACCTCCGGGATGCGAAAACCGCCGCCGATTTCCACCAGTTGGCTGCGCGCGATGATCACCCGCTTGCGCCGCGCCAGGGCGGAGAGCGCCAGCAGGACGGCTGCGGCATTGTTGTTCACCACCAGGGCAGCTTCCGCCCCCGTCAGGCGGGTCAGCAGTGCCTCGGCATGGATCGAGCGCGATCCGCGGACGCCTTTTTCCAGGTCAAATTCCAGGGTGGAATAACCGGCTGACGCCACCTGGATGGCTTGCAGGGCGGCCCCACTCAACGGGGCCCGTCCCAGGTTGGTATGCAAAATCACTCCGCTGGCATTGATCACCGGCACCAGGGTGGGTTCCAGCCATTCCTCCAGGCGGTCAGAGATCATCTGTAGAATCATCGGGGTTTGTGGCAGGGTCGCCCCGGCCAGGCTGCGGGCGCGGACTTCCGCCAGCACAACGCGAATGGCCTCCAGGGTCAGCGGCCGGCCGTAGCGTGAGATCAGTTCAGCCGCCGGGCGGGTTTGCAAAATGGCATCCACCGCAGGCAGGCCGCGCAGATCACTCACCTTCCGGCTCCGAGGGTTTCCAGAGGGAACGTTCGCGCAACCGGATCAGGAATTCAATCCCGGCCAGCGCAGCCCCAATCAGCACCGCCAGCAGCACGGTTACCATGCGCGACCACTGCAGCCACATCAGCAGGCAGGCGTACACGCCGAACCAGATCGACTGGCGGATGTACACGCTGCTTTCTGCCGGCGGCGTGGAGGGAAAGCGCAGGTTGAGGAAGGCGACAAAAGGCAGCGCCGTGCCGGTTACAGCCACCAGCAGGGCAAAGTAGAACAGCCAGCGCTCGCCCAGTTCCGGTTTGGTCAGCAGCCACAAGGCTGCCAGTCCGCCCCAGCCAAGGACGGCCATACCGACGCCGGTATAGAAATACGGTGAAACGGAAGTTGGTTTATCGTTCATGGGCACCC
>CAYOOA010000040.1:0-18935 GCA_964405455.1 uncultured Anaerolineaceae bacterium | reverse complement strand
AGTGGATCGCCAGGTCGCCGTTGAAGTTTTGCAGCGTCTGGCGGGACTGGATGGAGAAGACCGCCGTGCGCGCCCCGGCCGGCAGCAGTGCGCTGAACAGCCCGGCATCCGAGACGCCCTGCAAAGGGCGCTGCGTCCCGGCCTGGCGCAGGTCGGATTCGGGCAGCAACATCAGCTCCAGCATGCGCACCACCAGGTCCGAGGCGGGCCGGTCGACGTAGCCGGCGCTGACCGCGCCGGTGACGTGCAGATCGGACAGGGCGCGGATGAAGTTGGTGAGCAGTTCGTTGTAGAGGGCGGAGGGGGTGGGCGGGCGGAAGGGCTCCAGCGGGCCGTCGGTCAGGGCCAGCAGGGGGCCGCTTTCGGCGGCGGCCAGTTCGGCCAGCAGGGTGCGCTCGAGTGAATCGCGGCGCATGGCCACGATCTCCTCGGTCAGCGGGCCCTCGGCGGTGTGCAGGGCCTCGCCGTAGTAGAGCGAGGTGCGGGTGATCTCGCGCGGGGTGACGGGCTGGCCGGGCTGCATGCGGAAGGCACCCAGGTTGATCACGCAGTATTCCACCGGGTCGTGGCGGTTGGGGTTGATCTGCGAGCCGTCCGCGGCCAGCAGGGTGCAGGGCACAACCCCGGCCGGCAGGGGATGGACGCTGCGCAGGGGTTCATCCGTGGGGGCGGCGCAGCGCAGGTTTTGCACCAGGGCGGCGGCCTGCTCGATGCGCTGGCGCAGGGCGTCCAGGTTCTCGCTGTGGTCCGCCAGCAGTTGGCGGGCCTGGCGCAGGCGCTCGTCCTGCAGGGCGCGGGCGGTGGGCGCGGCGGCACCCATCTGGCGGATTTGCTGTTGAATTTCGGGGAAATTGACCGGCATGTTTGGCGACCCCTTGTATCGAACATTTGTTTGATTTATTATAACACAAGAGATTATCCGCAGAAAGCCCCCCGAATGGGGGGTGTCGTAGATACAAAAAGCAAAGACAAAACAGTTGGCAATAATCCTGCCAACCAAATATTGTATTTCTCCGGCTGCTTCATCAAGATTGCACACCGTACGCCCCAACCTTAAGGTTGGTGAATTAATAATGATAACGGCAATTTCCGATTCTGAAAATTGATTACAATTGAATACAGGAGGATCCATGGGGCAAGCATCTGATAAAAACAAGCGAGTTATCTACACCATGATAGGATCGGTACTCCTAGCATTAGTCATCCTGGCAGCGGGAGTGCTTCTACGCCTGCCTGAAAAACCTCTCGCTGCTCCATCCTCAAACTCGGAGGATGGAGCATTGTGGCCAACAGAAACGATCCCTGCCTACCCGGGCTTGCAAAACCAGCCTTCGCTGGACGCACAAGAAACAACTCCACCATACCTGGCGCCGGAACATGAGCCCTTTTCTCAGGCTTTGGGAACACAATATCCCTACCCGGCACCAGAAACGCAACCCATTTCATCCGCCGCTTATCGGAAATTCACTGGCCCAACCTGCCTGGTGGATACCTTTGCCGGGTTGGCGGTTCGCCTGCCCATTGGATGGTATGGAGATGGCGGCCCCAATGGTATCGAAATAACAAATTACGATCCAGATAAGTTGAAATTCCAGCACGGTGCAGCGCTCAATATGCCTGCCGATCATGTCAAGATCGAATTATATGTATTTGAAATAGATCCCGGAATCAGCATGGATCAATACATCACCGCGGAGAAATTTCACGTCTTGCAAGGTGATGATATCAATCCATCGATTACCTGGAGCAAAAATTCACCGATTAAATTGGGCAAATATGAGGGGGTGACCTATATTATTACGGTGGACGGGGACTGGAGTTCACAGGGAATATCGATCCGGGTGAGCGACAAAAAAGCAATTACATTTAACATTTCTCCCACCGATTCGCCTGCTTTGAAAGAGGCCGTTGCCATTCTTAACCATTTGGATGCATCAGATCATCCCAAATGCATTTCCCTTTTTCATTGGTGGCGGTAAGAAAACAGCTTCTCCTGGCAAAACTTATATGGTGGTAAGTCATCCTGAGCGTAAGCGAAGGATCTCATTATATCTTTCAGATGCTTGGCCAGGGCCCACACCGTGCAGCATGACATCATCATTCGCTGTAGGTGTACCACGTGTTCGTGGTTTTTTGGGGTAAAAGGTGATCTATCTTTCTGCCATCTCCCCCAGCAGGCGGGCGGTTTGACGCGCCGCCAGCGGACGGGCCAGCTTTCGGCTGGCATCTGCCGCGGCCTGCAACCCGGCGGGGTGTGCCAGCCAGCGTTGCAGGGTGTTGACCACCCGCTCCGGCGCGGGCGCCCAGACCCCGGCACCGCCTTCCACCACGTGGCGCACGTTGCCATCCTCCTGCCCGGGCATGCGGCTGAAGAGCACCAGCGGCAGCCCGGCAATGAATGCCTCGGCAATCGTCCCCGGGCCGGCCTTGGTCACCAGGATATCGGCGGCCTGCATGAAATCCGGCATCTGGCGGGTGAAGCCGTACACGCGCTGCGGAATCTGCCAGGCATGCTGCTCCAGCTCGCGGCGGGCGGATTCGTTGCGCCCTGCCACCACCACCAGCGCAGCCGGCAGGGCGGCCGCATCCAGCGCCAGGGCCGTCTCGACGAGCGGGCCCATGCCCTCGCCGCCGCCCACCAGCAGGACCACCGGTTGATCCTGCGGCCAGCCCAGGCGGGCGCGCAGTTCAACCCGCTCCGCCGGCGGCTGGCAGAAGCGCTGCGCCACCGGCATGCCGGTCACCTTCACCCGTCCGCCTGCCAACCCCCACTGCAAAGCGCGGATGCGGGCGGCCTCGGTGGGCACCACCACCAGGCTGGCGCGCCGGTCAAACCAGAAGGAGTGCGTGCTGACCATATCCGTCACCACGGTGGCGAACTTCTGCGGACCGTTTTGCAGCAGGCGGCCGAGGCCTTCGTTGATGAGCGGATGCACCGAGACGAGCAGGCTGCGGGGATGATCGCGGACCAGTTTCACCACGCGGCGGCGGACATACGGCCAGACGGTGCGGTAAATGCCGTGCGTGCGGCGCGGATGATCGCTCAGGCGGTAGCCAATCTGCCACAAACGGGGGAACTGGGAAAGGGTGGGGTAAATATCCGGTAAATGGTCCAACCCGCGCGGGGCGTAGTTGCGCAGGAAATCAACCATCTTCAGGTCAAAGCTGCCGGGAAATTCCAACTCCAGCGCCTCGCAGATGGCCTCGGCCGCGCTGCGGTGGCCGCCGCCGGTGTCGGAATATAAAAAGACGATTTGCGGCCGCTCAGGTGGATTGGGACGGGGGTTCATCCGTTTTTTGGACCACTTTCTTGACGCGGTGCGCCAGTTCGCGGCGGGTCAGCATCACCCGCCGGCCGCAGGTCAGGCATTCCAGGCCAATATCCGCCCCCAGCCGGACCACCTTCCAATCGCTGCCCCCGCAGGGGTGCGCTTTGCGCATGCGCAGGATGTCGTTCAGTTGCAAATCGAGCAGCATGGTGGGATTATACCAGCATGTTATAATCATTCCATGTTATCGTTATTGACCAACCCCCCCGTACTGCTTTCGCTGATTGTCACCCTGCTGATCTCCCTGACCGTGCATGAATTCTCCCACGCCTGGGCGGCCTTCCGCCTGGGCGATACCACCGCCAGGGATGCCGGGCGTTTAACGTTAAATCCCGCCGCCCACCTGGACTTGATCGGGACGTTCATGCTGCTGCTGGGCGGCTTTGGCTGGGCCAAACCCGTGCCGGTCAACCCATACACCGTCCAGCGCCGCACGCCAGCCGGCCTGATGCTGGTTTCGCTGGCCGGGCCGGTGTCCAACTTCCTGATGGCAATCCTGGCAGCCGTCCCCTTCCGCGTCGGGCTGATCAAAAGCTATGCCTCAAGCAGCGGCTTCCTGCCCACCGCCGCCCAGTTCCTGGATATCTTCATCATGATCAACCTGGGCCTGATGCTGTTCAACCTGCTGCCAATTGCCCCGCTGGACGGCGAAAAAATTCTCGAATACGTCCTGCCGGATGCCTGGGGCCGCGCCCTGGAGCGCATCCAACCTTACGGTCCGATTATCCTGATCGCACTGGTGATGGTGCTGCCGCTGGTGGGCATCGATATTTTCAGCTTCATCCTGGATCCCGTCCGCAACCGACTTTTCTTGCTGCTCACAGGAGTATGACCATGACTGTTGCCCTGACCATTGTTGGCATGAACCGCATCGGCGCCTCCATCGGCCTGGCCCTGGCTGCCGAAAAGCGCCAGCTCACCCGCACGGGGATTGACCGCGAACCGGCCAACACCCGCGCCGCCCACAAGCTGGGAGCGCTGGACCAGATGGCGACCAACCTGGAAACGGCCGTGGAAAAGGCGGATGTAGTCATCTTGTGCGTGCCGCTGGAGGACTTGGAGGAGCATCTCAAGATCATCCTGCCCATTCTTAAACCCGGTGCGGTGGTACTGGATACCTCCCCGCTGCAGGTCAAGGTGTTTGAGATGGTTGAGCCGCTGCTGCCCGCAGGCCGGCATTTCCTGACCCTGCTGCCGACCCTCAACCCGGCCAGCTTCGATAAGCTTTCCAACCGGGTGGAAGATGCCAGCGCGGACCTGTTCAAGAACAGTCTGTGCATCATCAGCTCGCGCCCGGATGCCGATGAAGCCGCCCTCAAGCTGGCCGCGGACCTGGCCACGCTGCTGGGCGCCAAGCCCTATTTCGCCGATCCGCACGAGGTGGACGGCGTGCTGGCCGCGGTGGATCAACTGCCGCGCCTGGCGGCGGCAGCCCTGGCCGCGACGGCCTTCAAACAGCCCGGTTGGCCGGAGGCCCGTAAACTGGCCGGGGCGGCGTTCTCCTCCGCCACCGCCCCGCTGGAACTGGACAGTGATTCCAGGCAGCCCGGCCTGGCCGCCCTGCTGAACAGCGCCAACTCCCTGCGGCTGCTGGATGATTTGATCCACGAATTGGAGGAAATGCGCGCCAACCTGGCCGAAGGCAACGGCGAAGCCCTGCAAACCCGCCTGGCAGGTGCCCGCGCCAACCATCAAAAATGGATGGGGCAGCGCGCCTCCGGTGAGTGGACGGCGCGCACGGGCCCACAAGCTCCCACCCTGGGTGAAACCCTCGGCGGCTTGATCGGCATCCGCAAGCGCAATAAAAAAGGGGAGCAGTCATAAGCGGCTTCTTCTGTTACATGGTGGAATGTGCCGACGGCACACTCTACACCGGCTGGACGACCGACCCGACCCGGCGCGCCCGCCAGCACAACCGCGGCGCCGGAGCCCGTTACACCCGCACGCACGGACCGGTGCGCCTGGTGTACGTGGAAGACCAGCCCGACCGCTCCAGCGCGATGCGCCGCGAGCGACAGATCAAGCGCCTGACGCACGCCCAGAAACTGGCCCTCATCCAGGACCGGAAGGAAACCCCCGATGTTTGCTGAATTTCTCCCCCGCGCAAAATGGGTGGTACGCGCCCCCGGCCGGGTGAACCTGCTGGGTGAGCACGTGGATTACAACGACGGCTGCGTACTGCCGGCGGCCATTGACCGGGCGGTGCGCCTGGCCGTGGCTCCGCGCCCGGACCGGCGGGTGGTGCTGCATGCCGCCGACCTGAACCGCACGACCGCCTTTGACCTGGACAACCTCTCCGCCCGCTGCGACGTGGAAGGCCATCCGCTGCCCTCGTGGGCGCTGTATCCGGCCGGGGTGGCCCAGGCCCTGCAAAAGCACGGGTTGGCCGCCGTCGGAATGGAAGCCGTCTACACCTCCACCGTGCCGGTGGGGGCCGGGTTGAGCTCCTCCGCCGCGGTGGAAATGGCCTTTGCCGCCGCCTGGGAAGCCCTGGGCGGCTGGCAGGTGGACCGCATCACGCTGGCCAAAATCGGCCAGGAAGCTGAGAACCGCTACGTGGGGGTGAACTCCGGCCTGATGGACCAGTTTGCCAGCGCCAACGGCGTGGAGGATCACGCCCTGTACTTTGACACCCGCAGCCTGGACTGGCGCCCGGTGCCGCTGCCCCCCGCGGCGGTCATCGTGGTGGCGGATACCGGCGTGCGGCGCAACCTGGCCAACTCTGCCTACAACGACCGGCGGGCCGCCTGCGAGGAAGCCGTGGCCGGCCTGCAGAAATTTCTGCCGCACATCCGCGCCCTGCGGGATGTCAGCCCGGCCGAGTTTAAACGTTACGCCGGGGACCTGCCGGAGATCCCGCGCCGGCGCGCCCAACACATCGTGGAGGAGATCGCCCGGGTGGAGGAAGCGGTTACCTGCCTGGAGCGCGGGGATGCGGCCGGCTTTGGACAATTAATGTTTGCCGGGCATGCCTCCCTGCGCGACCTGTACCAGGTGAGCTGCCCGGAGTTGGATGCGATGGTCGAAACCGCCCGCGAGCTGCCCGGCTGCTGGGGAGCGCGCCTGAGCGGGGCCGGCTTCGGCGGCTGCACCGTCAACCTGGTGGCGGAGGAGCAAGCGCAGGAATTCATCCGCGGCCTGAAGAGCGGCTATCAAGAACGTACCGGGCGCACGGCCGAAGTCTACCTGTGCCGGGCCAGCCGGGGCGTCCATCTCGAATAAAAATGAAGGAGAACAATTTTTTTATGGAAGAACCCAAGCAGACATACACCGAAAAAGAAAACCTGGCTTTTGCCGCCCAACTATTAAACAAGAAAACACCGGCCAAAGAAGTGGAAACCGCATTGGTTGAGCGTGGGGTTGGTGCAATCACCGCCAACCAGATGGTTGAACAACTCATCATTCAGCAAAAGAAAACCCAGCGGATTAATGCCATACGCAATTTGGTTATCGGCATCTTCCTGATGATTGCCGGCGCCTATGTGGCATTGACCACCCAGGTTGCGGATAAAGCCAGTACAATCGTTGTTTCTGTGGCTGCTTTCCTGTACGGGGTCGCGACAGCTGTCCAGGGTGGACTGCAGCTCAGGCGAAAATGATACTTCAATCCACCTAAGGCACACCGGGCGGGATGCGGAAGTGTACCTGTGCCGCGCCAGCCGGGGCGTCTACCTGGAAGGGATGTGAGCCATGAATGAGAGCGGACAGAAATTCAGCGAGCGGGAGAACCTGGTGTACGCCGCCCAATTGCTGGGGCGCAATACCCCGGCCCGGGACGTGGAAGCGGCCCTGATTGCGCGCGGAGTCGGACCGATTACCGCCAACCAGATGGTGGAGCAGTTGATCCTGCAGCGGGAAAAGGTCCGGCGCAATGCAGGCATCCGCGGCATCGTGGTCGGCTTGATCCTGGTCGGGATCGGTCTGTTCGTGCTGCTAACGCCAATGGGAGCCCAATCCTCCAGTTCGCGGATCATTGCCATTGCGGCGGTTTTGTACGGTCTGGCACGGGCGGTGCAGGGCGGATTACAACTGCTGAAGAAGCCGTAGATACGGAGATACAATGGGGCTAAAAGGGGGTGAATTGGCTTTTAATCACCAACCAACCCACTTTGCAATAAACCTTATTGATTGTATAATGTTAATCATCCGTTAAGGATGTTGTTCGGGGCAGGAAACGAAATCAATCCTAAAGGAGAATATGATATGAAGCTTAGTGAACCAAAAGTGATTACGTTCCTGATTGCAGTTGTGCTGGCCGTCCTGGCCATCATCTTTATGTTCGTCCCGGCCGTGGCTGCTTATGCCTTCTGGCTGCTGTTGGTTGCTTTCGTGCTTTTGGCGCTCGGCAACCTCATCAAAGGTCTTTAGTTTCCCTTTTTTATCCTGAAGCAAACAACCCTGCGAATGCCCCGCGCAGGGTTGCTTTATTAAATTTCAGTCATTCACACAAACTCATCCTCTGGAAATTGCTTACAAAAAAGATTCGCTGTATTGTATGCATAGTCCGTTTTCTCCATTCCACCCCGGACTAAAAAGTCTACGAATGCCATTGGCACTCCAAAACCCCTCCAAATAATCATTATCTAGGTCATCTGTGGTTTCCTGTTTTGCTTTATAATTCACCTGTATGCCCATTTTAGATTTCCGCACCTTCGAATTCTTCTCGCGCAGCCCGGAACAAACCCGCCGCCTCGGCATCCGCCTGGGCGCGCTGCTCCGTCCCGGCGACCTGCTTTGCCTCTCCGGCGACCTGGGAGCCGGCAAGACGACCCTCGTCCAGGGCCTGGCCCAGGGTTTTGGCTCGCTGGATGCTGTTTCCAGCCCGACCTTCGTCCTCTGCAACCAGTACCGCCGCCCGGACGGCACCTTCCTTTCTCACCTGGATGCCTACCGCCTGCAGGATGCCCTGGAGGGCGACGACCTCGATCTCAACCTGATGCTCGAGCGCGGCGCCCTGGTGGTGGAATGGCCGGAGCGCATCGAGGCCGCCCTGCCCAGGGAAAATTTGTGGGTTAAACTACGTTACATGGCCGAGGAGCAGCGCGGCATGCTCTTTACCGCCTCCGGCCGCCGTTATGAGGCCCTGCTGGCCAACTTCCGCCGCCAGGTACTGGGAGGGTAGAATATGCTGCTCGCCATGGATACGTCCACTCGCTGGATCGGGCTGGCCCTTTACGACGGCGCAAGCGTGCTGGCCGAGGAGATCTGGCAATCCCACAACCACCACACCGTGGAGATGGCCCCGGCCGTCCAGCGCCTGCTGAGCCGCTGTGAAGTGCTGCCCACCGCCCTGCAGGGGATCGGCGTGGCCCTGGGGCCTGGCTCGTTCACCAGTCTACGTATTGGCCTGGCCGTGGCCAAGGGGATGGCCCTGGCGCTGCACCTACCCGTCATCGGAGTGCCTTCGCTGGATGTGCTGGCTGCCAGCCAGCCGGTCAAGCCGCTGCCGCTGGCCGCCGTACTGCAGGCCGGGCGCGGCAAACTGGCCGTTGGCTGGTACACCGCCCGCGGCGAGGCCTGGGTCTCTGAAGGCCCGGCCGAAGTGACCACCGCCGAAGACCTGGCTGCTGCCATCCACACCCCCACCCTGGTCAGCGGCGAATTGAACGCCGCCGAGCGCCAGGTGCTGGGACGCAAACGCAAGAGCATCCTGCTCGCCTCACCGGCCCAGTCCCTGCGCCGGCCGGCCTGCCTGGCCGAGATCGCCTGGCAGCGCCTGCAAAAAGGCAAGGTGGATGAAGTGATCTCGCTGGCGCCGATTTACCTGCGCACCCTGGAGGCCATTCCCGAGTGAGTGAAGCCCCTGCCCGTCCGCCGCTGGTCATCCGCCGCATGGCGCTGGAGGACCTGGCCCAGGTCCACGCCATCGATACCGCCTCCTTCAGTCTGCCCTGGCCGGAGCGCGCCTTTCACTACGAGGTGAGCGAGAATCCCAACTCCCGCCCCTGGGTGGCGGAACTGGACAGCGTGATCGCCGGGATGATGGTCATCTGGATCATCGTCGACGAGGCCCACATCGGCACGATTGCCGTAGCCGCGCCCTACCGCCGGCTGGGAATCGGCCGCCGCCTGCTGGCCCACGGCCTGCTGGCCGCCCGGGCCGAAGGCATGCAGACCGCCCTGCTGGAGGTGCGCCGCACCAACCTGGCCGCCCAGCACATGTATGAGCAGTTTGGCTTTGGTGTGGTCGGCATCCGCCCGCACTATTACCATGACACCAACGAGGATGCCTTATTGATGAACCTCGAACACCTGCAGGATGAAGCTGTCCGTTTGCGGCTGACTGCCGCGGGGGAGGAGTGATGGACGCACAGGAAATGTTGGCCCACATTGCAGAGATGACGGCGGGCTGCACGCGCTGCGACCTGCAGTACAGCCGCCGCCTGGCTGTGCCGGGCGAGGGCCCCGTGAATGCGCGCATCTTATTGATCGGCGAAGGCCCCGGCTTTCACGAAAACGTGCAGGGCCGGCCGTTCGTCGGGCAGGCCGGCAAGCTGCTGGATGAGCTGCTCGAGTCGGCCGGGCTTTCCCGCGCGGATGTGTTCATCACCAACGTGGTCAAGTGCCGCCCGCCCGGCAACCGCGATCCGCTGCCCGCCGAGGTTTCCGCCTGCTCGGAATACCTGGATTGCCAGATCGAGGCGATCAACCCGCAGGTCATCATTACCCTGGGGCGCTACTCGATGGGTAAATATTTGCCCAACGCCAAGATCAGTGCCGTGCACGGCCAATCCGTCTGGGTACGCGGCCGGCTGATCGTGCCAATGTACCACCCGGCTGCCGCCCTGCACATGCCCTCCCTGCGCCCGGAGTTGGAGCGCGATTTTGCCCGCCTGCCGGAATACCTGGCCCAGGCGGCCAACCCCCCGGCCGCCCACTACGAGGCCCGCTCCGCCGCCGCGTCA
Organism: uncultured Anaerolineaceae bacterium; assembly: GCA_964405455.1. Lineage (GTDB taxonomy): Bacteria > Chloroflexota > Anaerolineae > Anaerolineales > Anaerolineaceae > CALESS01. The sequence goes on along the minus strand of CAYOOA010000040.1, from coordinate 8,701 downwards.
GTGGCCTCCACCCCGCGGCCGGCTGCCCAGCCGGATATGCTCTCGCTCTTCTCGCAGACCTACCAGCCGGAAGAGCCGCCGGAAAGCCACGTGATCAAGGAAACTCCGCCGGAGGAGCCGCCCGCCGAACCGGACGAGCCCACCCAGCTCAGCCTGTTTTAGATGGTGTTATTTGGGGTGCGTCCCTGACGCACCAAAAAATGAAACACAGGGTGTGTTCTGTGAGCGCACTCTACAAACTGGAAACTGGAGTATTTTGAATGCCCGCAATGATTAAAGATGAATTATTGAAGAAATTATCCGACCGCAGCGCGGTGGTGGCCATCCTCGGGCTGGGCTATGTGGGCCTGCCGCTGGCCGTTGTCTTCGCCGAGGCCGGTTTCACCGTACTGGGCGTGGACCCGGTGGCTGAAAAAGTGCAGATGCTGCAGCGCGGCGAAAGCTACGTGATGGACGTGACCTCGGAGAAAGTGGCTCGACTGGTCAAAGCCGGCAAGCTCATCGCCACCACCGATTTCAGCGTCACCACCCGCGCGGATGCCGTTTCCATCTGCGTGCCCACCCCGTTGCGTCACACCGGCGACCCCGACCTATCCTTCATCATCTCCGCCACCGAGAGCCTGGCACCCTACGTCCATCCCGGCATGGTGGTGGTGCTGGAATCCAGCACCTACCCCGGCACCACCCGCGAGCTGATGCTGCCGCGCCTGACCGAGCAATCCGGCCTGGTGCCCGGCGAAGACATCTTCCTGGCCTTCTCACCGGAGCGGGTGGACCCCGGCCGGACCGATTTCACCACCATCAACACCCCCAAGGTGGTGGGCGGCATCACCGAGACCTGCGGGCAGGTGGCGGCGGCCTGGTACGGCCAGGCGCTGCAAAAGGTCGTGCCGGTGACGACGGCCGAAGTGGCCGAGATGGCCAAGCTGCTCGAGAATACCTTCCGCATGATCAACATCGGCCTGGTCAATGAACTGGCCATCATGTGCGATCGGTTGGGCGTGGATGTGTGGGAAGTGATTGACGCCGCGGCCACCAAGCCGTTCGGCTTCATGAAGTTCACCCCCGGCCCCGGCCTGGGCGGGCACTGCATCCCGATTGACCCGCTTTACCTCTCCTGGAAGATGCGCTCGCTCAACTACAATGCCCGCTTCATCGAGCTGGCCTCGGAAATCAACACCAACATGCCGCGCTTTGTCACCGGCAAGGTGCAGGATGCACTCAACGACCACGGCAAAGCCCTCAAGGGTAGCAAGGTCCTGGTGCTGGGTGTGGCCTACAAGCCGGATATCGACGACCTGCGCGAATCCCCCGCCCTGGATGTGATCCACCTGTTGCAGGCCAAGGGTGCCGAGGTGAGCTACCACGACCCCTACATCCCGCACTTCCACCACGACGAGATGGAAATGCAAAGCGTGCCGGAGGTGATGGCGGCGGTGGAGGCGGCTGACTGCGTGGTGATCGTCACCAACCATAAGGTCTATGATTATGAAGCCATCCTGGCCAGGGCCACGCTGATTGTCGATACGCGCAATGCCCTGGGCGTACGCGGGCGCAATCATCCCAAAGTAGTGCGGCTCTAGATGGCAACCTACCTGGTGGCCGGCGCGGCCGGCTTCATCGGATCGCGCATCTCCAGCCTGCTGCTGGAACAGGGCCACGCCGTCGTCGGCGTGGACAACCTGAACGACAGCTACGACCCGCTGGTCAAGCACCTGCGCCTGGAGCGCCTGCTGCCGCTGCCGGGTTTCACTTTCCACCAGCAGGATGTGCGCAACCTGTCCGCCCTGCGCGAGATCTTCCAACAGCACCAGCCGGTCCAGGCCGTGCTCAACCTGGCGGCGCGGGCCGGGGTGCGCCAGTCGGTCGAGGATCCCTGGGGCTTTGTGGATACCAACCTGGTTGGCACGCTCAACCTGCTGGAATGCTGCCACCAGTTTGAGGTGCCCAAGTTTGTCTTCACCTCCACCTCCGGCGTCTATGGCGCCAATCCGCCGCTGCCCACCCCGGAAACAGCCGAAAGCGACCATCCGCGCCAGCCCTACGCTGCCAGCAAAAAAGCCGCCGAGGTGATGGCCCACGCCTATCACAGCCTGTACGGGATTGACGTGACCATTTTCCGCTTCTTCTCGGTCTACGGGCCGTACAGCCGCCCGGATATGGTCATGTTCCGCTTCATCCAGTGGATTGCCGAGGGCAAGCCGGTCAAGATCTTCGGCGACGGCGGCCAGACGCGCGCCTTCACTCACCTGGAAGATGTGGCCCGCGGCACGATCCTCGGTCTCAAGCCGCTCGGCTACGAGATCATCAACCTGGGCGGGCACGAGTCGATCAGCATCCTGGAGATGGCCCGCCGGATTGAAACACTGGTCGGGCGCAAGGCGGATCTGCAATTCCTGCCGCCCAACCCGGCGGATGTGCGCGGCAACCAGGCGGACGACGCCAAGGCCCGCCGCCTGCTCGGCTGGCAGCCAACCATCCCGCTTGCCCGCGGAATGGAAGAACTGGTCCAGTGGTACCTGGCCGAGCGGGAATGGACTTCCAGGGTGCTCACCCCGTGAGTGGTTTGAAAGAACGGCTGAAACTCTGGCTCAAGGACCCGCTGCTGCAGCGTTTGCTGCGCAACAGCGGGTATTTATTCAGCGGCAGCGCCTTCACGCTGGTGCTGAACATGGCCCAGAGCATCCTGGCCTCGCAGATGCTGGGTATCGCCGGTTTCGGCCTGCTGGGGACGATCACCCAGTTCTCCTCCACAGTCAACCGGCTTTTCTCCTTCCGCATGAGCGAGGTGGTGGTCAAATACCTGGGCGCCGACCTGGCGGAAAACCGCCTGGACCGGGCTGGAGCGCTGGTGAAAATAGCTGCCCTGGCCGAGGCGCTGACCTCCATCCTGGCATTCGGGCTGGTGATCCTGCTGTCCGGCCCGGCTGCCATCTGGCTGGGCAAGGATCCAGCCACCAAGCCCTGGTTTATCCTCTACAGCTTCACCATCCTGGGAAACCTGGTTTTTGAGACCTCCACCGGCGTGCTGCAGGTTGGCGGTCACTTCCGCAGCCAGGCGGCCATCAACATCGGCCAGTCCCTGCTGACCGCGTTGATCATCGTGGCCGCCTTCTTCCTCAAGGGCGGTATGCTGCTGGTGCTCATCGCCTACCTGGTCGGCAAGGTGATCCTGGGTACGGCGCCGGCCGTGCTGGCCTTCGTCCGCCTCAACCAGATGCTCGGCCGGGGCTGGTGGAAAGCCTCCTTCAGCCTGCTGCCGCCGCTGCGCCAGTTGTTCGGTTTTGCCGCCAACACCAACCTTTCCGCCACCATCAACGTGCTGGTGCGGGATAGCGAAGTGCTGTGGATTTCGCTCTTCATGAACAACCTGGATGCCGGTTATTACAAGGTGGCTTTGGCCATCATCAACCTGGTGACTGTGCCGGTGACGCCGCTGATCTCGACGACCTACCCGGAGATCAGCAAGGTGGCTGCCCTCAAGGATTGGCCGCGCATGCGCTGGATGCTGCGCCGGGTGACGGCGCTTTCCGGCGGGTACAGCCTGTTGACCGGGCTGGGCCTGGCCTTGCTCGGGCCGTGGCTGGTGCTGTGGTACGGAAAGGATGCCGGCCCGGCGTACCCGGCCCTGCTCATCCTGCTGCTGGGCTACGGCGCTGCCAACACGCTCTACTGGAACCGCCACCTGCTGCTCTCGATTGGCAGGCCGGGGGTGCCCACCGTGGTTTCCGCCCTGGCCGGGCTGGCCAAGGTGGGGCTGGTCTTCTGGGTCATCCCGCATTACGGCTATATCGGTGAGGCCTGGCTGCTGGCGGGCTATTTCCTGGTCTCCAACCTGGCGCTGACCTGGCTGGGAGTGGATCCCGTCCGCCGCCTGGAGGCAGGCCAACCGGTGGGGGTGGAGGCATGAAAATCGCCTGCCTGGCCCCCTCGCAGGTACCCTCCACCACCGCCAACAGCATCCAGGTGATGAAGGTCTGCCAGGCGCTGCAGCAGGTGGGTCACCGCGTGCACCTCTGGCTGCCGGGCAGCCAGCCCCGCCCGTGGGATGCGCTCGCCAACCATTACGGCTTATCCACACCATTTGAAATCAGCGGTTTGAAAACCGATCTTTCCCTCAAACGCTACGACCTGGCCGTGCAGGGGGTGGCGGCGGCGCGCAAGTGGGGCGCGGATGCCCTCTACACCTGGCTGCCGCAGGCCGCCTTCTGGGCCGCGCGCCGGGGGCTGCCCACCCTGCTGGAATTGCACGACCGTCCGACCGGGCGGCTGGGGCCGCGCCTGCTGCGCTGGTTCGCGGCCAGCCGCACGCCGCACCGCCTGCTGTTCATCACCCAGGCCCTGCGGCGCGCCCTGGAGAGGGAGTTTGGCCTGCGCGTGCCGGATTCCCGGGCGGTGATTGCCCCGGACGGGGTGGACCTGGAGCGTTACCAAAACCTGCCGCCTGCGGAGGAACTGCGCCGCCAGCTCGGGCTGCCACAGGGTCCGCTGGCGCTGTACACCGGGCACCTGTACGCGGGGCGGGGGATGGAAATCCTGGAATACCTGGCGGTGCATGCCCCGCAGGTGCATTTCGTCTGGCTGGGCGGGCGCCCGGCGGATGTGGATGCCTGGCGCGGGCGGGCGGCAATCCTGGGGCTCGCCAACCTGCAGGTGGCCGGCTTCGTGGAGAACCGCTTGATCCCGGCTTATCAATCCGCGGCGGATGTGCTGCTGATGCCCTACGAGCGGGTGATCACCACCAGCAGCGGCGGCAACACGGCGGATATCTGTTCGCCGATGAAGATGTTCGAGTACATGGCTGCCGGGCGGGCGATTCTTTCCTCCGACCTGCCCGTGCTGGGCGAGGTGCTGAACGCCGGGAACGCCTTGCTGCTGCCCCCGGAGGAACCGCAGGCCTGGCTGGCAGCCCTGCTGCGGCTGGTGGAGGATGCGCCGTTGCGCCAACAACTCGGCTCCCGCGCCCGCGCGGATGTGGAACAATACACCTGGCAAGCCCGGGCCTTGAAATCTCTTTATGGGTTTTTATGATACGTAAACGCGGATCAGAACGGATAAAAGCGGATTTTCACGGATCAGATTCTCTGGAAATAGGGATCAATATTGAATTCACCTCATAAATTCGAAGGAAAGCACAGCGAACTTACCCGGCAAATTATCGGGGCTTTTTATCGTGTATACAACAATCTGGGCTATGGATTTCTTGAAAAGATCTACGAAAAAGCGATGTCCATTAAATTGACCAAATTAGGCCTGGTATGCAAGACGCAACAGCCGATTAAAGTTTATTATGAGGGGATTATTATTGGAGATTTCTTTACTGATCTAATCGTTAACGACCTGATCATTGTCGAATTAAAGACCGCGGAGAAAATAATCGAGGAGCATCAAGCCCAGCTGTTGAATTACCTAAAAGCAACCCAATATGAGGTTGGTTTGCTTCTGAATTTTGGCCCCAAGCCAGCCTTTGATAGAAGGATATTCGAAAATGCTCGCAAAGGTCCTTTGACCTGGACAACCAGGGAATAGGATCAAGTGGGTTTATAATCCTGAAAAAGAATTATCCGTGAAAATCCGTATTGATCCTTCAAATCCGCGTTAAAAAAATGATCAAAACCATAATAATTTCAATCTTGATCGGATGCGCCGGCGGGGCAGGGCTGGCGGCATTAACTTCACCGGCGGCCTTTTGGATGGGCTGGCTGGGCTGCAGCTTACTGCTGGCACTGGCGGTGTTCTTCTTGCTGTGGACCTGGCGCAGGGTTGGCGCGGGGCATGCCCTGGGCTGGATGCTGATCCTGGCCTTTTGCCTGCGCCTGGCGAGCGGTTTGGCCCTGCAGTTGCTGCTGCCGGTGGCCGGCTACGACGAGGAAGTGCAAAAAGCCGGTTATGTCTTCTTTGATGCCTACCAGCGCGACAACCAGGCCTGGCAGCTGGCCTCCAGTGCCGATCCGCTGACCGCCGCCTTCCAAGGGGAGAAATTCATCAGCGACCAATACGGCGGACTGCTGGCCCTCAGCGCTGCGGTCTACCGCCTGCTCTCGCCGGATGCCCACCGCCCGGTGTTGATCTTGATCCTGGCGGCCCTGTTCGGTGGGCTGGGCGTGGCTTTCACCTATTCCGCCGTCCGCAAACGCTGGGGGGAGCCCACTGCCCGGATTGCCGGCTGGGTCATGGCGCTCTACCCCGAAGCCGTGCTGCTGGGCGCATCCCAGATGCGCGAACCCTTCCTGATTGCCCTGTTTGCGATTGCCTTCTGGGGCGTGTTGGCCTGGCAGGAGCGCCGCCGGGAGGCCGTCCTGGCCCTGGCGCTCTCCCTGGCCGGCATGCTGCTGATCTCCTGGCGGGTGGCGCTGGTGACTGGCGGGGTGCTGGCGGTCTGGTTCGGTCTGGACGTGCTGGCTGAATCCGCGCGCCCGGCCTGGCGCTGGCTGGGACGGGCGGGGGGAGTCCTTGGCTTCCTGGTGCTGCTGGCGGTCAGTTGGAACTGGCTGAAGGAAGCTGCTGTCTGGGATGCCATCGTGACTGTGCAGGGTTCCGGCATGATGCAGTGGATCTTTGAACATCTCAGCAAGGATTGGCGCATCCCGGTCATGACGGTGTACGGCCTGGCGCAGCCGGTGCTGCCGGCCACCATCGTGGACCCGGCTGCCTGGATCTGGCGCATTCTCAATATCCTGCGGGCGCTGGGCTGGTACGCCCTGGCGCCGCTGCTGCTCTACGGCTTTTTCACCACTTTCAAGGCCCCGGCCGGGCGCGAGCGGCGCGTTCTGCTCTGGCTGACGGGCATGTCTGCCCTGTGGATCCTGCTTTCGGCGGCCCGGGCCGGCGGAGACCAGTGGGATAACCCGCGCTACCGCACCCTGTTCCTGCCGTGGCTGGCCCTGCTGGCCGCCTGGGCCTGGCAATTCGCCCGCCAGCGGCATGATCCCTGGCTGGGACGCTGGCTGGGCGTGGAAGGCGCCTTCCTGCTGCTGTTCACCAACTGGTATGCCGTGCGCTACACCGGCTTCGGGCTCAAGCTGGGCCTGCCGCTGACCGCGCTGCTGGTGGTGCTCAGCGCCGGGGTCATCCTGGGCGGCGGCTGGCTGCTGGACCACCGGCGGAATAAGAAAGAAATCCCTCGTTCATAAATTTTCCAGGGCTATTCCAGGTCTCTCCGTTCAGTGAAATCTGGAGTACAATAAAGTTAGATAATTATCTTACTTCGTATCGAAATCTGCTCTTCTTTTCGGACATTGCATGGCAAGCACTTCACCTTTTCGCGCTTTACGGTATTACAACTACCGCCTGTGGTTCATCGGCCAGGGCATCTCCCTGGTCGGAACCTGGATGGACACCATGGCCCAGCAGGTGCTGATTTACCGCCTGACGGGTTCTGCGGCAGCCCTGGGCATTGTCAACCTGATGGGCTTGATCCCGCTGATCCCCTTCAGCCTGTGGGGCGGCTCGTTGTCGGACCGCGTCTCCAAACGCAAGGTGATTTTATTCACCCAAAGCGCCATGCTGGTGCAGGCCCTGGTACTGGCCTTTCTCACCTGGACCGGTGTGGTGCAGATCTGGCATGTCTACGCCCTGGCCCTGTGGTTTGGAGTGGCCAATGCGGTGGATCTGCCCACCCGCCAGGCCTTTACCGTTGAAATGGTGAACGGCAAGGAAGACCTGACCAACGCGATCGGCCTGAATGCGGCCATGTTCAACGGGGCGCGCGCCATTGGCCCGGCCCTGGCAGGGATCATCGTGGCAGCCACCGGTGAGGGCACGGCCTTTTTCCTCAACGGTCTGTCTTTCCTGGCGGTCATCATCTGCCTGCTGATGATGCGCAACCTGCCCAAACCCGCAGCACGGGAGGCGGGGATCAAGTCTCAGCCGGGTCATATTACCGAGGGGCTGCGCTTCATCTTCGGCAACCGGGACTTGCTGGTGCTGGTCAGCCTGGTGGCGGTCAGCGCCTTCCTCTCCATGCCCTACAACACGTTGATGCCCGCCCTGGCAGGGAAAGTGCTGGCCGGCAGTGCCCAATCCGTGGTGAACATCATCTGCCATCCACAGACCGGCTGGTTCACCTGCCAGGCGCCGGCAGCCCTGCCGTTGGGCCTGCTGATGGCGTCTGTGGGAGTGGGGGCCGTGATCGGAGCGCTGACCGTGGCAGCCCTGCCGGATAATGCCCACCGCGGCCGCTGGCTGACCGTGGGCAACCTGGGCTTCCCAATCCTGCTGCTGGGCGTGACGTTTTCGCGCTCCTTCATGCTGACCATGGGCCTGCTGCTGGTGGTGGGGGTGATGTTCGTCTGGCAGAACGCCCTGAGCAATACCCTCATCCAACTCTGTGCGCCAGATGCGCTGCGCGGCCGGATCATGGCAGTCTACACGATGGTCTTCCAGAGTTTCATGCGCCTGGGCGGTCTGCAGGCCGGTTTTGTGGCTGATTGGGTGGGGGTGCCGATTTCGCTGGGTATCGGGGCGGCCATTTCCCTGGTTTACGGGGCTTTTATTGCCATCCGTTACCCGGCCGTGCGCAGGATGTAGGGGACTAAACTCCCTCTCCCACAGGGAGAGGGGGAACAGTCCTCACCCCGGCAGCCCTTTCCTGCGGGGAAAGCAAGCCCCCTCACCCCGGCCTCTCCCACAGGGAGAGGGAGATACTCACACAAACGTCTTCATCTCTTCCGGCAAATGCCCCGTGTCATTCAGGCTGACC
>CAYOOA010000039.1:0-19499 GCA_964405455.1 uncultured Anaerolineaceae bacterium | reverse complement strand
CCAAAATATAAAAAGAATATAAGAATCCAGATAATCCTCTTGACGGCTGGGACTTTCCCCATTATCATAGCGTCTGGATTTAGCAGTCATGTATAGAGAGTGCTAATTCCAATCACATTCGGTCTCTACTCTATTCAGGAGGTTTTGGAATGTCTATGGAACTCAAACCGTTGGGCAGCCGTATCGTGATTGAACCGCTCGAGTCGGAAGATGTAACCGCCGGCGGTATCTTTCTCCCCGAAACTGCCAAAGAAAAACCCCAAAAGGGTACCGTTCTGGCCATTGGTCCCGGCGACCGCGATGAAGCGGGCAAGCGCATTGCCCTGGATGTCAAGGTCGGGGATGTGGTCCTCTTCGCCAAGTATTCCGGCACCGAAGTCAAGGTGGACGGCAAGAAGTTGATCATCCTGCGCGAGAGCGACGTTCTCGCCATTGTTCTCAACCAGTAATCTATCACGAAGGAGCATTTCAATGGGTGCTAAACAACTCGTTTTTGGTGAAGAAGCCCGCCGCAAACTGAAGAGCGGCATTGATGTTGTCGCCCTGGCGGTTTCCACCACCCTCGGTCCCAAGGGCCGCAATGTTGCCCTGGATCGCAAATTTGGTTCCCCCACCATCACGCACGACGGCGTGACCGTTGCCAAGGAAATTGAACTCGAAGATCCCTTCGAGAATATGGGCGCCCAGCTTCTGAAGGAAGCTGCCACCAAGACCAATGATATTGCCGGTGACGGTACCACCACCTCCACCGTGCTGGCCCACGCCATCGTCTCCGAAGGTCTGAAGACCCTGGCCGCCGGCGCCAACCCGATGCTGCTCAAGCGCGGTATCGAAGCCGCCGCCAAGGTGGTTGCCGACGCCATCCGCGCCCAGGCCACCAAGGTTGAAACCCACGCTGATATCGCCAACGTCGCCTCCATCTCCGCCCAGGACCGCACCATCGGCAACCTGATCGCCGATGTGATGGACAAGGTTGGCAAAGACGGCGTCATCACCGTTGAAGAATCCAAGGGTTTGGATTTCGAAACCGAATATGTAGAAGGTATGCAGTTCGACCGCGGCTACATCTCCGCTTACTTCGTCACCGATGTGGAGCACATGGAAGCCGTCATCAGCGAACCCTACATCCTGATCTACGACAAGAAGATCTCCGCCCAGCAGGATATCGTCCCGATCCTCGAGAAGATCGTCCAGGTCGGCAACCGCAACCTGGTCATCATCGCTGAAGATGTGGACGGCGAAGCCCTGGCCACCCTGGTGCTGAACAAACTGCGCGGCATGCTGAATGTCGTTGCCGTCAAGGCCCCCGGCTTTGGCGACCGCCGCAAAGCCATGCTGCAGGATATCGCCATCCTGACCGGCGCCACCGTCATCTCTGATGAAACCGGCCGCAAGCTGGAAACCGCCACCATGGCCGATCTCGGCCGCGCCGAGAAGGTTGTCTGCGACAAGGACAACACCACCATTGTCGGCGGCAAGGGCAAGGAAGAAGCCATCCATGGGCGCATCGAGCAGATCCGCGTTGAAATCGACAAGACCACCTCCGATTACGACCGCGAAAAACTGCAGGAACGCCTGGCCAAGCTCTCCGGCGGCGTCGCCATTATCCGCGTTGGTGCAGCCACCGAGACCGAGCTGAAGGAAAAGAAACACCGCGTGGAAGACGCCCTCTCCGCCACCCGCGCTGCGGTTGAGGAAGGCATCGTCCCCGGTGGTGGTGTGGCCCTGATCAACGCCATCGCCTCCCTCGAGACCCTCAAGATGGACAGCGAAGATGCCCAGATCGGCGTCAACATCGTCCGCAAGTCCCTGGAAGTCCCGATGCGCCGCATCGCCGAGAACGCCGGCAAGGACGGCTCTGTCGTGATCGAAAACGTCCGCCAGAACCAGAAGAAGGCCCGCAACAAGAACATCGGCTACGACGTCCTGACCGACACCTACGGTGATATGGTCAAGGGTGGCGTGATCGATCCCGCCAAGGTGACCCGCGGCGCCCTCGAGAATGCCGCTTCCATCGCCGCCATGATCCTGACGACCGAAGCCCTGGTGACCGATGTCCCCGAAAAGGACAAACCGGCCGCCCCGCAGATGCCGGAATACTAAACCAAACTGAGTAGACAGATGAGGTCTGGATGGAAACATCCAGACCTTTTTTTGCGCTCCCCTCTCCCTTTCAGGGAAAGGGTTGGGGTGAGGGTCTATTGGTTCCTGTTAATCATCTTCTCGCCCGGTAAACGTTGACTGGTATTCGCTGTCGAAAATGCAAAAGGTTCTGATTCCCACTCGACTCTCCTCCCGCTGGAAGGTGTATCCTATAGTCGAGGATCCCGCATAGAACATGTTCAAGATTGGTGACTTTTCCAGGCTCAGCCGGGCGCCGGTGAAGACCCTGCGCGGTGACGATCCCGTCTGCCAGGATGACCCCACTTATGTCACCGAGAAACAGTTCCCGGTGGAGAAGATCCAGCCCGTCAGCAATACAGCGCAGCCTGGTTGGGTACCAACCAGGCTGCGGCCGTTTTTTACCCCGGTGCACAGATTATCTGAGAAAATCCAGCCCGGCAGCCCGTACACTTAATCCAACCAACCGGCGGAAATCGGCGGAAGCGACCGGAAAACGAATTGTAATCTCCGGCACAAAGATATACAATCTAATCAACCGCTCCCGCTTATCTGAATCCCTCACCGGCAAAAATCAGGAGATTATTATGAATAGTTCGTGGTTGGCAAACAATTGGGGCTGGCTCGTGGCTGCAGCCGTCGTCGTCATCATCATTATCGCCGTTTCCCGTAAGGGGAAGAGCTCCACCAGCAGCTACCGGTCCAGCGGCGGCAGCGGGGGATTGAACCTGAATTCCGAGGAGCGGGCGGCGCTCAATGCCCTGGTGGATGCGCTCGAAGGCATCGTCGACCAGGTGTTGGGGACGACGTACTCGTCGGCCGACAAGCGCAAGATCGCCATCGGCATGGTGGCCGTGATGGCCACGGAAAACGTCAAGCTGGAATCGCTGGCCAATGATACCCAGCTCTTCGCCGAGGTGATGCTGAAATCCATCACCAACCTGACCAAGTCCGGCGAAATCCACACCCGCTAGCGAAAAAGAACCGGGCGCTCCAACAAAGCGCCCGGTATGGATTCCTTCCTAAATTACCCTTTGACCATTGTCAGGAGCATCACCAGGGGGGTGAGCGCCTCCAGGCTGTGAGGCAGGTTCGGCGGCATGTAAATCCAGGCGCCGGGCTTGGCCATCACGATTTCTCCACCCAGACCCAGTTTGGCCTCCCCGCTGATGATTTCAATGATCGCCGGGTAGGGGGCGGTGTGCTCGGAGAGAGCCTGTCCCTGGGCAAATCCGAACAGGGTTACATCCAACCCATCCTGTTTGAGCAGGCTGCGGCTGACAATGCTGTTTTCCGGGATTGCAGAAACGGCTCCAGCCAGGTTTTCAACATATTCAAATTTCTTCATTCTTTCCTCCTGGATTTTTTGTAATTATATCCTGCCCCACCCGGGCGCAACTTATTTTATAATCCGGGTTTAAGTAAGAGTATTTTCATTTTCCTGGAGGCAGGCATGACGGGCATCTTCGCAGTGGATTGGCAAACCCCCTTTGAACTTTTTGGCCGGGTTCATCTGATCACCCTGGCCATCATCGCAGGCTTCAACCTGTGGTTTCTCTGGTTTCGCAACCATTCCACGCCGCGCAGCCGGCGCATTTTCCGCTGGGTGATTGCCGGCGTGCTGCTGGTTAACGAGACAGCCTGGCATACCTGGAATATCCTGGCCGGAACCTGGACGATACAGACCATGCTGCCGCTGCACCTGTGCAGTGTCTTTGTCTACCTTTCCGCTTATATGTTGATCACCCGCTCCGAGAAGGTCTACGAGTACGCCTATTTCCTGTGCATTGCCGGGGCGCTGCAGGCCATCCTCACCCCGGATGCCGGGCAGTACGGTTTCCCCCATTTCCGCTACTTCCAGACCATGATCTCGCACGGCCTGTTGTTCTCGATCCCGATTTACTTCACCGTGGTGGTAGGTTTTCGGCCCACCCTGAGCTCGATCAAGCGGGTTTTTATTGGCGCCAACCTGTATATGCTTTTCGTCGGCCTGGTCAACTGGGCGATCGGTTCCAATTACCTGTTCATCGCCCACAAGCCGGAAACCGCCAGCCTGCTGGATGTGCTGCCTGCCTGGCCGTGGTACATCCTGTATATCGAAGCCATCGGCATCCTGATGATTGCCATCCTCTATTTGCCATTTTTCATCAAAGACCAGGCTGCCCGAAAAAACGCACAAGCGACTTAAAAAATGCCGGCTGCTTCTCAAAGCAGCCGGCTTTATTTACAGATGTTTTCAGGATACTTCAACCCTGGCTTTCATCAGCCGGCTGCGTTTTTGTAGAAAAATCGCGGCTGCCAGGGTCACCAACAGGGCGGCAATCCCCAACAGGGTTAACGGGGATAACTCCTTCACATCCAGGATGACCACTTTGCGCGCCACGGCAATCAGGGCCACTTCCAGAACAATTTCAACATGCACTACGTGCTCCTGGAGATAAGCCTTGATGGTTTCCAGCAGTTCCACGCCGATCAAGATCAGCAGGAAGAAACCGAAGATATCCAGCAATCCCGCAATCTCAGGTAAATAATTGGGGGAGGACAGGATTTGGACAATGATCACCCTGCCAAGTTCCACGGTAGCCAGGAGGATGATCAACATCATCATTACAACCAGGGCAATTACAATCACACGCTCAAAAATATGTAAAAAGGAATCAATGGGACGGCGCATTTACATCCTCCTAGATGATCTTATCGTTCTTGCCGGCCAGTTGGCGCAATAACTCCAGTTGGCCCACATGGTAGGTTTCATGCCAGAGCAGGAAGAAAATATGCCCACCCAAGGCGCCGTTGCTGCGTCCAAACGGTGTGGGGACCTGCAGGGCTTCCTCCCCCATCCGGTCGATCTCCTGCCTGATTCGCTCCTCGCTAACTTTCACCTTCACCAGCAAGTCCTCCAGTTCAAATGCTTCCCCCGGGTTCACCAGGGGTTCGGAGCCCCGGTCATACAGGGTCATTTCTCCGGGGCTGAGCACAGGCTCCAGCTTCATCAGCTTCAAAATCGTATCCCGGCTGGTGAGTATATGGCCGATCACCCAGTTCAGGCAGTTGCCCTGGAAGGGCGGCTGGATCAGGCTTTCTGCCTGGGTCAGGTCCCTGGTCTGCATCTGGATCACACCTGTATTCCATTCCATCATTTCGATCAATGTTTCAGCAGACGGGGATTTCATGTATTTCTCTGCTCCTGGTTGGATCTATTTACTGGCAAATCTTACCATATCCCAGGGAATAAGCGAAACCGTACCCGGCTGGCATAATCTGCATAGCCGGGTAATTCGTGCTGCAGCATGCGGTCTTCCAGGGCTGTGCGGAGGATAATTATGGCCGCCCCCAGCCCTGCCGGAATGAAAGCCCACCAGCTTCCCAGCATGAGCGGCGTGATGAGCAGGTAAATCAGCATGCCGGCATAGCCCGGATGGCGAATGAATGCATACGGCCCGCTGGAAACGACCTGCTGGCTGCGCTCGCTTTGGATCCGCACGGTGGCGGAGAAAAAGGTATTCACCGCCATGGCCCAGAGTATCAAACAATAGCCAAACAGCCAGATCGTCCCGCCGTACAGCATCCATTTCAGCGGGATGCCCTGCGACCAGTGGTGGCGAAAATCGAACCCGGCCACGATCCAGACCGCAAACGGCAGTACCACCGCCCCCAGGATTGTGAGCAGAATGTCCCATTTTTTGGTGCCCGGTTGTAATTTCGATCTTTCGACAAACAGTTCCGGGTTGCGCGGCAGGAGAAGACCCACCTGGATCAATAAGGCAATCACCAAAAGACCCACTTGCACCCAACCCATGGGCCATTTGAGCGTACCCGCTGATAGAAACAAAGCGGCCACGCCAAGCAAGATCATGCCGATTTGCTTGCCCAGCCAACGGTTAATCCCCACCTGGATGGTTTCAGACGGTTGCATGACTCTCTCCCGCCCCTCCGGATATGCTAACATTACCACGAAACGAACCGGGATTCCACCGTGTTGTTCAGCCTGTGATAGAATTCGAACGGTATGCCGAGTGCGTTGATCGAAATTGAACATCTTTCTTATCACTTCCAGGATGATGAAGCTGCCCTTCGTCCGGCCCTGGAAGATGTTAATTTAACCATCCGCGAGGGAGAATGGGTGGCCCTGCTGGGCGCCAACGGCTCCGGCAAGACCACCCTGGTCCGGCAACTGAATGCCCTGCTGCTGCCGACCTCCGGCCAGGTGCGCATTAACGGCATGGATACCCGCGACCGGCGCAACCGTCCCCAAATCCGCGCCACGATCGGCATGGTCTTTCAAAACCCGGAAGACCAGATTGTCGCCGGTATCGTCGAGGAGGATGCCGCCTTCGGCCCGGAAAACCTGGCCGTTGCCCCTGCGGAGATCCGCCGCCGGGTGGATGAAGCCCTTGAACAGGTCGGGCTGAGCCAGCACAGCCTGCGCCCGCCCCACCTGCTTTCGGCCGGGCAGAAACAGCGCCTGGCGATTGCCGGAGTGCTCGCCATGCGGCCACGCTGCATCATCTTTGATGAAGCCACCACCATGCTGGACCCGGTCGGCCGCCGTTCGGTGCTGGAGATCATGCGCCGGCTGCACGCCGCCGGGATGACCATCCTGTTCATCACCCACTTCATGGAAGAAGCCGCCAACGCCGAGCGCCTGGTCGTCTTGAGCAAGGGCCGGCTGGTGGCGGATGATTTACCCGCCGTCATTTTCTCCCAGCCAGTTCGCCTGGCGGAGTGGGACCTGGAGCAGCCGCCCGCGGCCGCCGTGGCGGAATCACTGCGCCAATCCATCTCCAATTTTCCATCAGCCATTTATTCAGCTTCCGACCTGCAGGCAGCCTTGCTGTCCCTGCCGCACGGCGAGGTGACCCTTTCGCCAGCATCACAAGCCGGGGCAACGACAGCGGCGCCCATCATCCAGGTGGATGACCTGGCCCACGTGTATATGCTGGATACCCCCCTGGCCCACCAGGCGCTCACTTCAGTCTCGCTGGAAATCCCCGAAGGCAGCGGCTACGCCCTGCTGGGCGCCACCGGTTCCGGCAAATCCACCCTCCTGCAGCACCTCAACGGCCTGCTGCGCCCGCAAAAAGGCAGCGTGCGCGTTGGACCTTACCTGCTCAATGACCCCAAGATTAAGACCCGCGATGTGGTTGCCCTGGCCGGGTTGGTTTTCCAAAACCCGGAGAACCAGTTTTTTGAGCAATACGTCGGTGATGAAATCGCTTACGGCCCGCGCCAGTTCACCTCGGATGAGCCGCTGGCCCAGCGTGTGCGGCGGGCAATGGAATTGGTCGGGCTGGATTTTGAGGCCTTCAAGGACCGCCTGACCTTCACCCTGAGCGGCGGCGAACGCCGCAAGGTGGCCCTGGCCTCGATTTTAGCCCTCAGCCCGCGGATCCTCCTGCTGGACGAACCCCTGGCCGGCCTGGATCCGGCCGCCCGCCGCACCACGCTCAACCGCCTGGGCAACCTGCGCCTGCAGACCGGCGCCACGCTGGTGCTTTCCTCCCACCAGATGGAAGATGTCGTCGCCCTGGCCCGGGATGCCGTGGTGCTCCACCAGGGCCGCTCGGTGATGCAGGACTGCCTGGCCTGCATTTTCAACCGGCCTGCCGAGTTAGCCGCCACCGGGTTGGAACCGCCCCTGGCAGCCCGCCTGGCGGCGGACCTCCGCTCCCACGGCTGGCCGATCCCGGCAGATGTGCTCACCCCGGCCCAACTGGTGACCGCCGTCCTGACGGCCTGGAGGGCAGCCCGATGAGCCAGTTTGAGTTTCTGCGCAGTGTCAACATCGGCCAGTACCTGCCAATTTCCTCGCCCCTGCACCGCCTGGACGGCCGCGTCCGCCTGATCCTGTTTGTCTCTCTCATCCTGACCATCACGGTCATCCACACTCCCATCGGGCTGGCCGCCGCCTTCCTGCTGGTCATCCTGGGCTTCATCGCCGGGCGGATTCCTTTTCGCTACGCATTGCGCGGCCTGCTACCGCCCCTGCCCTTCCTGCTGATCCTGGCGGTCCTGCAAATCCTCTTCAATTCCAGCGGGGATGCCCCGCCCGTGCTCTGGACAATTGCTTCGCTCAAGATCACCCCGGCGGATTTTGTCGTCGCCGGTATGCTGCTGCTGCGCTTCACCACCCTGATCCTGGCCCTTTCCCTGACAACCGCCACCCTTTCCACCTCTGAATTAACCAACAGCCTGGGCAGCCTGCTTTCGCCGTTCACCCGCCTGGGCCTGCCGGCTCACGACCTGGTGCTGGTGGTGCAGATCACCCTGCGTTTCATTCCCCAGTTGGCCCAGACAGCCGAGCGGATCGCCAAGGCCCAGGCCGCCCGCGGGGTGGACTGGGACACCACCTCCGGCGGCATCATCCAGCGCGTCCGGCGGATCGCCCCCATGTTGATCCCGCTCTTCCTGACCAGTCTGCGCCGGGCGGAGATGCTGGCCCTGGCCATGGATGCGCGCGCCTACGGCGACTCCCTCCACCGCACCGCCCTGGTTGAGATGCACTTTGGCTGGCTGGATGCACTCGCCCTGGTCCTCGGCCTGGCCGCCTGCGTGGGTATTTTTTTCCTGTAAGATGGAAGTAACCGCCCTGCTGAATTTGCTGAATACCGCCCTGCAGAAACGCCTGCCGGAACTGGACGGCTCGCATCAAACCGCCCTGCGCCTGTTCAACGGCTTTTATGAAGGCCTGCCGGGGTTCAGCGCTGATTTATTTGGTCAAACCCTGCTGCTCTCCAACCTGGCCAACCCGCCGGCTGAAATATCATCCATCCTTCCAACTGCCGCCCAATTCTACCGGGAACATCTGCCGTTCGTGCAATCCGTCCTGCTGAAAACACGCCACGCAGCCGAGCTGGAAGCCCGCCGGGGAGTGCTGCTGCAGGGAGAGCATCTTGCCGACCGGATCCAGGAAAACGGCACCTGGTACGCCCTGGACCTGCGCCTGAACCAGGATGCCAGCTTCTACCTGGACACGCGCAACCTGCGCGCCTGGCTGAAGGACAACCTGTCCGGAAAAACAGTCCTGAATACCTTTGCCTATACCGGCAGCCTTGGCATTGCCGCCCTGGCTGGAGGGGCAGTTTCTGTATGTCAAACCGACCTGAATCCGCGCTACCTGGACCTGGCAACCCGTTCCGCCCGGCTGAACCCGGATTTTATGGGCCGCCAGCAGGTGCAAAGCGGGGATTTCTTCCGGGTGGTTGGCGGACTGCGTCGCCAGGAACGCCAGTTTGACTGCGTCCTCCTGGATGCCCCCTTCTTCTCCAAGACCGAAGGTGGAAAAGTGGACCTGGTGAACCAGTTCGGCCGGCTCATCAACAAGGTCCGCCCGTTGATCGCTCATAACGGTTGGTTGGTGGCCATCAATAATGCCCTTTTCGTCAGCGGGCAGGAGAACCTGGCCGCCCTCCAGGCTTTATGCGCTGACGGTTACATGGAAAATGAAGCCCTCATTCCGGTCCCTGAAGATATCACAGGCTATACGCAATCTTTTTCCGCCCATCTTCCGGCCGATCCCAGCCCATATAACCATCCCACCAAGATCACCCTCCTGCGCGTGCGGCGCAAGGATCATTCCGCCTTACCTTAGATTTAAAAAAAGGCCGGATGTTCAGGAGATTTTCCTGAAAACATCCGGCCTTTTATTTATTGATATACCTAGCCCAGGTCTGCTCCCTGCTTTTTCCCAATCTTAAAACCACGCCAGGCCGCCACCACCAGCAGCACCAACACGGCTGAAACACCCGCCTCCGGCAAGCCGTTGGCCACCACGATGGGCGGGATCGCCGCCCACGGCAGTAAGTTCAATAATCCGATGGTCCCCAGGACCAGGATTGTATTGGTCAGGCTGCCCGTCAGGCCGGCTGCAATCAACCCGGCCACCGGCCAGCGCTGGAGGCCTTTCCAGGCCAGCCAGGCCAGCGGGCCGATGAACAGGCGCGGCAGAACGGCCAGGATGGGGTTGGTGAACCAAACATCCGAGGGGAAATTTGGCGCAACGGCCGCCTGGATCATACTGAACAGGCCGAAGATCAGGCCAATGGCCGTACCCACCACGGGGCCTTCCAGCACGGCGCCAATGATGACCGGGATATGCATGATGGTCAGGGAAATCCCGCCAAACCAGGGGATAAATCCCCAGCGGGTCAGGCCCAGAAAAACAGAAATGGCGCCCAGGACGCCAGTAACAACAATTTTCCGTGTTCGATCTTGCGGCATGAATTGATCTCCTGTTTATTAATCGCTGATATTGTAACACGGCCCGCTTGATGGGGTTATGATGATTTCCCGAAAGGACTACCAGTTCCCCTGCAGGTCCGGCGGCAATAAGCGCAGCCGCTCCCGGTCCTCCAAAACCCGCTCGCTCAACTGGAAGTTATCTGCCGCCAATTCCCGGGCAATCCGCTTGGCGGACGCCCAGGCCTGGGTGTAAAGTACCCCGGAGATGGCCCCATTCTTCAATGCCAGGTTCAAATCATCCCCATCGATGATTTCCACCCAACCCCTGGGAACCGAAACCACATCCAGGTAGAGATCGTCATACCAGGGCCAGCCGCGCTCATCCAGTCCCATCCTGGAGATCACATCCACGTACCACTGCACCAGCTTCCCGTCCGGATCCAGGGTGGCCACCGCCGAATAATCCCTGCCCTCCAGGAAGTATTGCACCCAGGCATAGCCATCCCCGGCAATGGTTACGGACTCGCCGTGGATTTTCTTGATTAGCGGGGTTCGCACCCGGTCCATTTGCAGCAGTGAAACAAAACCGGTCAGGCCATCCTGGTTGAGCGGGGAGATGGTGAAACGGCGTTTTTCCATCCGTTTCCAGCCAGGACGGTGGGCACAGACCCGCTTTTGATGGAAAAACTTGTCGTTGAACCCGTTCATGTACCTGCCCCGAATCCAGTGGATTGGATTGATTGTACGCAAGAAAAGCCCGCCTGACAACTGCCAAATCCATGCTACAATTTTCGCAGATCAAGTTGGAGGTTGGAGATGGATCTTGTCTGCCTGGGTGAGATGCTGATCGACTTTTTCCCGGCCGAGTTCGGCCGGCGGCTGGCCGAGGTGAGTGCCTTCATCCCCCGCCCGGGCGGAGCGCCTGCCAACGTGGCCGTTGCCGCGCACCGCCTGGGCAGTCAGGCGGCCTTTATCGGCAAGGTGGGCGAGGATGCCTTTGGACATGCCCTGGCCGAGACCCTGCGTGCAGAGGGGGTGGACATCAGCGGCCTGCGTTTTGACCGGCAGGCCCGCACCACCCTGGCCTTCATCGCCAAGCCGGATGCCGCCACCAGTGAATATGTCTTTTATCGCAATCCCGGGGCGGACTTGCAGCTCGCGCCGCAGGACCTGGATGGGAATTTATTGGCATCCACCCGCGCCCTGCATATCGGTTCCCTCAGTCTGGGCGCCGAGCCGGCCCGCTCCGCCACCCACGCCGCGGTGGACAGGGTGCATGCTGCCGGCGGGTTGGTCTCGTTTGATGTCAACTACCGCCCCAGCCTGTGGGAGTCCCCCACCCAGGCCCTGGAGCAGGTCCAGGCCATGCTGCCCAGGGTGGACCTGGTCAAGGTGAATGAGGATGAAGCCTGCCTGCTGACCGGTTCCAGCGACCCGGTGGCGGCCGGAGCGGAACTGCTCAAGGCCGGCCTGTCCCTGGTCATCCTGACGCTGGGAGCGCAGGGCAGCCATTATTTCATCGCCGGCAGCCAGGGTTTCATCCCGGCTTTCAAGGTCCAGGCGGTGGATGCCACCGGCTGCGGTGATTCCTTCATCGGCGGGCTGCTCAACCGACTGACACAGACCCCGGTCTGGCGCTCCAGATTGACTCCTGCGGATTTGAAACAGGCCTTCCGCTTTGCCAGCGCGGTCGGCGCACTGACCGCCACCAAACAGGGGGCCATCCCGGCCATGCCCACCCTGCCCGAAGTGGAAGCATTTTTAGCCGCCCACCCGGAATAACCCCAACACAAAAAGCTCCGGCTTTATTCCGGCACTTTTGATTTATTTCTCCAGGAGTGTCAATTCTCCAGGTAAAGCCTGCCCTTGCAAAAAAGCCGCCACCGTCCGGGCAAACAAATCCGGTTCAGTCAACGGCCAGTTGTGCTCGCTGGCCAGGCTGCCCTTGCGGCCCAGGTCAACCCGCACCCCCCGGCTGTTGGGCAGCACCTGCAGCAAGTCGCGGGCGGAGGCTTGCATGGCCCCGTATTCCCTGCGCCCGACGCAAACCAGCACCTCCGAAGTGTATTTTTCCAACCCGGCAGGCTGGCGGAATCTCTGGTTCTCCAGCATCACGTGGGTGAAGCCGTCCTCGGTTAATTGCTGGAACTCTGTCTTGAATTGTGGAAAGTAGGTTTCCGGGATGCCGGCTGAATATTTCATATTCAGGCGGATCCACCCATCACTGTTGCGATAGGGCGGCACGGAAACCCGGAATGACCAGCGGATTAATCCTTCGGTCAAAAGCCCGGAGAACCAGATCGGGCGCAGCAACGCACTGCTGATCACCGCCCGCTCCACCACACCGGGATGCTCCGCCAGCATCTGGACGGCAATTTGCGCCCCCTCGGATACCCCGACCACCGCTGCCCGTCCGCCGGGAACCTGCTCGCGGATGAGATCCGCTGTCAGGCCGGCTGCCCCGCGGATCGTAAGGGGCTTGATCTCCCGGCTGCGCCCGAACTCCGGCAAATCCGGTATCAGGCAGTAGAAGCGGTCAGCCAGCCGACTGGCAACCGGTTCCCACATCCAGCCCGACACGCCGCCCCCGTGCAGGAACACGATTGCCGGCGACCTGACATCCCCCAGGGCTTGAAATCCCAATCCTGTTTGCATGCAGCCCTCCCTCAAATCAATTAATAACCCACAGTTTACTCCCATTGGATATGGAGGGGAAGATGACAATTTCGATCTCATCCATTAAATCAAATTCCGCCAGGTGTTGAGCACCTGGCGGAATGTTATCGACGGAAGCTACTTTACGGTCGGGAGCTCCCCCCACCTCCACTGCCCGAACCTTGCGTCGGGGTGCCGGAGCCTGATCCGCTCCCGGATCCCGATCCGCCTCCACCCATCTGGGTAGCGCTTGGCTGGATCATTGTCTCCGTTGGCGGAACCAGGGTTTCAGTTGCTACCGTTGTGCTGGTTGCACCACCGGTCCCAGGGCCAGGGCCGTATCCACTGCCCGGGATGGGGGTTTCAGAGGTCCAGGGGTTTTGGCTGCCGCTGCCATCCAGGGCAGGGGTGCAGGTGGTTCCATCACCTGTTCCAGGGCCGGGGCCGTATCCGCTGCCCGGGATGGGAGTTTCGGAAGTCCAGGGGTTCTGGCTGCCGCTGCCGTCCAGGGCCGGGGTGCAGGTCAGGCACTCGCCCGAGCCAGAGCTCTGCCCGCCGGTAGAGGAATCACTGGGTTCTACCCAGGGCTGACCGCCGCCCGCTTCTTCCAAGGGTCCCTGCTGGTTCCGGATTTGCTTCTGCAGCATGGCCGGATCCTCGGCACCCTGCTGAGCCCATTGGAGATGCGTTTGAAGCATCAGTTGCGTCTGGACCAGGGCGCCCTGCAGGGCGGGATCCCCAAGTTGTAATTGGCTCATCATTTGCTGCTGGATCATCAAACGTTGCTGCACCTGTTGAAGAGCCTGCAAACCTTCCCCATCCACCAGGCCGGCAGCCAGGCGCAACGCGGTCTCCACCTGGGCCTGGTAGCGCACTGCCACCGCCTGTTCAGGAAGCGTACCGGACTGCAGCATGGTCTTGATCTCCTCCATGCGCCGCTCAGTGAAGGCCAAGGCCAGTTCAAGGCGGTTTTGATCGGTACTGGCCAATTGATAGCGAACATCCTCTGTCCAGGTTTTTACAGAGTAAAGCGCCTGGTCCGGCATGGAAGATTGCGCAGCCGCCAGGGTGATACCGCCGCCCCCCAGGATCATTGTCAATACAGTGATGAAGGTAACAATCGTGGTCAACATGGGTGATCTTTCCTTTCTGCTTCGAAAAAATACCAGAATACTGGCTATCCACCCAATATGACGCCGATTCATTCCTGGAGATACGCTCTGGCGGGCTTCTTCCACCCGGGCCAGGAAAGCTGCCCTGCCAGCCGCTGCCTGCTCCGGTGGGCGTGTTTCATCGGTCAGGGCGCCAAGACCATTTTTTACTGTTTCATCCAGTTCATCTTCAAAGAACAATTTCTTCATCTTCAGCCTTCTGTAATAATTTTCGGAGCGCATCCAGGCCTCGATGCTGCAAGGCCTTGATGGCGCCCACCGGTTTGTTCAGCGCATATGCAATCTCATCCAGGTCCATTCCCACAAGGTATCTCAATACGACCACCTGGCGTTGATCCGCCGTCAGAATTCGCAGCGCCCGGCGGGTCGCGGCGGATTGAATATGGTTTTCCGCCTGAACGGAAGGATCCGGGGTGCAATCCTCCATCTCCTCATCCAGTTCCTCTGGCGGGGGCGGCTGCCGGCGGTACTGGTCGGTGATCCAGTTGTGCGCCACCCGGTAGAGATACGCCCGCAAGTACTCCGACGGCCCTTGCCCGTGCTGCAGGGCAAACAAAAAACGGGAGAAGGTTTCCGAGACGCAATCTTCAGCCAGGGCTGCATCACCGAGCAGGCGCATGGCATAGGAATAGATCGCCGGGCTGTATCGGTCGTAAACCGCAGCCAGGCTGTCTGCATCCAATCGCCTTGCTCCGGCCAACAGGTCGCGTTCATCAGGTACATTCATCTCCTGTAAATTATGACGCATAATTCTCCAAAACGATACGGATAGATAACATAAGTTCAGGACAAGAGAAAAGGTGGGATTTTGTGTCTTTGCGAAGGAGCGTAGCGACTTAAGCAATCTTTATTGAACATATCTATTTCGCAAACCGGAGATTGCTTCACCTCTGAAGGGGTTCTCAATGGCAATGACAGTTATTCTGAGCTCTAGTTAAACGAACCAGGGAGCCTTCCGGCTCCCTGGAATGTCACGCTCCAAATACTATTGGCAGGCTTCAAAAGCCGGCAGGTGCTGGTTGAGCGAGGCGCTCTGCAGCCGATCGTATACCTGCAGCAGGTCGGTGTGAACGGTGACGAGCTTCAGGTCGTCATACAGGGCGGCATCCGCAATTTCCGCCGCGGCGCCGGCGGCACAGGCATCGGCCAGGGTATCAAAACTCACCACTTCAGCCAATCCCGGATTCACAGGGACTACCACCCCATATTTGGTAGCCTGACGAACCAGGGCGTTGAGATGCGACTGCTCGGCGCGAACGATCATTGTGAACGGGTACACGCTGCCAAATTGATCAATTACGGCGGAGTAAAGATTATATGCACCGTATTCTTCCAGGATGGCATTCTGGAGGGCGGTTTTTTCTGCATCACTCAGAGGTGTAAGTGCCAGGCCGCTGCCTACAGAGCCGCCATTTTGCCGTGTTCCGGGACCGCCCCAGCGATCCAGGCTGGCAGCCGCCACATCCGCAGAGGGCGTCCAAACAGCCAAACCAACCAATGCAACCATTACGACAGCCAGAAGGCCAGTGATTAATTTATGAGTCTTGCTCATTTGAAATTCTCCTTTTTTTGGAACCAATTGGTTCCGGTGATGTCTTTATCTTATCTATGGAATATGTAGAAATTTCGAAGAAGATATGAATGAATTGTGAAGGTTCGGCCAGGAAATTAAAAAGGCCGGGGGTTGCCCCGGTCTTTTGGGATGTAACAAATCTCAACCGCCAATGCTCGCGCCGATCAAACGGCCAATGCCGAAGGTGACGGCGGCCGCCAGCAGGCCAAAAATCACCATGCGCATGCCGGAATACAGCACGCTCCGCCCGGTGAAAAGGGTGATGACTGCTCCCAGGATGAACAAACCCACAATGCTGAACGCGATGCTGACCATCACGGCCGTCATGCCGGAAAGGAAGGTGAAGGCAATGACCGGGATGATGGCGCCCACGGCGAACAGGAAGAACGAGGTCAGGGCTGCCTCCCAGGCCGAACCGCCCAATTCATCGGGATCCACGCCCAGTTCTTCGCGGGCCAGGGTTTGGACTGCCGATTCCTTGTTGGCCAGGATGGCATCCGCCAGGGTTTTGGCCTGTTCCGGCTCCAACCCGCGGGCCTGGTAAATCAGTGAAAGCTCCTCGGCTTCCTCCTCCGGGTTTTGCTCCACTTCGGCCGTTTCGACCCGGATCTGGTGCTGGAATAGCTCGCGCGAGGATTGCACGGAAAGCCACTCCCCCAGCGCCATGGAGATCGCCCCGGCCAGCAACCCGGCGATGCCGGTGATCAGCACGGTTTTCTCGTTCAAAGTGGCCCCGGCCACGCCCATCACCAGGCTGAGGTTGGACACCAGTCCGTCATTGGCGCCCAGCACGGCTGCCCGCAGGGCATTCCCGCCGGTGCTGCGGTGACGGCCTTCCAACTGGGCCAGGGCTGCGCCTTCCATGCCGCCGCGCGTGGTACGCACCACCTGGCGCAGCAGGAAGTTATGCGATTGCTCTTCACCCGCCATCTGCGGGCTGGCCCCCTGGGCAATGTACCCGTTGGCACCGTCTTTTTCCATGTTTTGCATGGCCGGCAGGATCACTCCCGGCCCCATCCGTTTGGCCAACCAGATCAGGATGCGGGTGCGTGTGCCCGGCTTGAACTCAGGCACAGCCGCGCCGGCGTCTTTCATCTTCCCCGCCCAGACATCCGCATGGCGGTCCTCGGTCTGGGCCAGGCGGCGGTACACTTCGGATAATTTTTCATCCTTCTCGATCTCAGAGAGCGTCCGGTACAGCAGGGCGCTGTTGCGCTCATCCAGGTAGTTACTGCGGGCGGTTTCAATTTCATTCATAATGATGACTCCATAAATTTTAAGATGGTGCTGTGATCAGGTCTGTGGCCAACAAAATGCTCCGCACAGAGTACGGAGCATTCGGTGGATTCCCGGATCACCCCGCCGGATTTATCCCAGCTGGGTGGCCAGATAATTCTCAATGCCCATCTGGGCGATCTGGTCAAGCTGGGCTTCCAGCCAGTCGATGTGACGTTCCTCGTCCTGGAGGTTGTCCTCCAGCAGTTCGCGGCTGCCGCCGTCGCCCAGTTCCAACATCAGGCGGATGCCGTCGTTATAACCCTTGATGGCGCCAACTTCAGCTTCGTGGTCATTCTTGAGCTGCACTTCAACGCTCGCCCCGATCACCATCTTGTTCAGGTTGCTGACAAGCGGGATGCCTTCCAGGAACAGGATGCGCGCGATCAACGCCTCGGCATGCTTCATTTCTTCGATTGCCCGGTGCTCGATGGCATCGTGCAGCTTGGCATAGCCCCAGTTATCGCACATGGCGGAATGCACCATGTACTGGCTGACGGCGGTCAATTCGTCTGCGAGCAGAAAATTCAAGTAGTCAATGACTTTTTGATTACCCTTCATGTGTGCCTCCCTCAAACTGATTGGTTTAATCGATGGGCTAAGTATAGTCCGCCCCTTCCGAATTTGGAAGGGGCGGCAGGTTACTTGGCTTATTTCGCTGAGATATGTCCGACCGGCGCCGGGCGGATATCCTCCACCGGCAGCACGTCCACCAACTGGTAATCGCGGCTGCCCAGGCCCAGGGCCGCAGCGTATTCCACCACTTTATAGGGATCCTTCAACACGCCGTGCATCCAGCTGAACGGATGCCCTTCGCGGGAGGTCACTTCCATCGAGGTGGGCAGGTTTTCTTCGATCAATGGCGTCTTGGCGGTCATATCCAGCACCGCCTGGTCGAGGGCGACGATGTCATCTGAACCAAAGATGCCCGCATCCGGCAGGATGGGCATGCTGGTGAAGCCGAAGCAGTCGCACACGGGGGTCATGTGGGTGGCCAGCACCAGGTGGGTGGCCTTGCCGGGGGCAAAGGTGGACATGGTGATGCTGGTGCTGATGGCGCAGGCTTCCTGGAAGGAAAGCCAGTTGACGGGGTCGATCTTCAGGCTGCCGGGAGGGGCCACCTGCAGGCAGCGCCCGCACATATTGCACTGCTCATGGTGCATGTGGATGTCGCGCGGATCGTGCTTGTCAACCACCATGCCGTCGTGCGGGCAGACCGCCACGATCTGTTTGACGACTTCGGGATCCGGGCAAAGTTCGCGGAACCAGTACTGGTCGTAGTGCATGGCATCATGCATCGCGCCGCGCGTCTCGCCGGCCATGCAGCCCAGGGCCAGGTTCTTGAAGGCGCCGCCGTAGCTGCAGCTGGGGTGCCCCTTGGCGTGGGCAAAGTTGACCAGGAAGGTGGCATCCTGGACCATGCCGGCCAGCTTCCAGGTCTTGATGTTCTTGTAGGGGTGTTCATCATGGGCGTAGTAGTAATGATCGCCCAGGCCGGCCGCCGGGAAGATCGGGCAGCCCAACACTTCCTGGGTGTAGCCGCGCGTCTCGGCGCCTTCCACATCCCAGCTCACGTCGGCGATGAAGGGCCTGCCGCCGCCGTCCTTGATGGCCTGGACAACCCTGCGCACGAAGACCGGGTGGGCGGTGGAATAACCGATATTATTGCCGGTGTGCATCTTGAGCAGGACCATCTCATCCTTGACCCGGTCGCGCAGGTGCAGCGCATCCAGGATCAAGTCCAGTTTCGCAGGCAGGGTTTCTTTTGCATCCAAGCGCGCCTGGCGCGGGGATCCCCAGTAGACAATGCTTGACATGGATGAATTCCTTTCGGTTCTATTTTGGTGACGATAACAGCTTGATTATACCCAGAGTTATCCAATTTAAGGCGCGGATCATGGCAGAAGGTGACTTTTGTCCGCGCAGAAGGAGACCCCGGGCGTGGAAGAACCCGTGGGCTTAGCCCTGCTTCTTGCGCTCCTGCCACTCCTCGGCCAGCATGGCGTACCAGTAATCGTCCGTCCACTCACCCTTCAGCCAGGTGGAGCGCAGCATATGTGCCTCGCGGCGCATGCCCACCCGCTCCAGCACCCGCCAGGAAGGCACGTTGCGCGGATCGCAGTTGGCCCGCACCCGCTGCATGCCCAGTTCGTCAAACAAATAAGCCAGCAGGCGTAGGGTGACCTCCTGGGCAAAGCCGTAGCCGTGGGCGTGCCGGGCCAGGGTCAGGCCGATCTCGGCCTGTTTGCCGTCCTTGAGGATGGAAAAAGCACAGTCTCCGATCATCTCGCCGGTATCTTTACGCAGGATGGCCAGTTGCAGCCACTCATCCAGCGTGCCGTGCTGCCAGGCCTGCACCTTCTGGATGAACTCGTGCGCGTTCTCCACCGGGTAGGGGGCTTCCCAGCACTGATAGCGGGCTACTTCCGGGTCGGAACGATAAGCGGAAAAAGTTTCGGCATCCGCAGCCTCAAAGGGGCGGATGATCAAACGCTCGGTTTCCCAACGGATCTCAACCATCT
>CAYOOA010000038.1:16826-19961 GCA_964405455.1 uncultured Anaerolineaceae bacterium | reverse complement strand
CGCTGGCAGCAGACCCACGCCCTGACGCCGGAGCGCGAAGCCCTGGCGCGGCTGGTGCTGGAGGAGGTGCGCCGCGGCTCGCCGGTCAACGTGGCGGCGCGCAGGCACCCCCTACCGGGCGGCGGGCTGATCGCTAAATCCGCCCTGGTGGCGGTGTACACGCAGATGGTGGCAAGCGGCGAGATGCAGCCCGACCCGGCCCTGCTGGCGCGCATTCGCATGAAGCCGGTGCGCTCGCTTTCCGGCGTCACCACCATCACCGTGCTGACCAAGCCCTATCCCTGCCCGGGGCGCTGCATCTTCTGCCCGGACGACGTGCGCATGCCCAAATCCTACCTGCCGGATGAACCCGGCGCGGCGCGCGCCTTCCAGAACCACTTTGACCCCTACCGCCAGGTGCACTCGCGCCTGGAATCCTACCAGGCCGTGGGCCACCCCACCGACAAGATCGAGCTGCTCATCCTGGGCGGCACGTGGAGCGCCTACCGGCGCGACTACCAGGAGGAGTTCGTCCGGCGCTGCTTTGATGCCCTCAACGGGATCGATTCCGCCACGCTGGCCGAGGCCCACACCCGCAACGAGAATGCCGACCACCGCAACGTCGGCCTGGTGATCGAGACCCGCCCGGATGAGATCACCGCAAAGGAACTGACCTGGCTGCGCCGGCTGGGCGTGACCAAGGTGCAGATGGGTGCGCAGAGCCTGGATGACCGCATCCTGGCCCTGAACCAGCGCGGCCATACCGTCCAGCAGACCCACGCCGCGGCCGCCCTGCTGCGCGCCTTCGGCTTCAAGATCGTGCTGCACTGGATGCCCAACCTGCTGGGCGCCACCCCCGATTCCGACCGGGAGGACTTTGCCCGCCTGTGGCAGGGCCTCTGCCCGGATGAAATCAAGATCTATCCCACCCAACTGCTGGCCGGCACGGAACTGTATGCCGCCTGGCAGCGCGGCGAATACACCCCCTACACCACCGAACAACTGGTGCAGTTAATTGCGGATATAAAGCCGTCCATCCCGGAGTACTGCCGGGTCAACCGGGTCATCCGCGACATCCCCTCCCCGCACGTGGTGGAGGGCAACCGGCGCACCTCCCTGCGCCAGGATGCCCTGGCGGAGCTGGCCCGGCGCGGGCAGAAATGCCGCTGCATCCGCTGCCGCGAGGTGCGCGGGCAGGCGGTGGAGGCCGATCAACTGGAGTTGCGCGACCTGACCTATCCCGCCGGCTTTGCCGAAGAGCACTTTCTCTCCTTCGTCACGCCGGGGGATCAAATCGCCGGCTATTTGCGCCTCTCACTGCCCGGGCCGAACTCCCCCGACACCGGCCTGGCGGATTTGCAGGGCGCGGCCCTGGTGCGCGAGGTGCATGTCTACGGCCAATCCCTGGCCGTGGGGGCGGATCAACCCGGGGCAGCCCAGCACAGCGGCCTGGGCACAGCCCTGCTGCAAGCGGCCGAGCAGATCGCCCGCCGGGCTGGTTTCCAGCGCCTGGCGGTCATCGCCGCGGTGGGCACGCGCCGGTATTACGCCGGGCGGGGATTCCTCCCCGGAGAGCTGTATCATGGGAAAGAATTAAATCCTTAGCCATCACGAACTCATAAGATGAAAAGCCAATATACCACTTTAACCACAGAGACACAGACACACAGAGGGAAAAACAATCTATGCTGGAGTAATATTAAGCCAGGTTTGTTAATGTTTTCTCTGTGCCTCTGAGTCTCTGTGTTTCATCTTTCAAAATCGAGGACCTATGCCAACAACAACCATCCTGATCATTGTCTTTGTTTTGCTGTTATTCCTGATTGCCTTCGTGCTCATTCGCACGTTGAGCTTCATGCGCCCGCAGCGGACCGTGCCAACCACCCCCGGCGTGGAGGTGGACGCGCAGTCCGCCGCCGAACGATTGGGCCACCTCATCCGTTGCGAGACCGTTTCGATGAACGAAAGCGAGGCACCCAATGCGGGTGAGTTTCACCGCCTGCACCGCCTGATCGAAGAGATGTACCCGGGCGTGCACTCCCACCTGACCCGCGAGCCGGTCAACGAGTTCAGCCTGCTCTACACCTGGCAGGGCAGCCAGCCGGAGCTGCCCGCGCTGGTCTTTTTGGCCCATTTGGATGTCGTCCCGGCGGACCCCTCCACGCTGGAGCAGTGGGAGCGCAAGCCGTTCTCCGGCGAGATCGCAGACGGATTTATCTGGGGGCGCGGCACGCTGGATATCAAGAACCAGGCGGCCGCTCTGCTGGAAGCGGTGGAACTGCTGGTGAAGCAGGGCTACCAGCCCAAACGCACCATTTACCTGGCTTTCGGACATGACGAGGAAATTGGCGGGCGCGGCCAGGCGGAGATCGTCCGCCGCCTGAAGGAGCGCGGCGTGCGCATCGAGGCCGTCCTGGATGAGGGCGGCTCGGTGGTGCAGGGTTCCATGCCGGGCGTCAAGGTGCCGGTGGCTTTGGTCGGCGTATCCGAAAAGGGCTACCTGACCGTGGAACTTTCCGTAACGGCTACCCCGGGGCACTCCTCCATGCCGCCCAAACAGACCGCCGTCGGCATCCTGGCCCTGGCCCTGGCGAGGATCGAAGCCACGCCCCGCCCGACCAACCTGAAATTTGTCCAGCGCCTCTTCAAGGCCGTCGGCAGCGAAGCACCCTTCGTCCAGCAGATGGTGTTTTCCAACCTGTGGCTCTTCCGCCGCCTGGCAAGCCGGACGCTGGAGAAGATCCCCAGCATCAACGCCGTGATGCGCACCACCACCGCCCTGACGATGGTGCAGGGCGGCGTGAAGGACAACGTGCTGCCAGCCAGCGCGCGGGCGGCCGTCAACCTGCGCCTGCTGCCGGGCGAGACCGTGGAATCAACCCTGGCCTGGCTGAACAAGGTGGTGGACGATGAGCGGGTGGAGATCAAGATTGCCAACGGCGCCGCCTGGAATCCCTCCCCCGTCTCCCCGCTGGATACGCCGGCCGGGCAGATCCTGGTCAACGCCATCCACCAGCGTTTTGGGCCGCTGCCGGTGGGTCCGCTGCTGGTGGCCGGCGCCACGGATGCGCGCCACTACGCCGAGTACTGCCCGCAGACCTACCGCTTTACCCCCACCCTGCTGGATGCGGCGGATTTGAAGCGCATGCACGGCAT
>CAYOOA010000038.1:0-16726 GCA_964405455.1 uncultured Anaerolineaceae bacterium | reverse complement strand
CCACGTCATGAACGCGGACCACGTCCGCGCCGCGCACGATGCCGACCGCCACGGCCGCG
This sequence comes from uncultured Anaerolineaceae bacterium, assembly GCA_964405455.1. Classification (GTDB taxonomy): domain Bacteria; phylum Chloroflexota; class Anaerolineae; order Anaerolineales; family Anaerolineaceae; genus CALESS01. The sequence goes on along the minus strand of CAYOOA010000038.1, from coordinate 16,667 downwards.
GCGGTGCCCTCCAGGCGCTGCTCAATCGGCAGGTTGAGGGTGTACCCGATGAAGGACTTACGGCTGGCGCCCAGCAGCACCGGGAAGCCCATCGCCTTGAGCATGTTCAGGCGGTTGATCAGCTCCAGGTTTTGCTCCACCGTTTTGCCAAAGCCGATGCCCGGATCGAGGATGATATGCTTATCGGGGATGCCGGCCGCGCGGGCCATGCGGATGCTCTCCATCAACTCGCGGCAAACCTCGCCGATCAGGTCATCGTAGACCATGCCCACGTAACGTCCGCCCAGGCGGGCCTGCAATTCAGCATTGTTGGGGCGGCTGCGGTTGTGCATCAGCACCACCGGCGCGCCGCGGCGGGCAATCACCCCGGCCAGGGCTGCGTCGGCCCGCAAACCCCAGACGTCGTTGATCCAGTCCGCCCCGGCGGCCAGAGCCGCATCAGCCACCTCCGCCTTGTAGGTATCCACCGAGAGGATGCAATCCAGGTTGGCGGTACGCAAAGCCTGCAGCGCCGGCAGCACGCGCTCCATCTCCTCGGCCGCGCTGACCGGCTGCGCCCCCGGCCGGGTGGATTCGCCGCCCAGGTCGAGGATATCCGCCCCGGCCGCCACGAAACGGCGGGCCTGTTCCAGCGCCGCGGCAGCCGCATCCCCTTGCTGCAGCAGGCCGTCCCCGGAAAAACTGTCCGGCGTCAGGTTGATGATCCCCATTACGTAGGTGCGCTTGCCCCAATCGGGCAGTCTCGGGTTGGACATGGATATTTTCTCCTTGTCATCGCAATACCATTAAGATTTCTTGTTCAACTCATCCAACATCTTCTGGATGCGCCGGGCGCGGGTTTCCGGCGTCCGGGCGGACTGGATATGGTCAACGTATTCCTTGATGTGGGTGTAGCTCATCTTCTCCAGGCGGGCGGCCGCTGCCGGGTTGGTCCGCAGGGCAGCCTGCAGGTCGGCGGGGATTTCCACCACGCGCGGCTCGTGATCCGGCTCAATCCGCAGCAAAATGTCATCGCCGACTTTACAACCGGCCTTCGTGCGCACCTGCTGGTTGAGCACCAGGTAATGAGTGCCATCACTGTTGGGGAAAATTGAGCTGCGGAATTCAACGCTGTCGAAGCGGCAGCGCACCGGCGCCCGGCCCGTCTGGCCCAACGCCTGGCTGACATCCGCGGGAAGCTGCACCAGAGCCGAACCGCCTTTTGGACCGGCCGGCTGCAGGGTAACCTTCAGCAGTGCGGCCGGGTAGGGCGTCACCCCGCTGCGGTCAAGCGTTTCCAATTGCTCGCGGATGGTGCGGGTCCAACCGGGCGGACGGAGATCCGGCGCCAGGTCAGCCAGCGGGGCCAGTACGAAGGCTCGCTCGGCCATGCGCGGGTGGGGGATCTCCAGGCCGGGCTCGGTGACCGCCTGGCTGCCGTACAGCAGGATGTCAATATCGATCACCCGCGGGCCGTAGCGGACAGTGGCCTGGCGGCCCAGGCTGGCCTCCAGCGTTTTAAGGATCATCAGCAAGTCCAGCGGGGCCAGGGCAGTTTCCGCCTCCACTGCGGTGTTCAGGAAGCGCGGCTGGTCAGTGATGCCCCACGGTTCGGTTTCGTAGATTTGGCCGACCCGCTGCAGCCTGGCGGCGCTCCCCAGGGCATCCAGGGCGCGCTGGAAGTAATCCAGCCGGTCGCCCAGGTTGGAGCCGAGAGCCAGGTAGACGCGGGTGTGACGGCTCACTTCAACCCCCGCGGTAGGCGTTGATCAGGTCAGCCAGCAGGCCGTAGGCAGTGGTATCCGGGCCGGGGTTGCTCTCCACGATTCCCAGGCCGGGCAGCACATCCAGCTCAAACTGGACATAGGAACTGGTACCGTTGACGGCGTAAAGCGGCGTATCTGGGTTGACCCGCTGGGGCAGGACGCTGGCCGTGACGGAACCGTCGCTGGCGCGCTGGGCCTTACAGACCAGCTTCCAGCGCTGGCCGGCCGCATGTGCCTCGGCAATCATTGCCGGGGTGATCTCACGGATGCCGCGGCGCTGGACCTGCTGCGGCTTGAGCGGGACGCCCATCAGTACGGTGCACAGAGCGGAAACCTTGATGGCCGCATCCCAGCCGTCAATATCGGCGCTGGGATCGGTCTCGGCAATGCCGATGGACTGGGCGTAGGCCACCGCGTCGTCAAAATTGCGCCCTTCCTCCATCAACCCGATGAGCAGGTTGGTACAGGAGTTGAGGATGCCGGTGAAGGAGCGCAGCTCCACGGCGGGCAGCGGCCCGCGGAAGAGCGAGAAGATCGGGGCGCCGTCCATCACAGCGGATTCGAACAGGAAGCGCTTGCCGGTGCGGGCAGCCAATTCGGTCAACTCGCGGTGGGCGTGCACCACCGGCCCTTTGTTGGCGGTGATGGCGTGCATGCCCTTCTCCAGGGCCATGCGCAGGTAGGTGGCAGCCGGCTGGCCGGTGTGGTGGTTGACCGGGGAGTTTTCGAAGAGCACATCCCCCGGGCAGGCGGTGATGAAATCCGGGATGCTTTCCGGAACCGGGACGGTCGAGAGGGCGTTGAGCGATTCGCCGCGTTCCATCAGTTCCAGGGCGCGCGGCAGGAAGATGCCCTCCGGGTTGATCGCCAGGCCGTGCCGCCCGGTGGCAATCCCGTTGACCTGGAAGGTCAGGCCGAATTGATTTTCAAGGTCGGCGCGCTTGCGCATCAACAACCGCGCCAGGGCGCGGCCCACATTGCCAAAACCCACCATCACCAGACCGATATGCTGTGTCATGTCACCTCCAAATGATTCATTCTATTATACCGATTGCGGGAAGAAAAACGTAGTGGAGGTTCTGAGCCCTCCCCTACGATGATCGGTTTTCCTCATCCTCCGCCCAACGGCGCGGATTATCTTCGATGTATCGGAGAATTCGATCCCAATCCGTTTCATCGCGCAGGATGTGATCATAATACCCGCGTTGCCAGACGGGCAAGCCGGGGGTTTGGCGGAATTGGTCGATCCGACGGGCGGAAAAGGTCTTCAATTGGCGCACGATCTCCGGCAGACCGTAATCTCGGGGTTTGGTAGGGGAGGGTTCAAAACCCTCCCCTACCAAACCGGGTGAATTGAGAAGGATAATCCCGTGGATGTGGTTGGGCATAACCACAAAGGCATCCAATTCCAGGCCAGTATTGTGATTGACCAAGTCCTGCCATGTGAATTCAACGATTTTGCCAAGCTCATTCAATGTCAAAACCATTTCACCTGGATTGGTGGAAGAAACAAATTCTCCGAACAAATGGGCACGATATTGGGTCACCGCCGTGACAAAATAACCTCCCGGCTGGATGTAATCATAGCCCTTCATCCTGGGAGAGCGGCGGCGGGATGGCCCAATCATGGATGCCGGCCTACACTGGCGGCCAGGGGAAGGCGCGCCGGTTGGCGGCTGGCTGCGGAAAAACGCCCGCCTCCAGCAGGGCGCGGGCGCGCCGGCCTACGGCGCGGATCTCGCTGGGGCGCAGCAGCCCGGCCAGGGCCGCCCGCCCGGTGGATTCCGGCTGGAGCAGCTCCTCCGCTACCCGGCGAACATCAGGCAGCAGTTCAGCGGGCAGCGGTTCACCGGCAAAATCCCAGATCACCGTGCGCAGCTTGTCCTCCACGTGGAAACACACCCCGTGATCGATGCCCCACAGGTCGCCATCGGCATCCAGCAGCAGGTGCCCGCCCTTGCGGTCAGCGTTGTTGGCCAGCAGGTCAAACAGGGCAAAGGGGCGCAGGCGCTGGCGCTCCCCCGGAGTAAAGTTGAAATAATGATGTTCGGGGTCGTGCTGGATGAAGATTTGGAGCGAACCGCGCCCGAGCGGCCCCTTGCGGCGGAAAATGGTCGGCGGGACAAGGTTCCAGCCGAGCAGTTCGCTCAGGACGAAAGCCGCCGCCTCGCGTTTGGCCAGGCTGTGTTCGGGAAAATCCCATAACGACTGCTCGCCGCGGACAGGCTTGTAGACGACCGGCAGGCGCAGCTCCTGGTATTCCAGTTGAGCCAGGAAAGTGTAGTTGGAACCGCTGACAAATTGGCCTTGCAGGTCAATCGTTCCGCCCTGCAAGGCTTCAAGAATGCGGGGTTTTTCCAGCGGCAGGGCCATGCCGCCCTAATGTTTGTGGCCGTTCTTCTTGGGGCAGAAGTGGCCTTCCGGCTCCATCGGCTCGCCGCACTGCGGGCAAATCGGCCGGCCGTGCTCCACCACCTCGGCCGCCCAGCGGGCCAGGGCCAGCATCTGGTCGCGCTGGCACCACAGGTGCAGCTCAACGGCGGAATCCTCTTCCATGCCGTCCAGCAGGATCTGGCGAGCCACCAGGATCAGGCGGTCCTGGTCTTCATCGTAGGCCAGGCCAATTTCACCCACCCGGAAAAGCGGATCCACCGGGGGCTGGATGTGCATGCGCTCCTCGTCGTAATCGCCGTCCCCCTCGGGTAGATTCGGGTAACGGCCGCGCAGTTCCTCCAGGAATTGCAGGATGCCAATGATCATCGTCTGCACCTGGACTTTTTCGACGATCAGGGTGGTGGCCTGGTCGCCCTGGAAAGCCTGGATGTAAAAAACGCGCTGGCCGGGTTTGCCAATCGCGTCGATGGTGATGTGGGTTACGGGGTTGAGGTCGATTTCCTGGGGTGGCATGAGTTGATCTCCTGCTGCCAGTATATCACACAGCCAAAAAATCAAGTTGCCAGTCCGGGCTGCCTGATCCGGTTTCCCTCCCAGGCGACCGGCTCCACCGGAAAATCTCCCCAGCCCATCCGCTGCAACATGGCCTGCAAGTCCAGCGGGCTGCCGCTGGTGAGAAAGCGCATGGGGGCCGGGGTCTCGCCAGCGGCCAGCAGACCGTGTTTTTCCAGCAGGCGGCCGGTTTGACGGGCCACCGCCGGGGCGGGGTCGATCACCCGCACACCCGGCCCGGCGATCTGCTCAATGAGCGGGATGACGAAGGGGTAATGGGTGCAGCCGAGCACGACCGTATCGATGCCCTTTTCCAACATCGGGGTCAGGGCGTGCTCCAGGATGGCCCGGGTTTCAGGCCCATCCAGGTCTCCGGCCTCGATCCGCCCGACCAGTCCGGGGCAGGTATCCTGCAGCACAGTCACCCCCCCGGCAAAGCGCTCCACCACCGAGGCGTACAACGCCCCCTGGAAGGTGGCCGGGGTGGCCAGCACACCCACCACGCCGGAGCGGGTGGTCTCGGCAGCGGGTTTGACGGCCGGCTCCATGCCGACGAAGGGCACACGAGGAAAAAGGCCGCGCAAGTGGTACAGGGCAGCCGCCGAGGCGGTATTGCAGGCCACTACGATGATCCCGGCGCCCTGCTCGAGCAGGAAGCGGGTGATGGCCTCGGAAAAATTGCGCACCTCCTCCATCGGGCGCGGGCCGTAAGGCACGTGGGCCTGGTCGGCCAGGAAGATGGCCGGTTGGGCGGGCATCTGCCGGCGCACAGCACGCAGAACGGATAGCCCGCCGACGCCGGAGTCAAAAATGCCGATGGGAGAGGGTGTGTTCATACGTGGAAAATTTTAACACGGATTGGCGGATATGATTAACGCGGATTTACACGGAGAGAGCGGATAAACACGGATTAATTTGTTGATAAAGACCTGGAACACGGATTCCACGGAAGGCACGGATGGATTCCTTATGAAATAACCTGGAATATGGATTTCACAGGAAAGCGGGGGATTTTTAACGCCAAGGCGTAAAGCCGCAAAGAAACAATAAACCTTTTTCCCTGGCGCCTTTGCGTCTTTTTATAGGTGATTTACTCCCGAAAACCTATCCAGCTGCAGCGGTGATAAACGCCTGGAACAGGCGGCGCATGGATTCATGCTCCTGGAGCCACTCTGGGTGCCACTGCACGCCCAGGCCAAAGGGATGCCCCTCCAGCGCCACCGCCTCCACCAGGCCGTCGGGAGACCAGGCCAGCGGGCGCAGCGGGGCGGCCAGGGTTTCGATCCCCTGGTGGTGCAGGCTGTTGACGGGGATATCCGTGCCGCCCAGGATTTCTGCCAGGCGGGTGTCGGCTTCCACCTTCACCGGGTGGGCAATGGTTTCGCGCGGGATGTTGGGGTACCAGTCATGTTTAAGCGCGCCGGTCATCTGGTCGGAAATATCCGTGTAGAGCGTGCCGCCAAAGGCGACGTTGATGACCTGGATGCCGCGGCAGATACCCAGGAAGGGCCAATCCGTGCGGGCGGCGATTTCTGCCAGGCCAATTTCCAGGTTATCCCGCTCGTGTTCGATATCATACACGCGCTCGTGCGGGCGGCCGCCGAAGCGCCGCGGGTCAATATCCCCGCCGCCGGTGAACAGGACACCATCCAGGCGGCTGCGCAGAGCTTGCATCTGGCGCTCTCCCAGCCCAACCGGGATCAGCACCGGCAGGCCGCCGGCGTTTTTTACAGAAGTAATATAAGCTTCAAGGACATTATTATTCGGCAGGCCGGCCTGGTTACGGCCGCGGGAGGTGGTAATGCCGATCAGGGGTAAAGACATTCAATTCTCCTATCATCCTGGGCAGGGGTACGGGGAACAGTCTGCATGAATCCAACATCAACGGCACCCGCGTGCCCTTACCGTAAATTTTAAGGTAAAAAGGGCGCAACCCGGCGTATGGTTGCACCCTGGAGATTGTCTACCAGAGAGGGAGACTTACGAAAATTTCTGTTTGAGCCGTGCGCTCTTGCCAGTGCGGCCGCGCAGGAAGTACATGCGAGCCCGGCGGACAACGTTGTGGCGGTCCACCACAACCTTGTCGATGCGCGGGGAGCGGGTCAGGAAAACGCGTTCCACGCCCACGCCGTTGGAGGCGATACGCCGAACGGTAAAGGTGGAGTTGGCGCCGTTGTTGTGGACATACAGCACTGTACCCTTAAATTCCTGGATACGCTCGCGGTTGCCTTCTTTAATCTTGACGTGCACACTGACTGCATCACCCGGCTGAAGGTCGGGGATGTTCGGGTTCACAGGGGCTTCGAGTTCTTTCAACAAGTCAGTCATTTCTATTACCTCTTTGGAGGAAAATCCTCGTTATGATCACGCGCCTGCTTGAGGCGAAGCGAGATTATAACACAGAATCACCAAGTGTGAAGTGAATCAAAAGGATTCGCATATACGAATCGATGGATGAATTCATCGGCTAATCCACCCGCTTGAAGTCCGTTATTGCGGCTTGTGGTTTAGTTTGAAGGTTCCGGTTTCAACAGCCCCTTCTCCCGTGTCTTTGATCCATTCCTTGCGGGCAAACAAATCGCCGTTCAAAATTTCCCAATCTTCGGCGGTGAATCCGCCCTGATCCGGGCTTAATTCATCCTGATGGGCCACCAGGAAAATCCCCGTCCACATAGGCGCGGGTGGAATGGTGAAGCTGGGGCTGTCAGGGCAGGAGACGGTATAACTTTCCTTAGTATTGCCCGGGTAATAGATCACTTTCAAATCCCTCACATATCCCAATTCATCGGTGGGGGATTTGGTATCGGTGATAAGATCGAAATCCATCAGGGTGAAAGTATCGCCCCCGCGGACGGTGCTCGTTTTGCAGCCCGGGACACGAAAGTCAAAACTCTGGTTGACCAGGGGGGCGGTCGCCTGCATTTGCATTGTTTGCGGGTCAAACTGTAATTTCACCTTGGATTCCACCACGGAGTTCCACCCGCCTCCGCCGCCGTCATCAAAGTTGGCTTCCGAGTGGAAAACCAGCTCAAAATTCAGGCAGCGTTTGACGTAATCCTTGGCCTGTTCCAAGGCAGGTGTGGTTCCACCGTCTGTGGTAATTCCCAACAGGGCTGACTGGCGCTCCAGACCCAGCCAAGCCGGGATGATGCGGTGGATGATGTGGTCGTCGCGGCACATCTCATATTCTTCCTTCATGCAGACCCCAGCCACGGTATCCATCAAACCCGTGTAGGCGCCTAACCCGCCTTCTTCACCGAACCCCAGCAATTGGCGCTGGCGCTCGTAGCCGAGGATGGTCTGCAAAGCCAGGCGGCCAGCTGCGCAAGATTCGCCAGCTGCTGCAATCCGCGGCTGGATCACTTCACTTTCATATGCCTGGAACAAATCCCCCAGTCCGGATAAATCCGGCTCCGCATTGCCCAGCAGGGCCGCCTGGCGGGCCCGGGTGAGGAGTTCTGCCGCCTGGCTCTGGATGCGCTGCTCGGCTGCCCCGCCGATGCGGGCACGCACCGGTTCGATATCCGCCAGGAAACCCTTGGTCACCCCATAACCGGAAAAGTGAAAAATTTGTAACTTGATCTCATTGGAATCCACAACGGGCGGAACCAGAACCAGGTTTTCCCCCAACCCGGAATAACCGAAGAAGAGTTGTTGATCAACAGGCAGGGATTGCAAAGGTGTGATGGTTAAAACGGCGGTTTTATAAAGCTGAAGGCCTTCCGGCTCCAGTTGTACCGCCAGTGGATCGCTGCCAAAGGGCATCCCATCCACCCCGCTGAGCGGGATCATGCGAATAGTAGTATTGGCGACGAGGGCATCGGCGGGCAAATCCAGCCTGAATACGGTACCGTCTGCACCGGTGGCACTTAAACTACCGCCCTCCCTGCCAATAACGACTTCTGCTCCAGCGGATTCATCCAGCACCGGTGTCACCTTGAACGGATCAGCAGGGGGTTCAAAGATATATTGATATTGCGCCGGAACCTTTACCTCATTGGAGGACTGAGAAGCCGGGTTGGTCTGATTCTGAGCAGGAGAAGCCGGAGCGGCATTGGATGTACAGGCGGCCAGTACAAAGAGAGCCAGGATGAGTATGGACGGAAGACGTTTCACGTTCACCTCCGGTTGGTTATTTCATTAGGGCAAGGATTAAGATTCCCCCGCGTGCAGGGAATAATAGTCTAATTTAGACCTTATAAGTCAATTATAATGATTTAAGAACAAGATTCAAGATGGAAAAAGGGATTTACCCCAGCCCGCCCTTCAGGGCCTGGGCGATCTCCTCGGTGATGCCGGGGATGGCGGTCAGCTCCTCGAGACTGGCCTGCTGGATGGCATCCAGCGAGCCGAATTTCTTGAGCAGCATATTGCGCCGGGTCTTGCCGATGCCCTTGATCTTATCCAGTTGGGAGGCCATGCCCTCGCGGGTGCGGCGCTTGCGGTGGGCGGTGATGCCGAAGCGGTGCGCCTCGTCGCGGATGCGCTGCAAGAGGTATAACCCCTGCGAGTGGCGCGGCAGCATCAGGCTCTCCGGGCGGCCGGGGAAAAACAGCTCCTCGTTTTGCTTGGCCAGGCCCGCCACGGCAAATTTACCCGTCAGGCCGAACTGCTCCAACACGCGGACGGCCCGCCCAAGCTGACCTTTGCCGCCATCCACAATGAGGATGTCCGGCAGCAGGTCAAAGCCGGGGTCGGGCTTGCGCCCGGGGGTATCGGCATCCTGTTCGTGGGCGGCCTGCCAGCGCCGGAAGCGGCGGGTGAGCACCTCCTCCATGCTGGCGAAATCATCCGGGCCTTCCACCGTTTCGATATTGAAGCGCCGGTAGAGCTTCTTGTTCGGCACGCCCTGCTCAAACACCACCATGCTGCCGACGGAGGCGGTGCCCTGGGTGTTGGAGATATCGTAGCACTCGATGCGGTTGGGCGGTTCGCTCAGTTCAAAGGCTTGCTGCAACTCCGCCAGGGCCTGGGTTTGGCGGTTGGTATCCGCCTCCCACTGAGCCTTGAGGGCGCGCAGCGTTTCGACCGCATTTTCGGTCGCCATCTGCATCAATTCCTGGGCGGTGCCGTCGTGCGGAACGCGCAACTCCACCTTGGGGCCGGTGCGGCGGGTGTGCAGCCATTCCTCGATAACCTTGGCTTCTTCCACCTCGTTGGGCAGCAGCACTTCTTGCGGCACGGCGGCGGCTTCCATGTAGAACTGCTTGATGAACTCGGCTACCACTTCGCTGTCCGCCTCGTCCTGGGTGCCTTCGAGAATGAAGTACTCGCGCCCGATCAGCTTGCCGCTGCGGATGAAGAAAATCTGCACGCAGGCCTCGCCGTTGGTGCGCGCCATGGCAATCACATCCGAATCCATCTTCTCAGAGGTGATCACCTTCTGGCGTTCCACCACCCGGTCAATCGCTCCAATCTGGTCACGCAGGGTGGCAGCCCGCTCAAACTTCAGCTCCTCGGCGGCCTGCTCCATCTCCTGGCGCAGGCGCTCCACCACCGGCTCGGAGTGGCCGATCAGGAACTGGCACAGGTCTTCAATCATCTGGCGGTAACCGACCCGGTCCACTGCGCCGATGCACGGCCCGCTGCACAGCTTGATATCGTAATACAGGCAGGGACGCGGATCCTGGCCGGTGATGACCCGGTCGCAGGTCAGGAAGGGAAAAATCTTGCGCAGCACATCCAGGGTTTGGTAGACCGCCCAGGCGCTGGTGTAGGGGCCAAAGTAGCGCGAGCCGTCCTCCACCATCTGGCGGGTGACGGTCACCTTGGGGAAGGGATCCGCCCAGTGGACCTTGATGTAAGGGTAGCGTTTGTCATCCTTGAGGCGGATGTTGTAGCGCGGGCGGTGCTTCTTGATCAGGTTCATCTCCAGGATCAAGGCTTCCAACTCGGAATCGACCACGATCCACTCGATATCGGCGATGTTGCGCACCAGCTGGCGGGTTTTGTTGTCCAAGTCGGCGCTGGCGTGGAAGTAGGAGCGTACTCGGTTGCGCAGGCTGATGGCCTTGCCAACGTAGATGATATCGCCGGCGCTGTTTTTCATGATGTAACAGCCCGGTTTGGTTGGCAGCGTATCGAGGATGCCCTGGATGTGCTCGGAGATATCGCTCACGGGGAAGATTCTACCACAGGGGGAAAAACAACCACAAAGGACACAAAGCGCCTCGAAGTGGTAGATGAATACAGATGAAGAATAGAACCTTTGTAAACTGCGTCTTTCGTAAATGGTTGAGTAAACCGATTTGGAATGGATAAAAAACTTTATAAAGATTTAACCCTTCAATATGTATAATTAACAACAACGTTGGGAGGAAAATCAATGTTCGGCGATGGGTTCCCTTGTTAATTCAACTTCCTCGGAGAAATGGGCTTATACTCCTTAAGTAAACGGATAGATGAGACTTTTAATCGCTGAAGACGAAAGAGATGTAGCCAAAGCCCTTCAGAGAGGATTATCCAGAGAGGGGTATGTTGTTGATATTGCTGAAAATGGGAATCAGGCCCTTGAAACATTAGCAGTCAACGAATATGATTTATTGCTGTTGGATTTATGTTTACCGGATATAGATGGGCTTGAAGTCTGTCGTTTCGGGCGAGAAAAACATCCATTATTGTTAATTCTCATACTTTCTGCTAGAACGAAACAAGAAGACATTATCGCCGGGTTGGATAACGGTGCGGATGACTACTTAACCAAACCTTTTCACCTACAAGAATTACTTGCGCGAATACGTGCTTTATTGCGCCGCGATTTACGCAGCAGAGAGCCAATTCTGAAAATTCGCGATATATCTCTTGATACAGCAGAAAAGGCGGTCTGGAGGTCAGGTCGCAGGATCCATTTAACCCGAAAAGAATTTGGCGTCTTGGAATATTTGATGCGACATCCAAATGAAGTTATCAGCCAGGAAGAGCTACTGGAACACGTTTGGGGTACTTTGACAAATGTGTTTTCAAATACAGTACGGGTTCATATTCAATCTCTGCGTGAAAAGCTTGAAGACAATAACGAGGCAATGGAATATATCGAGACTGTTGTCGGTTCCGGGTATCGCTTTATCTCCCCGACGGCGGCTCTACAAGAATCACCGATAGAAAATTACAATGAATAAGAAGAAAATGGCATCATTGAGCTTGCGACAGCGAATTGTCTGGTTAACCAGCGGTTCTGTTTTTGTTATCGGTTTATTATTCGTCGTTTTTATTAATTCTCTTGCTCCAATTTTCATCACTCATGAGGTTGGCTCTCCCGGCGCACAGATTTTGATAACCTCAGTGGATGCCAATGGCAATTCCAACACGATTTTAGTCGAAACTCCAGCGCCAACCGGGTATACGATTTGGCATGACCCCGGTTTTTCCAGAGAGGATCCACTATTTGCTGTCCAGATGCTCTCAGTGATCGGCCTGATCATCATCACGGTGATCGGTTATTTTGCTGCAAGAATTATCGCAAAAGAGTCTCTAAAGCCAATATCTCAAGTAAGTAATGCCGCTCGTCAGATCAGCATTCAAAACTTGGATCAGCGCATCAATTATCATGGGGGAGATGACGAAATAAAATTTCTCGCAGAATCTCTTGATCAAATGCTTGAACGTTTACAAGAAAAATTTAATGATCAAAATGAATTTATTTCCAACCTCGTCCACGAGCTCCGTACGCCTTTGACTTCTTTACGAATCAATCTGGAAGTTCTAAATTCCGATTCTCATGCAGACCTGGAAGATTACCAAAGCTTCTCAACCATGGCAGAACGCTCACTCACCCGGCTTGAACACTTGGTGGAGGATTTACTCTTACTGGCAAAAGCCGAAGAAGAAATTGAGAACCACCTCATCATTCTGGGAGCGCTATTCGATGACGTTCTCGAAGAACTGGCCCCAATTGCAGAAAGAGAAAATGTTGAGATTAAAATAAGTGGGGATATTGAACTTGCAATAAAAGGCGACCCTGTATTACTTCATCGAGCTTTGGCTAATTTAATCGAAAATGGAATCCATTACAATCATCCGGGGGGATTTGTTGAAATACTAGCTCGTAAAGATGATAATCAAGTCATTATCGAGATTCGGGATAACGGTGTAGGGATTTCAGATAAACAGCAATTGCACATCTTTGAGCGTTTCTATCGTGTAGACGCTAAATCAACCAACCCTTGCGGCAAAGGGCTGGGTCTGGCAATCACAGCCCATATTATCGCTTTGCATAATGGCAAGATTGAAGTGAAAAGCGAGTTGGGGAAAGGTAGCTCGTTTCGAATTTCATTGAATTCTGCCTAAAGTTTTGTGAGGTTACTCTCTCTCAGTGTATTCCATTAATCGCAATAAGCTTTATTCTCCCTCCGAAGTATTAAAACCTTACAAGAATTTAACCCGTGAATCGTTATTATAGTAGTAGTCACGTTTGGAGCCTTAACTGGCAAATAGATCGCCAAACCGTAAGTATTCTAATTTTGATTCGAACCTGCTTGCAAAAGGAGAGCGACCTTGAAGAAAAAGGATTGGTTTGTTAGTATAGTTGCCGGGGTAATTTTAGGTATTCTCGCGATGAACCTTGGAATTACCAAAGGTATTGTTAACATACCAGCCGTCAGGGCTGAAGATAAAATGGGCGAAATCCTCAATTTGATGCTGAAAAGCCACACAACGTGGCAAACCATTGGCGGGGAAGCGACCACCCAATGGTTTTCCATGAAGGATGGTAGTCAGCATGGTTTTTATAGTTCAGTCGTTGTCGCAAATCCAAACCAGGCACATTTTACAATTGCATCCGACGATGGCTCAAGCAATACAGAATGGATTGGGGATGGGGCAACAATTTTCGAAATTGATCGCCTTGGAAAGACGTATCAAGAATACAAGCAGGAAGACGTAACCAGCGGATTCGACCGGCTGCCCGCTGATGTTGCATCCATTGATAAGAATATCATTTTCAGACATCCCATGGCTATGATCATCCCCTCGCCTGTAGCAGATTATATTTTCCCAACAGGATTGGCGCAACGACAAGGGGAATACAGCTTTGTGGGTGAGGCTGTAATCGCAAATAGAAATGCCTGGGTTGTTGATTATCTCAAACTGAATGACAACAATGATGCCACAATGAAAGCCCGTTATTGGGTGGACTCAAAGACAGGGGTAATCCTTCAGGCATACACCTATAGCACTGAACCAGATAGCTTTGGAACATTGATCGAGTCAACTTCTTTCTCTTCCATTAGCTTTGATCTGCCAGTTCAAAACGACGAGTTTACACCCTCCCTGGACGGGCTCAAGTAATAAAGAAGACAATCAATTCGTCCCTACCAAAAAGGAAGGCTATTCATGAAAACTCTGTTGCGCGTTATGTCCTCTATTTTTGTGGCTCTTGCCGTATGCGCTGTCACCTATGCAATTGCGCTCGCCGCAACTGGCAATGTTAGTGAACAAAGCGGCGATTTTTCAAGCAGTGGTCTAAGCGCTGCTTCTGGATGTTCGTCCTCAACCTGCGTAAATAGCAATGCGAAATACACAAATCAATCAACAGGGGGTGAAACGGCTTATGGGAATTGGTATACTTCCACTGACAATGTACTGGAATGGTATACTTATATACCTAACCTGAGCGGGGATTGGGCTGGCGTTAAATATACGATTTCTAATAGCTATCCTGCGAACGAGACCTATCAAACGACTGTTAATCAAAATAACTGGAAAGGGTCTTACGTATATCTAGGAGATTTCGATTTCAATAGTCCAAGCTCTCAAATGCGCTTACCGAATACCTGTGTTAGCGGATATGCATGCGATGGGAGACGACTATATTTTGATAATTCACAGTACAGTTATTAATATTTGAAGATCCAGTGTCTTGAATTGAGAAGAAAAGAGGAAGGAGTGATCGAAAAGTCTCATCACTCCTTCCTCTTTGTGGTGTAAGCGAATATTGAAAGAAGATTCATGATCCTTAATTTCAGTAAACTTGCAATGGTTGAAACCATTGGGATATTTTTCTTGATGTTTATAAATGGCTGCACCTCGCACCCTTTATCAACAGGAACAGAACCTTCCTATAATGCGACAAATACCCTGCCCTCAACTCAAAGTACCGACAAGACGATCTCCCTTACCCCTTCCCTTACCTTCACAACCACAACAAATGAGAAATTGCTGGTGAATGGCAACCAAGGGATACTTATCTTGAATTCTGATGGAACGGATATTACTTCAGTAAGTGAAGCAATGGCCAGAGAAGATAGTGATCCTTCTCTATCTCCAGATGGAACTAAAATCATATTTGGAGGGAAGGATGGAGAGATATATATTCGTTCCATTGATAAAGATCAAATAACCAATCTAACCAACTATCCTGGGCAGGACCGCCGCCCTGTATGGTCGTCTGATGGAACCAAAATCGCCTTTGAGAGTGTCAGATCGGAACATTTTGGCATATTTGTTATGGACCCGGATGGCTCAAATGTCATCAATGTCGTCTCCATGCCCAATGATGTTAGATTAGGCGGTTGGAGCCCGGATAGCCGCTATATCGTGTTTACAAACCTGGCATATCCTACGGAGGGAGTTATAGAAGGCGTCGCCTATTCGCCAATTTATTCGCTTCAAATCATCGATGCATTAACGGGCAGTACTCGTACCCTTCTTGAAGAAAGCGAATGCAATATAAGCAACTTGATCGCTCCGGTTTTTTCGCCTGATGGAACGCGAATTGCGTTTCAAGGGATCGAACAGAAGCAGATCGCTGTTTATTTGATAGATACCAACGGTTCAAACCTGAGAAAATTAACTTATGGGGATGACAATTACTCCAATCCTGTCTGGAGCCCGGATGGGGAAAGAATTGTGGTATATGTCAGTCCACCGAGATCGAAACCAACAGAGTCTGCTTATCTGGCTATTTTCAACTTGGATGGGAATTTTGAAGCTAGATTACCCAATTTGGATGGCATTGTAACATCATGGATAAGAATCAACAGATAGACAACCGAAGATTAATAAACATCAGCGGGTATGCAGGCTTACGGCTTTGCCGACGTAAATGAAGAGTTTACGAAATTACCCGCAAATCCTTGTCATCCTTTTGCTCGGTTTGCTGCCCGCCTGTTCGCAAGGTGGATCATCAGATGACAGGCGGCATTGTAGTTACGAGGGTGAAGTCTGTGTAAGCTTGGATATTACTCCAAGGTTTGAGGTGAGTACCCCGGTGGATTTAAAAGTCACTGTAACAAGTGCGAAGGATTTCCCAGACCTCCATTTAACATTAGTGTTTAATTCAGACATTGTCATAGATGGCGTCGATACATGGGAGGATTCTTTAAAGAACAAAACAATAGATAATGGGCTTGCATTTTGGAATTTTGAAATCAAAGCTGGCCAAACGCTTACCTTTACGCGAGTGCTGCACTTTCCTGCAAAACAGCAGGGATATTTTCATGTTTATCTTGAAGTGACCAATCCTGGCAGGATCGTTACAGCGCGTGATGATTTTACGATTGTATTAACAAAAGCGGGCGGGCTGGTATTCCTGGATGGGACCCCGATCCCAATCTATACACCCCATGTAACTTCAGCTGCTTATGGCCCTGGGACGCCCGCACCGACAAATATCACTGACCCGACGAACCCGTGGAGAAAAACATACGAGCCGCCCACTGACTTTGACTCGACATCCACTCCCACCACCGCTCAACCCTATCCGCCCCCTTTTTCACCGTCTCCAACGCCAACCGCTCAATCCTATCCTTAGCAATTGTTTATCCAATCCGGGCAAATCATCAGCAGCGGGTCGGATTGTTCCACCCACCCTGAATCACCGCGGATTCGCGGGGAAGTTCGATTAAATATATTACAATTACCGGATGACCAACTTTGACCCGCAACTGACCACCGCCCTGGCCGTCTTCATGAGCCTGTTCGCTGCCTTCCTGTGGGGCACCTGGTTCATCATCCTGAAACACCTGGATGATTACCCCG
>CAYOOA010000037.1:0-20203 GCA_964405455.1 uncultured Anaerolineaceae bacterium | reverse complement strand
GGGGGGTGTCCCACCCCTTCGAGTGTGCGAGTGGCTTTTTAAGAACATCCGAGTCCTCCGTGTACCTGGTTCTGGAACTTCACTCCGGAATTATGAAGGTCACGGAAAATATCAAATTAGTGTTATTTGTCGGTTATTATCTGCGGTATCTGCGTCACCCCCCATACGGGGGGTCATCTGCGGATGTCTTCCCCCCGGCTGTGTGACATCTGTGTCATCTGTGGTTAAGCCCTGCGGTTCAGCCTTTCCACAGTCAAAAGCGCTGCCGCACAGACCACCAGCAGCAGCGTTGCCATGGCCAGCGCCTGGCCGTAGTTGAGCGCGCCGGGCTGCCCCAGGTAACGGTAGACCGCCACCGGCAGGGTGGGGAAATCCGGGCGGGTCAGGAACGTAGTGGCCCCAAACTCCCCCAGGGAGATGGTGAAGGCAAACACACTCCCCACCAACACCGCGCGGGAGAGGATGGGCAGTTCCACCTCGCGCCAGGCGCGCAGCGGGGAGGCGCCCAGCACGGCCGCCGCCTGGCCCAGCGAGGGCGGGATGGAGGCCAGGGCCGGCTGCAGCACACGCAGCACAAACGGCAGTCCAACCAGGGCATGGGCAATAGGCAGCAGCACTGGAAATCCGGCCGCACCGGATAAATTCCCGTAGGCGAGGATAAATCCCAGTCCCAGCGTGACCGCCGAGGCGCCCAGCGGCAGGGTCAGAGCCAGTTCCGCAGCCCGGGTGAAGCGCGCCGGCTGACGGGCGGCATACGTGGCCAGCATGCCCAGCAGCAGCGCCAGGCTGGTGGCCAGCAGCGCCACCAGCAGCGAGTTGACCGCCGCCTGGGCCGGCGGGACGTAAAATAACGACCCGCGGCGGTTGATGAACAACTCCCGGTAATACAGCAGGGTCAGGTGGCCGCTTTCGATCGAAATGAGCGAGCGGGCTGCCAGGGCGAGCAGCGGTGCCAGCAGCAGCCCGGCCAGGGTCAGGATGCCCCCCAGGACAAAGAGCCATTCCCCCGCTGTGCGCGGCCTGCGGACGCCCTCCCCGGAAAGGCGCGGTGCCAGCGGCACTCCCGCTCCCCCCAGGCGGTTGGAGAACCAGATGAACACCGCCGTGCAAAGCAACTGCACCGCGCTCAACACCCCGGCCAGCGGCAGGTTGAGCATTTGCAGCGCCTGGATATAGATCTCCACCTCCAGCGTGGCGAAGTGCGGTCCGCCCAGCAGCAGGATCACGCCGAAGCTGGTGAAATCAAACAGGAAAACCAGCAGGGCAGACGCCAGGATGGCCGGCCGCAGCAGAGGCAGGGTCACCTCGCGCAACGCCTTGAGCGGCGAAGCTCCCAGCACGCGGGCGGCCTGCTCCAGGCGCGGATCCAGCCCGGCCCAGGCCGAGCCAACCATGCGGATGACGATGGCGGTGTTGTAAAAAACATGCCCGAGCAGGATGGCCGCCAGGGTATTCAGCAGGGTAATCGGCGGAGTGGTCAGCCCGAACAGGCGCATCAACAGCAGGTTCAACCAGCCGTTGGGTCCCAGCAGGGCATTGAAACCGGCCGCCGCCGTCACCACCGGCAGGATGAAGGGCAGGGTGGTCAAAGCAGATAGAAGTCGCTTGGCCGGGAAATCAAACCGGCCGAATACAAAGGCGGCCGGCAGGCCCACCAGCAGGGTCAGCAGGGTGGACAGTCCGGCCTGGAAGAGGGTGAAACGCAGCGGCCTCCAGACGGCCAGCCAGGTCACGCCGCCTGCCCCGCCCAGGTCGGCCTGCCCGGCTGTGCGAAAGATCTGCAGCAGCGGGGTGAAAAAGAACGCAGCTACAAAGCCCAGCGGCAAGAGCCACAGGACCAGGGCGCGTCCCGGCGGGCGGCGCAGGAAACGGCTCAACGCAGGACGATCTCCGTCCAGGCCTGGATCCAGGCATCCCGGTTGGCACTGATCACATCCGGCGCCAGGCGGGCGGGTTGTTCCGGGATCTGCGAGAACTTGACGAAGGCATCCGGCAGTTTGGCCTGCGGATTGACCGGGTAGACGAACATCTGCAGCGGCATGTCCTCCTGGAAGGTGGTGGAGAGCATGAAATCCACGAACTTCTCGGCCAGGGCGCGCCGTTGGGTGCCCTTAAGGATGCCGACAAACTCCACCTGGCGGAAGCAGGTATCCGGCGCCACCACCGAACCGGTGGGGCTATCCGTGCGTGGAGTTTCCGCAAAGACCACCTCGGCGGCCGGGCTGGAGGAATAGGAAACCACCAGCGGTTGCGGACCCTTGCCGGAGGAGCCGGAGAAATTGGTGTAATAGGCCGTGTTCCAATCATTAACGACCGTCACGCCGTTGGCAGTTAAATCCTTCCAGTACTGCTGCCAGCCGTCCGGGCCAAAATGGGCCACCGTCGCCATCAGGAACGCCAGCCCCGGCGAAGACGTGGCCGGGTTTTCCACCACCAGCAGGCCCTTGTATTCCGGTTTGGCCAGGTCTTCCAGGGAGTTTGGCAGCGGCAGGTTCTTTTCGGAGAACCAGGCCTTGTCGTAATTCAGGCAGACATCTCCGTAATCCACGGGCAAGGCACTGTTGGTCGCATCCAGCTTGAACTCGGCCGGGATCTCCGCCAGCGCAGGGGCGTTGTAGGCTTCAAAGATGCCGCCCGCCAGTGCCCGCGAGAGGAAGGTGTTATCCACACCGTAGAGCACATCCGCCTGGGGCGCATCCTTGGAGAGGACGGCCCGGTTGACCAGGGCGCCGGCATCCCCGCTCTTGACGAAAACCAGCTTGACGTTGTTGGCCTGCTCAAAAGCCGCCGCCACGCTTTCAGAAATGGCAAACGAATCATGCACCATCACGGTCAGGGTGACCGGACCCTGTGGTGTCTGCGGAACGCAAGCCGCCAGCATAGCAGCCAGTAAAACGATAATCAACCAACTTTTCATCACTACCTCCAAAAGAAGTGCAGTCCTTTCACCCGTGTTTGGGAAACTTCCCGATTTCTGAGAACTGGTGAACCGACTTTCAGCCATAGGTGTGAATGCAGAGGAGTACGCCATGATCCACCTGCACACGGGCGGTATTACCCAACATGCGGTTGCTGATCCCGCGCGAGCGCTCCGGGTAGAGCGTTTCACCCTTCAGAGGGTATTGCAGCCCCCGGGTGGTGATGCCGGCTGCCGGACCCAGCAGCGGGAGCAGCGAAACCACCTCGCCCGGCTGGCCGTGGATCGTTCGCCCATCACGGATTAGGAAAACCTCCTCGCGGCCATCATACAGGCGTACTTCCAGACCGTCCAACTCTGGCAGCAGCAGCAAGCCCAGGTTGGCCAGGGTCTGGTCCAGCCGCCCGCCCAGGGCCGCCACCAGCCAGATGGCCTGGAAACCACCCTGCGCGGCTGCCAGCAAGGCCAATTCCAGGTCGGTTTCATCCTTCTCCACCGGGTAGCGGCGGATTTCCACCCCGGCTGCCTGCAGATCCATCACCTCAGCAGGGGTAACGGAATCCAGGTCGCCAATCAGCAAGTTTGGAGAAAGATCGAGGGATTGCAGGACGTGCAAGCCCCCATCCGCTGCAATCAGGGTATCCGTGGAACGCAACTCCCGCCGAACGGCCTCGCCATCCGCCAGCAGCCCATTGACAAAAATGACCGCCCGTTTATGCTCCATCAATCAAAAACCACCTTCCGCCAGGGAGGGTGGTTGGTGGTGCAAGCTGTACGCTCCCTCCGCCGGCATTATCCGGATCAGGTTCCGTGGGTCGAGAACTGCGGATTCTCCTCTCAGCCTGGCCTGCCAGGCTCCCCAGCATTATTTTATGCGCTTGTAGTATAAGGCGATTTTGTGGGAAAGTCAAATAAAAAAGCAGCCTGCAAACGGCTGCCATTCACTACCCCTCACCTTGATCCTTCATCACCAGGAGAAAAAATGGTTACCGCACACGGCGCTTCCACTCCTCCTTCAACGAGAGGCTGCGCGGGCTTTCACCGGAAGCCAGGTTGGTGAAATCGCCCATCAGGCGGTTGAACTTGCTGCTTTCATCCAGCATCGGGAAGTGTCCCGAGCCCTCAAACAGGACGGCGTGCATCTGTTCCGGTAACCCTGCCAGGTGTTCCGCCCGCGGCGGTTCAACAACCGGGTCCTTTTCGCCGTGCACCAGCAGGGTATTGACCGCCGGGCTGCGCAGCAAGTCCGCCACGCCAACCCCTGCCAACCCTGAAAGGGACGCCTGAACTGCGCGTACATCCGTCTTGGGCACTTCCAGGCGCACCGGTTCCGCCTGGGGCGTTTTGGCAAGCAGCCAGTCTGCCAGGTCGCCCGGCGATGAAGTGCGCAGGCGGTTGCTCAACATGGCTTCTTCAAACGGCAGGTCAACAGCCATCACCCGGTCGATGAATTCCGGGTGTGCCCGGGCATACATCAATGCCAGGATGCCCCCCAACCCATGCCCAACCAGTGCCGCCCGCGCCATGCCCATCTTGTCCAGGAAACCATCCAGCAGGGCCATTTGCCAGTCCAGGCTGTAGCGTTCGGGACGCTTGGCGCTGTCCCCGAAGCCCCACCAGTCTACCGCATAGGCGCGGAAGGAAAGCGAAGCGGCCTGCATGACCGGGATCCAGTAACGCCACGAACCCACCCAGCCGTGCAGGAAGATCACCGGCCGTCCGCGGCCGAGGACCTCATAATGGACCACTTCGGATTCCAGTAAAATCGCGCTCATCTAGGCTTTGCCGAATTTCACCATCAATTCCTTGACCCGTTCCACCAGTTCCATCGGTCCAAACGGCTTGAGCAGGTATTCCGAGGCGCCTGCATCCAGACCGGTGCGAATCTCCGCCTCCTGGCCCTTGGCCGAAAGGAAAACCAATGGGATATCCGCCAGGCGTGGGTCAGCTTTGATCTTGGCACAGGCTTCATAACCGGTCATGCGCGGCATGCGCACATCCATCAGGATCATATCCGGCATTTCCTGGGCCGCCATCTGGACGCCCTCCTCGCCATTTTCGGCGGTCACCACCTCGTACCCGGCAAAGCGCAGGGTAAAGGCGATCAACTCGCGGATGTCTCGTTCGTCTTCTGTCACTAAAATTTTGCTCATTTTTCTTCCTCCGCATGGTAGACCGGCAGTGTAAAGGAGAACTTGCTTCCTTCTCCGCGCACGCCAGTGCTGGTAAACCAAATTTGTCCGTGATGCATCTCCACCAGGGTGCGGGAGATGGCCAATCCCAGGCCGGTGCCGGGAGTGGCCAACACCAGGGGATCTTCACCACGGTAGAACCGTTCAAAAATACGATTATGCACCTCAGGTGCAATGCCAATGCCGTTATCCTGCACATCCACCTGGACCATGCCGTCCACCTGGTGCAGGGTGGTCACCACCCGCCCGTCCGCGGGGGTGTAGTTGTACCCGTTGGCCAACAAGTGCATCAAGACTTGCTGGATACGCTCCGTATCACCGCGCACCACGGGAATGTTTTCGTCCGCCTTCAACACAAACTCAATCGGCTTGCCTTCCTCGGAGGAGCGCGAGCGCAGGCTGGTAATGGTCGATTCAACCAGCGGCCGCAAATCCACCGTGGAGGATGAAATAGTCACCCGGCCGCTTTCGATCCGCGAGACATCCAGCAATTCATTTACCAGCACGCCCAACCGCTCAGCATTGGTCTTGATCACGGTTACGAAGTGGCGCTGTTGATCGTTGACCTGTCCGGCCGCGCCCATCAGGATCACCTCGGCATAACCCTTGATCGAGGTCAGTGGAGTGCGCAGTTCGTGGCTGACATTGGCAATGAATTCAGATTTCAAGCGATCCACGCGTACTTCCTGGGTGATATCGCGGAAAATGGAAACGGTACCCAGGAAGGTGTTGCGCCAGATGACCGGGGCCAGGTTGACCGCCAACACGTGCCCGTTTTCCAGGTTGATCTGGTCGCCGTAGGAATCACCGGGGTACTGGTCCGGGTTGGCTGACCAATTCTCAATGGTCTTCATCCAATCCACAGCCGCACTGCCAAACAAACCGGCGAATTGCTCCAACGGCTTGCCGGTTGCATTCCGCGCTTCCAACTCCAGGATGCGCTCGGCGGAAGCATTGACCAGGGTGATATGGTTGCTGGCATCCGTCACCAGGACACCGTCCGCAACCGCCTCCAGGATGGCGCGCGACCGGCTGGCTTCAATTTGCTGCTCGCGCAGCATGCCGCCCAGCCGTTCCGATTGATCCCGGATCAGGTTGAACAATTCAGCGTTATTCAGCGAAACGGCAATCTGGCGGGCAACCGCTTCCACCAGGCCGGTGGTTTCCAGAAAGAAGAAACCGGGTTGGCGGTGGAAGAGCATCAACGAACCTAAAACATCCTCGCCGATGACCAACGGCACCGCCAGGATACTGCAGTAGGCCGGGTCGATACCTTCCGGTAAGGGCCAACGTGCATCCGCATGGATGTCCGTTACCAGGGCTGGGGTGCGCTTGCGTACCACCCAGCGGGAGACTTCCTGCTCCACCCGGCCTTCCGGCAGGCTGCGGTCCTGGGCTGTAAGATCCAGCCCGGCCCGGTAGGACTGCTTGGGATTGGCAGCCAGCAAAATGAGCGAATGCTCCGCCCCGGTGGATTCGTCGAGGACTTCCATCGTCCGGGCCAGCACGGCGTTCATTTCCAGGCTGGTGGAAAGTTCGGTGATGATGCGCAGCAGGGTTTGCGTATTCTGGTGTTCGCGGCGCAGTTCGGTAGTGCGTTCATTGACCCGTTTTTCCAGGTCTTCCGTCAGCAGGCGGGTTTCCACGTACAGGCGGGCATTCTGCATGGCCACAGCGGCCTGGTTACAGATTGTCCGCGCCAGGTCCATTTCCGGCCCGCCATATCGGCGTTCTTCCTCGTTCTGCAACATGACCCAACCAAGCAGGTTGCTGCCGGTGATCAGCGGCAGGATTAGCAGGCTGTTGGCCTTGCGCGGCTGCAGGAATGCCTCCCACAAAACGTGCAATTCCGGTTCAATGGCCGCGTTGAGCGTGCTGAAAGCACCCTGCGATTCACGCAGCCGGTCAAACAACAGGTTGTCAGGCAGCAGCAGCGGCAGGCTTTCCCCGGCATCCGGATATTCCGCCTGCAGGCTGCAGCGATTCTGTTCGTTCAACATCACCAGGGCTATCCGGTCCGGATTCAATGCGCTGAACATTTCCTCAAGCATCAGGCGGTTGATCACATCCACATCCAGGGTGCGCCCGAGCTCACTGGAAAGCCGGTTCAATAGCGCCAGACGCTGCGAGCGCTCAGCCAGTTCAGTCGCCCGGCGGACGCTTTCCTCGTACAGGCGGGCATTTTCCAACGAGATGGCCGATTGACTGGCAAAGGTAATCACCGCCTGCACTTGCTCGGATGTGTAGGAATCAGCTTCTTTCTTCTCAACTGCAATCACGCCAATC
Source organism: uncultured Anaerolineaceae bacterium (assembly GCA_964405455.1). Taxonomy (GTDB): domain Bacteria; phylum Chloroflexota; class Anaerolineae; order Anaerolineales; family Anaerolineaceae; genus CALESS01. The sequence continues at coordinate 12,808 of CAYOOA010000037.1, read as the reverse complement.
AATTCCGCCTTGGCCAGCAGGGGGATGCCCAGCCACGACAGGCGGTCGGGTTCAATCAGGGATGGGAAGCGCACATCCTCCCGCACGTCTGGCACGCTGATCGCCTGGCCGGTACGGCTCATTTCCTGGAAAAGGACGCTGTCCTGTACGCTGACGGTCACGCCCAGCGGGGCCTCGCCGGCGGCAAATCCGCGCGCATCCCGCACCACCAGTGCCTCGCCCTGGCGCAGCCAAAGCGTAGCGGTGTCAAAGGGCAGGATCGGCAAGAGTTGATCCAGCAGTTGGCCTTCCAGCTCACTCGATTCCAGGCTGGTAGTCATCGCACCGGCCACCTGGTTGAGCGCCTGGAGTTGGGCTGCACGCGTCTGTGAGGCTGAATACAGGCGGGCATTTTCCAATGCCAGGGCGCTTTGTTGGGTGAGGGAGAGCGCCAGCATTTCATTTTCCTCGCTGAAGGCAGCGACCTGGTCAAAGCTGTCCAATACCAGCAGGCCGAGAGACTGATCCGCCCGACGCAGCGGAACAAGCAGGGAAGAAACCGGCAATTTGGCCCCGGTTGCCTGGCGGTAGAGCAGCAGGTCCCCGGCCGCCAGTGAATAATCCTGGGCAAAGTGAATTTCACTCACCCGCAGCGATTGACCGGCAAAGAAAACGCGCACCGGCAGGCTGGATCCTTCATTCAAAGAAATCGGGATACTGACAAGGCTGTCACTGCGCGGCAGGCCGGCTGCCGCCCGGATCACCAATGCGTTTTGCTTGGGTTCGAACAGGGCCACCCAGGCTCCATCTGCCTCCGGGATGGCCTGCAGGCCTAATTCCACCAGGGCCTTGAGGATATCTGCTTCGTTCAAACCGCCAATCTGGCGGGTGAATTCCAGCAGCAGGTTGACCTCGGTCAAACGGCGGTGAGTCTCCCCCAGTAAGTGGACGTTTTGCAGGCTCAGGCTGGTCTGGGCGGCCAGCTGACGGTAGGATTGCTCATCCTGTGCAGAAACACGGCCCGGAACCTGCCCGGCTACGAGAACCACCATGGAAAGGTCGCGGCTGATTTTGAGTGGGATGGCCATGAAACTGCGCGCCCCAATTACGCTCAACAGGCTATCACCCTTCCACTGCGCGTCCCGGTTGACATCTTCTGCCAGCAGGATCTTTTCTTCGGTCAATGCCTGGCGCAGCGGGTTGCGCTGCCCAAAAAACGATTCCAGGTTAACCCCGGCCGGGACCTGCCCCAGGGCTTCCAGCAGGCGCAGGCCGGAGGGCGACTTCTCCGCCACCAGGGCGGTCGTCATCCCCAATCTTTCCATCAATTGGACAGCCATGGCATGCAGGCTGGAGGGCAAATCAACGGCCAGGCTTGTGGTTTCAGCCGTTTCCAGACCGGCCCGCAGGTTTTCCACCTGGCGGGAGAGCAACTCCAATTGCGTGGCCTGTTCAGAGAGCCGTTCCTGCAACTGCGTCCGCTCTGTCCGGGAGGCATCCAGGTCCGCCTGGCCCGCCTGCAAGCCGCCGATGGTCTGCTGAAGATCGCTCACCTTGCGGTGGGTTTCAATCATCAACGCTGCCTGTCCGGCGAACAAATCCAGCGCTTCCAGGGTAGGCCGATCCGGACGGCGGTCATCACTCGGCGCATCCAGACTAATCAGGCCCAGCGGAGCACCATCCGCATCATATAACGGAACGAGCAGGAAGTCATCCGTATGCCAGCTGTCAGATTCCATGGAAGTGGGTTCAGGAAGGACGGAAACAAAGTGGACATCATCCGGCACAACCGGGCTTTGATTATAGGGTATGTAATAAGCCGAACCGGTTTTGAATTGCTCCTGGAGCAGTTCCCGCACGGCCTTCCAGGGTTGGTTGTGGGAACGCAGTTCATCCCAGGTGGCTTTATCCATACCGGCGGCATGCACCCGCCGCAGCGAATCGGTCGCCGGGTCATATATGCTGATCAGGACGACCTGGAATGGCGTAATATCGCGGATGGCGGACGAAATGGCCGCCAGGGCCTCCTCAAGCGGTTGATCCGGTCGCAATACCCGGGAGACCTGGAAAACACGCGCGGTTGTTTCCAACTGGCGTTTAAGCAGTTCGCTGCGACGCAGTTGTTCATCATATTGGATGGCATTGCCAAGCGCAACCGCCGCCTGGGAAGCCAGTGCCTGACTGATCTCCATGGCCGAGGTATCAAACCGATTGACCGTATTCGCGTGCAGGCTGATTAACCCCGCCGGACGGCCCTGGTAAATCACCGGCACCAACAGTTCTGATTCAATCCCGGGGTGGGCCAGTGAAATTTCTTCCCGGTTGGTATCTGGAATATTGATGGTTTCACCCCGCCGCAAGGCGGCCTGTTCCAACGCAGGCAGCTCAGACAGAGGTGCATCTCCAACATAGAACCGGACGACCGGCTTTTGCTCGGCCGGACGGCTGAGATCAAACAACATGATGGTACCGCAATCCGCGCCCGTGGTACGCAGGGCTTCATCGTACACCAATTGCAGCAGGTAGGTCAGGTCCAACGTGGTGCTTAATTCCCGGCTGATGCGGGAAAGAGCCGTCATGCGGTCCACCTGGCGGCGCAGGCTTTCATCAGTCTGCTCGGTCAGGTAACCCTGCTCCACCACTCCGGCCAGTTGCCCGGCCGCCGTAACCGTCACCTGCAAATCCACCTGGTCGTAGAAGAAATCATCCCGGCTGCAGATCCAAACCTCGCCAATACCCCGGTCGCGGACAATGAGCGGGGCTGCGGTCACCGATTCCAACTGCCAGTGGTTCAGGATGGCCTGATAAAACGGGATAACCGGCTGGGCGCTGAGCCGCTTCTGCAAAACCAGGGTGTGCTGGTTATCCGTCAGGGTAAAGTGATATTGCGGATCATCCATCGAGATGGAAGCCAGTTCTTCCGGTAGAGGTGGATTGCCATTCACCACGGAAACCTGGTGCAGCACCAGGGAGCCGCTCTTTTCATCCAGCAGCAGTACAAAGGCCACATCTGCCTGCAGCAGGCGCAGTAACTCATTCAGGGTAAAGCGCAGGATTTCGTCCATGTTGGCGGATGAACCTGCCAGGCTGGCGATCCGGCGCAGCCCTTCCGCCCGTTGGGCACGCTGGCGGGATTGCCGCACCAGCCCGGCATTCTCGATGATCGGGGCAGCCTGGTTGGCGATGATCGTCAGCAGGCGAACCTCTTCGTTGGAAAACGGCCGTGGGCTGCCGGTATGATTGGAAGCCTGCAAATACCCCAGGATCCGCCCGCCCACCTTCAGGGGAACCAGCACAGTTTCGCGCAGGCTGGCCGACTGCGAGAGGACAGCCAGGCCCAGTTCTTCCCACCAGGGATCTTCAAACGCATTCTCAGACAGGATGACATCCTGGTCCAGCAGAGTTTTCTCGATGGAGCTGTTGCCTGGAACAGGTACACGGTAGACATCAATGAATTGATCCGGCAGGCCGTGGAACGGCGCCTGGCCTTCCAGGGCGCGTTGATTTTCGTTGTAAATCAGGAACCCCAGGACCTCCACCGGCACCAGCGGTAGGATGCTGCGGGTCAGGCGGTCATACAAGGTCTTGGGATCGCGCGCTTCGCTGAAGGCCTGGGCCAGTTGGGCCAGGCCGGCCAGTTCAGCGGAGCGGTTTTGTTCATTCCGATACAGCAGGGCATTATTTAGCGCGCGAGCCGCCCGGGCAGATACCGCTTTGAGGGGAGCAATATCATTTTCAGAGAAAGCATCCGGCGTCAACGAACCCAATTCCAACGTGCCCAGCAGTTGATCTTCCAGCAGCAAGGGCACACCCAGGTAAGCCCGGAAGGGTGTCTCACTGCGGTCGGCCGCAGGTCGGAGGTCGCGCCGGCTGGAGAGGTCGGCCACCAGGAGGGGTTGGCGGGTTTCGGCCAGTCTGCCGGTCATCCCCTCGTTGGGCTGGTACCGCTGCGCTGCTGCTGCAACCACTCGCTCTCCCCCATCTTTTTCAACATAGCGATATGGAATGAAGGTGTCGCTGGATTCATCCCACAACGAGATTTCCAATAAATCCACGGGGAAGGAGCGGTACACAGCTGAAAAAACAGCCTGCAGGGTCTCTTCCAGATCCAGACTGGAATTGAAATCAAAAACCTGGCCTTCGGCAGCAGATTCGCCGGCTGCCTCCTGGCCGGTTTCCACCGGGCGCAGGGTCAGCACCATCCAATCCTGCAATTCATTCAAGCGGTGGGAGGTTGCTTCGATAATGCGGCCTTCCAGTGTAAAGCGGGCTTTCCCCTCGGCAACACACAATCCAACGAGATTTTCAGCCGGGCGGGCGCGCCGGGAAAGCCGCTCCAGTGAAGCCGGTTCGCCCTCGGCCAGCTTGAAGAGCTCGCGGCCAGCCGGATTTATCTCCACCAGCCGCCCACCTGGTTCCACCACCAGGCAGGCATCAGCAGCCTCCGCGGGAGGTTCCACGGGCAAATCACTCAGCGGGATGGTCGTCAGCCGGCGCGATCCAAGGCGAATCATCAGGCTGACTGCCAGCCAGATGATCAGGCCGAGGAAGACCAACAAAAGCGCCAGGCTAAGCAATTGGGCTGCGGGCATAATCCTGGGTTAACCTCCAGCAGCGTCCTGGCGGCGTTCTTCCGCAGCCAGTTCGGTGATTTCACGAATATCTGAAACGAAATGGGTCTTTGGGGTGATAACGCCCACAGCCAGGGTCATCAGGGGCGTTTGCTGCATCTTTCCATTTTCATCCGGGGCAACAATATAGCCTTGCTGGCGGTCCATGAAGGAGTAATGGGTCTGGACTTCGGTCGCGAACCGCTCCTTCAAGCGCGCCTTGATCTCCTGGGCTGTCGCCTCGCTGGTAATAATGATGAAATTATCACCCCCGGCATGGCCAATGAAATCCGTTGCGGCGCCCGCCTGGTCCACCACCTCCCCCAATAACATGCCGGTGAAGCGCAGCACGTCTCCCGAGGCGATAAAGCCGTACACATCCTTGAAGGCATCAAAATGGTTCAGGCGAATATCCATGAAAGCCCAACCCTGCTGGCGGATGATGCGGCGTAGTTGATCCTCGATGAGACGGCCGGAGGGCAGCCCGGATTGGGGATCAGTCAGGCTCTCCCGTTCGGAACGGGCAATGGCGTTTTGTACGTAGAGCTTGAGTTCTTCAATATCGAACGGTTTGGTGATGTAATTATCCGCGCCCAGTTCCAGGCCCTGCAGCCTGTCACTGCGTTCATCCTTCTGGGTCAGGAAGATGACCGGGATGTGGCTGGTGCGGGCATTGGTCCGCAGGGTGCGGCAAACTTCGTAACCGTCGATATCCGGCAGCATAATGTCCAGTACGATCAGGTGCGGCATGGTATGGCGCGTCTTTTCCAGCGCATCCCCGCCCCGCAGGGCCAGATCAACATCGTAGCCCTGGCTGGTGAAGTAAATCTTTAGCATATTGGCGATGTCGACATCATCTTCAACAATCAAAAGGCGGGCTTTTCCCATCGGTACCTCCTGGCAAAAATGACTATGATTTCAACGACTCCTTCAACCCTGGGACTGGATCCCTTTGGTTGAAAGACTGATTACCAACTCTCGCCGGATTCTTCACCCGGACGCGGATATAAGCGTTTGTGCAAGTTTCGGGCTGACAGGTTGTGATGATCGCTATCTTCAAAGAAAATATCGCGATCGATCACCCGGCGGTCTTCCCGTGCCACCAGCACAACGTCCGATTCAATCGTCCTGGCCGGGAAAATGATCATCCCGGAACCGATCCGACAGTTATGCCCCACGCAGCCGCCCAGGACCGGCCGGTTGGAGGGGCGTAATTCATGGTTGCCATCCCGGGCTTTGATCTGCGCCGAGAGCAAATTGAAATCCGTGAAGGTGTTACCCGCCCCGATGAAGGAATTGCGGCCCACCACGCACATCTGCAGGCAGGTGTTCTGGGCAATCATGCTGTTATCCATGATGGTTGTCATGAACAACGAAGCCCGGAACGGCAGGAAAGTGCCGTCGCCAATTACGGAAAGCATCAACTGGCAACCCTGGGAGACATTGACGTTATCACCGATGATACAGTTTTCGATCACCGCTCCCGCGCCAATGGTCACGTTATCGCCAATCGTGGTCGGGCCGTGGATCACTGCGCTCGGATCCACCACGCAATTGCGGCCCATCTGCACCACGCCCGAAGATTCCAGCACCTGGCGGCCTTCGTATATGGCTTTAGCCAGCACACCCAATTTGAAGAAGACATCCTTGTCCAGGCGATCTTCAAAACGCGCACCGCGGCCAAACAGGCCAAAGACGGTATCGGCAATGAAAATATGCACCCACGAGTCGATGGCAATCAGGCTGCGTAGCGGTACCTGGTAAACCAGGTCGCCGCTATCGGAAGCCATGTAGGTGGGTACGTGGTAATAACCAATTTCGCGCGACTGTAAGTCCACAATCAGGGGTTCCACATCTGCCACCGGGCCGGCCGGGTAATACCAAAGATCTGCGTAGTACAGGTCTCCGGCGCAGGTGTATGAGATCGAAAGTGGCAGGCAGTGTTCGCGGAAGGCTGGATCGTTGGCCGAGAAGGCCGCCCGCACCGGGCGATTGCGCTTCTTTGCTTCAGCAATAAACGCCTGCATGAATTCTTCATTGAACCAGAGATTATCCCGATAAACCAGGCAGGCCTCGCGGGTTTGCGGCAGGCGCGCGCCAGGGGGAAGCTCCACCTCGTGGGTGGTATGCGGTGCCAGCACATCCCGCTGGTACAGCCAGAGCGGCTTATTCTGGATGCGCAAATCCCGCGCCGGTTCGTTGAACGGCGGGATCGGGCGTTTGTTTTCCAGGATGATCTTGAACATCTCCAGCCTCAATCCAGCGGGGTTTTCTCAATTTGCAGCACACAGGCAGCGCTGCCCGCGGCTTTGCATTCCACTTCAGCCACCGGGTGGTACTTGCCGCTGCTGGCCCAGGCACAATATTCCTGCACTAAACCAACCAGGAAATGGCAGACCGCCTCACTTGCGCTGCGCTGCCAGCAGAACGGGCACAGCTCCACCCGCAGCCGCCAGCAGCGCGGGTCAACTTCAACCACAAATTCCGTTTCACACAGCCTTGAAAGCAGCCCGGCCAGGTCCTTCAAGCCCGTGGTCAGGCGCATCTGAGTCGGCTGCAGGCGAAATGCGATCCCCGCCCAACCCAGTTCGGCTTCGTGGCGCTGAACCAGGTGGGTAAATGCCGCCCGCCCGGCCCGCAGGGCAATTCCGCGGCCGCCGCGCGGCCCATAGGCTTCCTCCAGCGCATCCTGCAGGGCGGTCAAGTCGGCAAACGGCAGGATGGAGATCTGGTCTTCCTCGGGACCCCGGTGGTAAAGATGGGAAATCTTGGCCAGGTTGAGAACTGCCTGGAATCCGACCGGGCCGATGATCTCCTCCACCCCTTCTGCCATCAACTGCCCCATTTCGCTGGAACAATAGATTTCAGGGTATTCGCTCATGCCGCACCGCCAGTCGAATTATCCAGAAAATCCTTGAGCGTATCCATGAACAGGCGCGGTTCATCCAGCATGATGAAATGCCCGGCCGTTTTGAAACGTTCAATCCGTGCAGCAGGCAGGCCGGTCTTCAAGGTCTGCCACTCCCTCGGGCTGACAATGTTATCCCGGTCGCCAAACATGCCCATCACCGGTACCTTGATCCGGCCAACCTGCGGACGGAGATCAGTCTTGCGCAGGGTGGCAATCGAAACCAGGAACGATTCCAGGGTGGTTTTGGAAAGATCGCGATCCATCATGGCGGGAAATTCCGGGTCTCGGCAGATCATCGGCGAAGCCACTTTCATCGTTGCCCGGAAAGCCGGGAAGAAGGAGAAAAGCAGAAATGCAATTGGCCGGTAACCGGCGAACTTTAGCGGCAGGGCCAGCGAGGAACCCACCACCGGCGAGCCGATGATGACCACTTTTTGCACCCGTTCCGGGTGATGGATGGCCACCGACAGGCTGACCGTCCCGCCCATGCTGTGCCCGACCAACGGAGCAGAAAGAATGCCCATCTGCTCCATGAATTGGTTCACCATGCTGACAAAATCATTCACCTGGTAGGTGTTGAGCTTGCGCCCGGAATCACCAAAGCCCCAGAAATCCAGGGCATATGTGCGGTAGTACTGCCCCAGCCAGGTCATCACCTCGCGCCATAAGCCCCATGAACCGAGCCAGCCGTGCAGCAGGATGACCGGCCGGCCGCGCCCAAAGGTTTCGTAGTGAAGGATGCCTTGATCAGTAGTGATGGATGACACGCTGGTTTCCTAGCCTCAGGCTTTTTCTTCCATCTCAGCCAGGATGCTGTATAGCAGCTCCAGTAAAACCGTCTTGACCGTTCCACGATCCTTGGCCACACAGGGCAGCATCTTGACGGAAGGATCCAGTCGCAGGGCCACGCGCATATCTTCCACGTCCCAGGCGTCCTTGTGATCCTGCTTGTTGGCAGCGACTACAAACGGGGTCGGCGCATAGGCCTTGAACGTTTCCAGAATGCTGCGCGCCTCGCGGAAGGTTTCCGGGCGGGTTGAATCCACCGCCACCACGAACCCCAGCATTCCCTCGGAAAGGATTTCCCACATGAAGTCAAAGCGCTTCTGGCCGGGCGTCCCGAACAGGTACAGCACCAGGTCGTCATCCACTGTAATTCGGCCAAAATCCATGGCCACCGTGGTGGAATTCTTGACTTTCTCTGCCTCAAGGGTGATCTTGCGTTCGGTGGAGACCACATCAATTTCGCTGATCGAGCGGATGAATTCCGTTTTTCCGGCGTTGAAGGGTCCTGTGACAACAATTTTTACCGTTTGCATGGAGTGGTTTCCTCGTTGGCAGATTTTAGATAGACCGGATGCGGTTGATCAACCGGTTCACCAGGGATTTTTGTTCGTCTTTATTCTGGGTCGGGAACTGCCGGACAGGTTGGGGAGCCGGCGCACTGGCTGAACGGACCAATTCCACCAGGCCGGCCTGCAATAAGCCGTACACCACCTTACGGATTTCGTTGTCATTCAGCTTGGTGGCTTTCGCAATCTGTCGGATGGAGTTCTTGGGATTGACATATGAAACCACCCGCCACTCCTCCACGCTCAAATTAACGTTACGGATATTGGTTCCGGGGCGGTCGGTGAATTTCAGGGCCATATCCAGGCTGGGAATTTCCTCCTGCAGGTGTTCCAGTTCGCGCTGCTGGCGGGCACCTTCGATGATCAGGTTCTCCAGGTCCACCCGCACCAGGATCTTCCCATCCACCGGCAGACTGTCCTGTTCAAAGCGGAAAAAGCCGTCCACCCAGGTGAACAACTTGCGAACCACTCCGGTGATATAGCTCTGCAGGCTGCTCAGGATGTCTTCCCGCGAAACATAGCCCGCATTGATCAACATCAAGCCCAGCTCTTTATCAGACATGTGGCTGGTCTTTTCCTTCAGGATGCGGTACTGGCTGGCCGTGATGCGGTTGGTGCGCTGCAAAACCCCCGGCAGGCTGGCGTCTTCCTGGCCGAGCTGCGCAAAAGCCAGCTTGCCCTCGGCAAACACCACCCGCGCCATTTCACCCGTCCCCTCCAGGACTAATGTCCCGGTTTTGCGGGCCAGGTTGATCAGGTTCAGCAACTGGGTGAAGGAAAAATCGCGTAAGTTGCCCTTTAACGCCATAGACTGCCTCAATCTTAAAATCGAGATGGATGGGTCAAAAAGATTATACAGTTATCCCCTTTAAGCGTCAAACCGTGCAGACGGTCCCCCGCCTTACAGATGGCTAACATTAGGTATAATCACACTCACAGAGTTGTCATCTTTGCAGTCATGCAACGTACACCCTATTGGCTTCCCGGGTTCTTAGGGTGTGGAATGAAGAAATGGATCCATCCTATGCCTGACCTGACCCATACCCTGCAAGGCAGCGACCTCGGCTTTCTGCGCATGGTAGCGCTGGCCTGGGGCGTGGATCTCACCGCCCCGGATGCCTACACAGCCCTGCCCATCCTGGTTAACGCCCTGCGCGCCCCCGGCCTGGTGCAGGAAATGGTCGAGGCCCTGCCATCCGACGCCCGGCGCGCCCTCCAGGTCCTGATGGAGAATGAAGGCCGCCTGGTTTGGTCCACCTTCGCCCGCCAGTTTGGCGACTTGCGCGTAATGGGCGCCGGTAAGCGCGACCGCGAACGGCCTGACCTCAAACCGGCCAACCCGGCAGAGCGGTTGTGGTACCGCGCCCTGGTCGGCAAGGCTTTCCTTAATTTACCGCCGGAACCGCAGGAGTACGCTTTCATCCCGGATGATTTCCTACCCGCCTTGCAGGGGCTGGCCGGGGAGACCGTCCCTCCGCCCGGCCGCCCGGCCTCTCCGGCAGAATGCGCCCAACTTCTGCCCGCAGATACCGGCATCCTCGAACAGGCCTGCACCCTGCTGGCCTGGCTGCGCCTGGGCGGTTCACTGGAAAATCTGCCCACCCCGCAAACCATCCCCGCCGCCGCCCTGGCCGGCCTGCTGCGTTCAGCCGGACTGCTGGATGAGCGCCTGCGCCCCCAACCGGAGGAGGTGCGCTCCTTCCTGGAAAGTCCCCCCGCTGAAGCCCTGCTCTTGCTGGTGCAAACCTGGTTGGCCAGCCCGACCTATAACGAGCTGCGCCTGCTGCCCGGTTTGCGCTTTGAAGGCGAATGGCAAAACGACGCCCTGGCCGCCCGCCGGATGATGCTGGATCTGCTCCAACCCCTGCCGGCGGACCGCTGGTGGAGCATTTCAGCCTTCATCGCGGCCATCAAGGAGCGCCAGCCGGATTTCCTGCGCCCCGGCGGTGATTACGATTCCTGGTTCATCCGCCGCGAGGACGACGAAACCTACCTGCGCGGTTTTTCCACCTGGGATGAAGTGGACGGCGCCCTGCTGCGTTTCTTTATCACCGGGCCGCTGCACTGGCTCGGCTTGATGGACCTGGCTGCCCCCCAGCCCGGGGCTGCGCCGACCGCCTTTCGCCCTTCAAAATGGGCGGCCAGCCTGGAAAACAGCCTCGCCCCGGCTGACCTGCCCGCCGAGGACGGTCAACTACGCCTGACCTCCACCGGCCGGATGCGCCTGCCGGCCGACTTGCCCCGTTCAGCCCGTTACATCCTGTTGCGTTTTTGCCAGTGGGACGGCGGCGCGGAAGGTGAAACCCGCTGCCACATCACCCCGGCCTCCCTCGCAATCGCCCGCCAGCAGGGTTTGAAAATGAACCACCTGGTCGGCCTGCTGCGCAAACACTCCGCAGACCCGCTGGCTCCTGCCCTGCTGACTGCACTGGAACGCTGGGACAAACTGGATGTGCAGGTCCGTCTGCAAAATGCCACCCTGCTGCGGGTCAGTTCTCCGGCCGTCCTGGAAACTCTCAAGAAAAGCAAGGCTGGTCGCTTCATCCTGGAGGAGTTATCCCCCACAACCGTGCTGCTCCGCCCCGGCAGTGAAGAAGCAGTGATAAATTCACTGGTAGAAAGCGGCTATTTGACAGAGGATAAACGCGGCGAATAAACATATAATTCACATGCAGGCTTTTTCGGCCTGTCTCAAACCGTAAATTGGAAGAGGAGTTCACATGTCCCACCGCATGGATTGGATTAACGAGGAAATCGCCGGCCTGAAAGAAGCCGGCCTGTACAACCGCATCCGCACCATCGGCTCCGCCCAGGGTGCCTGGCTGGTCGTGGATGGCAAACGGGTGCTCAATTTCTGTTCCAACAACTACCTCGGCCTGGCCAATCACCCGGCCATGGTCAAGGCTGCCCAGGAAATCATGAACCGCTACGGCGTCGGCCCGGCAGCTGTGCGCACCATCGCCGGCACGATGGACATCCACCTGGAGCTGGAGCGCCGCCTGGCTGCCTTCAAGGGTGTGGAGGCCGCCATCACTTTCCAATCTGGCTTTATGGCCAACCTGGCCACCCTGCCCGCCCTGGTTGGCAAGGAAGATGTCATCTTCTCGGATGAACTCAACCATGCCAGCATCATCGACGGCAGCCGCCTTTCGGGTGCCAGGATCATCCGCTATGCCCACGTGGACCCGGCTGACCTGGAAAAGCAGATCAAGGACGCGGCCGGCACCTACCGCCGAGCCTTGATCGTCACCGACGGGGTCTTCAGCATGGATGGCGATTATGCCCCCCTGGATAAAATCTGTGAAATTGCCAACCGGCACGATATCCTCCTCATGGTGGATGATGCCCACGGTGAAGGCGTGCTGGGCCACGGCGGCCGCGGCATCGTGGATCATTTCCACCTGCACGGCAAGGTGGACGTGGAAGTCGGCACGCTGTCCAAAGCCTTTGGCGTGGTTGGCGGCGTGGTTGCCGGCAACGCGCTCATCATCGAATGGCTGCGCCTGCGCGCCCGTCCGTTCCTCTTCTCTTCGGCTGTCACCCCGGCGGATGTGGCTGCCACCATTGCCGCCATCGATCTGCTTGAAGGCTCCACGGAACTGGTCGACCGCCTGTGGGACAATGCCCGCTACTTCAAGGCCGAAATGAAGAATCTTGGCTTTGATACCGGCCTGAGCACCACCCCCATCACACCTATCATGCTCGGCGAGGCTCCCCTGGCCCAACAGTTCAGCCGGGAGCTCTTCGAGGAAGGCGTATTTGCCATGGCCCTGGGCTTCCCCACCGTGCCCCGCGGCAAAGCCCGCATCCGCGTGATGATCTCCGCCACCCACACCCGGGAAGACCTGGATGCCGGCCTGGAGCGCTTCGCCAAAGTCGGCCGCAAGCTGGGCGTAATCAAGTAAACGCAACCCAATCAAATCACAAGGCGGATGTGACGATCACATCCGCCTTGT
>CAYOOA010000036.1:13573-21146 GCA_964405455.1 uncultured Anaerolineaceae bacterium | reverse complement strand
GCGTCCGCAACATGCTCGATATCCATCGTATCCAGCAATTGACGGCTCTCGATGTGGCTCATATCGGAGAGAATCTCGGCCACATCCGCCGGGTGCAGATCCCGGACTTTCTCGCCGGGAACCTTGAGGCGCATGAATTGGTCATGCATCAGCAATTCGACAAAATTCCACGAGATCTTGTCCTTAATGGGTCTGCGGAGATTCAGGTTGGCGATCCAACCCGCCAATTTTACCAGGCCCATACGGCGCAGAATGCCCAATGTTCCTATATCCACGTTGGAGACATAAAAATAGCCGTTGACGCGTGTGATCTCCAGGTCGTTCACCCGCACCACCCGGATGCCGTTGGTATCGATGATCTGCCGGTCAAGAACATCATCGATTAGTTCGATTTCATCGCCAGTTGGTGTGTAAATTTGAAGGTCAGCTTTGGGATGGGAAAGGGGGATGACCGGGGCAAATAAAACACTCACTTCAGAAAATGGATAGCGAGTGATTTCTTTATTATTGGATACAACCAGGCTAACCAGGACCGGATGGGGAAAATCAGGGCTCTGGACGGCCAATACTTCTTCCAGGTGGCCGAGTGTAGTCCCTTCTGAATCAACGACAAGCTTTTTAATGATTTGACTGATAAACGGCATGAAACACCTCCTCCCGATTTCCGTGAAATGGACGGGTCAGGTAATAAAATCCGGCTGGTCACGAAAGCACCAACCGGCAGCGTTTATCAGCCGAGTCAATCAGGATCTGATCAGGCCGGTGCCCTTCGTGAGATGTTCACCCGAATTCGTAACGAAATTGGATCAATGGACTGGAAGCAGGAAACTCCCAGTCCATTCGGGTTCACGGATTTATTTTCAATGAACGTGGATAATTCAAAATTTGCGCTGCAACTCGGAGGATGCGTTTCTTTTGAACTGTCCGTTTCTTCTGACGGCATCGAGGAACCTTTCTTAAATAATAAATTTTGAAGGGTGATTGTAATTACCTTGATCATTTTAGTTATCCGGGGGGATAAAGTCAAGATACTTTTTTCACAAACGAGCGATAAAAACTGAGCAATTAAGATAACTTTGCAGAATTGTATGGCGGAGTTACTTCCTGGAGTAACTTAAACCGTCTTCAGCCCCCTACCACCGGCGGGAAGATATCCAGGATTGCATCCGTCTTGAGCGGCGTATCATACCCCTCCGGCAGGGAGGTGACGTCTTCGCCATCCGCCAGGATATGCACGTGGGCGTGCAGTTCTCCCTGCTCATCCAGCCAGTGCGGACGCAGGATGGGCGCCTGCTCCAGCGCGGCCAAAATGACCTGGTGCACGGTTGTCCCGTCCGGCAGGTCGAGATCCAGGCCCTTGATTCCGGCAATCAATCGAAACGTGGCATACAGTCGTATTCTCATTGTCCCCATTGTACCCCGGATGGGCTAGGCTGGCAAAATAAACGGCGGCCCGCCGCCCGGCACTTCCACCGCCTGCAGGGCTACGTGATACACCTGGCTCAGCCGCTCCGTCGTCAGCACCTCGGCCGGCGTGCCAATTGCCCGCAGCTCCCCGGCCACCAGCAGCGCCACGCGGTGGGCGTAACGCGCTACCAGGTTCAGGTCGTGCAGGCTGACCAGTACGGCCAGTTTTTCCTGCCCGGCCAGCGAGCGGGCCAGGTCCATAATCGCCACCTGGTACTGCAGGTCCAGGTGCGTGGTGGGTTCATCCATCAGCAAAATTGGGGCGGATTGGGCCAGGGCGCGCGCCATCAACACCCGCTGCTGCTCCCCGCCGGAAAGCTCGCCAATGCGCCGCTCCGCCAGACCTGTCACGTCCGTGCGCTCCATCGCCTGGCGGGCGATCTCTTCGTCCCGCGGGGTGAGCGAACCCAACCAACCCAGGTGCGGCGTTCGCCCGAGCAGCACCATCTCCCAGACGGTGAACGCACCCGGCAGGTTGCGCGCCTGGGGGACCACCGCAATGGCCCGCGCCTGCTCCATTTCGTTCCAGTGGGCGGTATCCTGTCCATCCACGCGGATGGCTCCGCCGGAAAGCGGCAGTACCCCGCTCAGGGCTCGCACCAGGGTGGTCTTGCCGGCCCCGTTGGGACCGATGACACCCAGGATCTCTCCCGGCTGGAGTTGGAAGGAGACGCCCTTCAGTGCGCGGCGTTCCTCATAGTTAACGTGAAGATCCAGCACATCCAACACAATCCACCTACCAAAGGTTCTGCTGGCGCGAACGGCGCAGCACCCACAGAAAGAACGGTGCACCCAGCAGGGCGGTGATGATGCCCAGCGGCACCTCTTGCGGTGCCAGGATCACGCGCGCCGCCACATCCGCTGCCAGCAGCAGGGCCGCCCCGCCGAGCATGGCCTGCGGCAGCAGGCGGCGGTAATCGCCGCCCCACACCAGGCGGATGATGTGCGGGATGATCAGGCCGACAAAACCGATGATGCCCGTGAAGGCCACCGCTGCCGCCGTGGTCAGCGAAGCCGCCGCCAGGATGATCCGCCGGGTGCGCTCGACCGGCAAACCCAACTGGCGGGCCTGCTCCTCGCCCACCTGCAGCACATTCAGGGCATGCCCGGTCAGGATCAGGATAGTCAAGCCCAACCCGGCGTACGGGAGCAGGGCCAGCACCGGCTGCCAGCCGCTCATCATCGCTCCGCCCAACATCCAGACCAGGGAGCGGCGCAGTTCGGCTCCGCCGCTCAACATCAGGAAGGAGGTCAGCGCGGTGGCCAGGGAACTGATTGCCACCCCGGCCAGCACCAGGTTGGTGACCGGCACGGCCTTACCGACCCGGGCCAGTTGGTAAACAATGAAGATGGTCAGCAGCCCCGCGGCGAAAGCCGCCAGCGGCACGGCCAGCAGGCCGAGGCTGGTGTAGGGCCACTTGACGCTCATGGCTGCCACCGCCCCCAACCCGGCACCGGAGGCCACACCGATCAGGTATGGATCAGCCAGCGGATTGCGGAACAAGCCCTGGTAGGCTGCCCCGCTGCCGCTCAGGGCAGCCCCGGTCAGCGCGACCAGGAGGGTGCGCGGCAGGCGCAGGTCAAGGAGGATGGCCGCCGCCGTGCGCGCTTCGGCGCCCAGGTCCAGCCCGCCCAGGCGGCTGCGCAGGCCGTCCCACAGCCGCGCCGGGGAAAGAAAGACGCCGCCCACCAGCAGGCTGAGAACCACCGCTGCCGCGAGCAGCAGGGCCAGGATCCAGTACGGGCGGGCGGATTTTGACTTCAAACTTGAATCCTTCCTGGGGGCAAAGAAGACAGGGGGTTCCCCACCTCCAGCCGCTTCGCCGTTATCATTTATTTAAATGCTTCCGGGTGCAGCAGGGCAGCCAGGGCTTCCAGGCCGTCCACCAGGCGCGGACCGGGCCGGCTGACCAGGTTGTCATCAAAAGGATAGATTTGATTCTTCTGCACCGCCTCCAGGGCATCCCAACCCGGCCGGGCAGCCAAACTTTCTGGCGTGGTGCCGTAGGCCGCATCGCCCAGCAGGATGATCTGCGGATTCTGGACAAGCAGTTCTTCCTGGCTGATCTGTGCCCAGGCCGAAGAAAGTGCCGCCCCCACGTTGCGCCCCTTGGCCATGGCAATCAACTGGTCGAGGAAGGTCCCCGGGCCGGCAGTCCAGGGCTTGGCCGGATCGGTGGCATCCAGTTCATAGAATACCAGCGGCTCCTCGGTCACATTGGCCAGCTTGTCTTCCACGGCCTTGACGCGCGCCTTCAGGCTCGTCACCAACGTATCCGCTTCCTTCTCGCGACCAACCAGGGTGCCCAGGTCGGTCAGGAGCTTGTACATGCTTTCCAAATCGGTCGGGTTGGAGAGGTAATACACGTTCAGGCCCAGGTTCTCCAGGGACTTAACCTGTTCCGGGGTGTTGATCTCCGCCGCCAGGACGAGATCCGGCTGCAGGGCGGCGATGGCTTCGTAGTTATAATCGCCCATATTTCCGCCCACCGAGGGCAGGCTCTTGACCTCGGCCGGGGTATCGGAGAGATCATCGCGGCCGATCACCTGGCCCCCCGCCCCCAGGGCATAAAGCGCCTCGGTGATGGAGGGCGCCATGGAGACGATCTTCTGCGCCGGGGCGGTCAGGGTGACCTGGCGGCCAAGGCCGTCCGTCATCTGGATGGGACCGGCTGTCGCCTGTCCGGCCGGGGCAATACAACCCGCCAGCAGCAGGCTGGCGACCATCAATATTGTGATTGCTAGCGTTACTCGTTTCATTCTTAATATGTTCTCCAATAGTTAATCAATTTTTAGGGCGCAACAATTTTCAGCGTGGAGATTGCTTTGCCGCTCTGCGGCTCGCAATGACAGCGTTTGCTGCGGATGGATCCGGCAAGTTTGCCAAACAAAAATCCCTGTCAAGTCTGACAGGGAGGCGGAAATCAGGGGAAACCAACCTGTTCCAATTCCACCTCCTTTCCTCGCGGTGTGGGGAACATCAACCGGGCGGGCGACCTGACTCAGAGCTGCAGCTCATTACAGTTGCGGGAACAGCGCCGGACTTGCACCGGCTTCGCCTTTAAGCCCTCCCATCCGGGGGAGGCGGCACTCGGTTGAATGCTATTCGATTGACATGATTGTAAAGCCGGGCTCTGAAAATGTCAATCTGCGGATTTTGGTGTTAAAATGCTATGGTATAATCCCGCCGACTCGATTCCGGACATAGAAACCACCTAATCAGCCCGGCGGGCCATGAACCAATGACAAAACTCTTTTTCCATTTTTCGTCAGTGGATCATTATTCTGTCAAGAAAATGTGAGAACTTAACATGGAACAAATTCATAGGGACCCTCCCAATGCTTTCAGCCTGCCCCGCCGCATCAGTCGGCTCGGACAGTTGGCCTACAATACCTGGTGGATCTGGAATCCGGAAGCGCAGATCCTCTTCTCGATGATCGATAAAGCCCTCTGGGAGCGCCTGTACCACAACCCGGTCGCCTTCCTGCGCAAGGTGGACCGCCCGCGGCTGAACGCCGTCACCTCCGATCAGCATTACCTTGATTTTTACGACCGGGTGATGCGTAACTTTGACGCTTACACCAAGCCGGCCGAAACCTGGTACAGCCGCACCTACCCTGAATTGAAGAACAAACAAATTGCCTACTTCTCCTTTGAGTTCGGTTTGCACGAATCCCTGCCGGTCTATGCCGGCGGTCTGGGCATCCTCTCCGGCGACCACATCAAGGAAGCCAGCGACCTGGGCCTGCCCCTGGTGGGCGTGGGCTTCATTTATAACCAGGGCTACTTCACCCAGCACATCACCGAGGACGGCTGGCAGGAGACGCGCACCTTCCACCTCGATTCCGAACTGGTGCCGGTCATCCCGCTGCTCAAGGACGACGGCACGCCAGCCATGATCTCGGTGGAATTGCCCGGCCGGGCGGTTTTTGCCCGCCTGTGGGAAGTACGGGTGGGCCGCGTTTCGCTCATCCTGCTGGATTCCAACGTCGAGCAAAACTCCGCCTACGACCGCACCCTGACCGACAAGCTCTACTCCAATGACCTGGATATTCGCATCTCGCAGGAAATCCTGCTCGGCATGGGCGGCGTGCGCGCCCTGCGCCTGCTCGGTTACAACCCGGATGTCTGGCACATGAACGAAGGCCACTCGGCCTTCCTGGCCCTGGAACGCCTGCGCGAACTGACTGCGGCCGGCAAGACTTACGAGGAAGCCGCCGCCATCATCCGCCACAACAATGTTTTCACCACCCACACGCCCGTTCCCGCCGGCAACGACCAGTTCCCGCTCTGGCTGGCGGAGAAATACTTCACCCCCATCCTCGCCGAGCTGGGCCTGACCCGCGACCAGTTCATCGCCCTCGGTTTCCAATCCCAGCAGTGGGGCGAATCTTTCTGCATGCCGGTCCTGGCCCTGCATCTCTCCAACCACCGCAACGCGGTCTCGGAGCTGCACGGCGAGGTCAGCCGCAAGATGTGGCAGTTCCTCTTTCCCAACACCAAGGTGGAGGATGTGCCGATCACCCACATCACCAACGGCGTGCACACCGGCACCTGGCTGGCCCGCCGCATGCGCATCCTGTTCGAACGCTACTTCGGCCCGGATTGGATGCAACACCTTGACAGCCCCGAGCTATGGGCCGGGATTGACAACATCCCGGATGCCGAATTGTGGCTGATCCGCCGCCACCTCAAGCGCAAACTGGTCCTGTTCGCCGAGGAGCGCGCTCGCCAGCAGTGGCTGCAGGGCGGCGTGCACCCCGTCCAGGTGATTGCCGGCGGTGTGCTGCTGGAGCCCTACTCGCTCACCATCGGTTTTGCCCGCCGCTTTGCCACCTACAAGCGCGGCAACCTGATCCTGCGCAACCCGGACCGCCTGATGCGCATCATCAACAATGCCAATATGCCGGTACAGATCATCTTTGCCGGCAAGGCCCACCCGGCGGATGAACCCGGCAAATTGATCATCCAGCAGGTCTACCGCACCGTCAAGGATGCCCGCACCGGCGGCCGCCTGGTCTTCCTGGAAGACTACGACATGAACCTGGCCCGCTACCTGGTGCAGGGCGTGGATATCTGGCTGAATACGCCGCGCCGCCCCAATGAGGCCAGCGGCACCAGCGGCATGAAGGCCGCCCTCAACGGCGCGCTCAACTTCTCCGTGCTCGACGGTTGGTGGCGCGAAGGCTACAACGGCCGCAACGGCTGGTCCATCGGCGAGGAACGCGAATACACCGACTACAACGAACAGGACGACGCCGACGCCGAGGGCCTGTACGACACCCTGGAAAACGAGATCATCCCGCTGTATTACACCAATCGCACCGCTGACGGTATGTCCACCGACTGGATGCAGCGCGTCAAGGAATCCATGCGCACACTCATCCCGCAGTTCTCGCTGCGCCGGATGCTCAAGGAATACATGACCCAGATGTACCTGCCCGCGATTCAAGAAGAAAAGTAGGAGGCGGAAATGGCACACATGAGTTTCCAGTTCACCTGGGCAGCCCTGCTGATCGGGCTGGCAATCTTTGCCCTGCGCGTGGTGGATATGTCCATGGATACCATGCGCATGTTGTTCGTGGTGCGCGGCCGCAAACCACTGGCCTGGGTGCTGGGCTTCTTCCAGTCGGCCATTTTTGTGGTGGCCATCAGCGCCGCCCTGGCCAACATGAACAACGTGCTCAGCCTGCTGGGCTATGCGGCCGGCTTTGCCACCGGCAACGTGGTCGGCATGCTCATTGAAGAACGCCTGGCCATCGGGCACATCCTGCTGACCATCATGTCGCCCACCCGCGGGGCCGCCCTGGCCGAACAACTGCGCGCCTCGGGTTACGCCGTGACGGAGATGTCCGGCCGCGGCCGCGACGGCACGGTTTCGGTACTGCACGTGGATGTGCGCCGCCGCGAGGTGGACCACGCCGAAACCATCATCCTGGAAGCCGACCCGGATGCCTTCGTCACCGCCGAGGATGTGCGCCCGGTGCGGCGCGGCTTCTGGCGGGCGTAAAAAATCCAATCCACCCGTAAGGGCAAGGCTCGTCCTTGCCCTGTTTTTTTGTAGAAATACCTATCCCCACGTAGATGGGCTTCCTCCCTCTCCCG
>CAYOOA010000036.1:9773-13473 GCA_964405455.1 uncultured Anaerolineaceae bacterium | reverse complement strand
GGTTCTTCCGTGGAAAACGAAAACCGGGCGGATCTGTGATCCACCCTACTCAATGAGGTTAATTCACAACAGGGACGCGCTTTAAGTCGTCCCTGTTGTGAATGGATTTCAATCTCCCATGCTTCAAACCAGCCTCAACCGGAGGCAGCCCTGGGCGCTCCTGCTTTCAACCGCAGCCGGCCTTCCGAAACCAGCAGCCCCAGCAAGATCAGCCCCACCCCGGCTCCTGCCATCCATGATATCCCCTCCCCCAGGAGCAGCCAGGCCGCCAGCATGGTGATGATCGGTACCAGGTAGATATAAATGCCCGTTTTTATTGACCCCAATGCCCCTACCGCAAAATTCCACGAGGCCAGGCACAATGCTGAAGCTACCACCCCCAGGAAGAGCATATTCAACAGGGTGGGCAGGCTGGCAAATCGCTCCATCCCCAACCTGAAATCAAAGAAACCCAGGAAAGGTAATACGAACAGGACCCCGTAGAAGAACACCCGCCGGGTGATCAACACGTTATCATATCCCAGTCCGCTAATTTTCCGCATCACCACCGAATAGATGGCCCAGGTGACGGCTGCAAGTAAGGCCAGCAAATCCCCCAACGGGTTGAGTTTCAACTCGATTCGCCCGTTAAAATTGATTAAAAAGATGCCAATGATGGCAAACACAAAACCGAGAAAGAATCGCGGCCCCGGTTTTTCATCTTTCAGGAACCAGAACGAGAGAACAGCCATGAAAAACGGGGATATCGAGATCAGCACACTGGCATTGGCTGCCAGTGTGTATTTCAGGGCGATATTCTGGAAGATGGAGTACAACGTCACCCCGCTCAGGCCGGCCAGCATCATCAGGCCTTCTTCCTTCAAGTTCCGGGTTTTCAGCCAACGCGGCCGGGCGATCAACAGCGCCAGCCAGCCGATCACCAGACGGAAGACCATAATCTCCACCGGCGAAAAGACACCCAACAGCACCTTGATTGAAATAAAGGTGGTCGCCCAGGTGGTAATGGTGAAGATGGCCGCCAGGTGGCCGATCAGGGAGCGGTTGGTTTGCATGCCGGGTTATTTCCTGGCTTTGACAACCAGTTCCAGCCCATCCATTTCCACCACTTCCACTTCCATGCCAACCAGCAGCGGATCTTCACCCTCGGCCAGGCGCGCCGTCCACAGTTCGCCGGCCACCTGCACCTGCCCGCGCGGGTTAAGATCCCGCCGGACAATGCCGATTTTGCCGGGCAGGATCTCCCGGCCGTACTTGACCGGCGCGCGCTGCGCCCGCAAGGCGATGGTGACGATGCCAAAGAAGATCAGGCCGAGTGCAACGCCGGTCCCGATCACCAGCGGGGTGGAAACGGAAGCTCCTCCGGCTGTCTCCGGCATGCCGGGCAGGCGGATGGTGTTGAACAGCACCAGCGCCCCGACGATGAAACTGGCCACACCGGCCGCCGTCAGGGCGCCGTGGGTGGGCGCCTTGATATCCAGGATGAACAATACAAACGCCACCACCAGGAAGAGGATGCCGAACCAGTTGGTCGGCAGAATACCCAGCCCGAACACAGCCAGCAACAGGCAGACTACGCCGATAAAACCGGCCACCCAGCCGCCCGGGCTGGATAGTTCAATCAAAACGGCCTGCACCCCCACCGAAAGCAGCAGGAAGACAATGTTGGGATCGGTCAGGAAGCCCAGCGCATCTTCAATCAGGTTGGTTTTAACCTCCACCACCCGCGCAGTCAGCGTGGAGAGGATGTGGTCGCCGCCTTCCATCTTCACCGTCCGCCCGTCCAACTGCTCCAGTAGACCGTCCAGGCTGCGCGCCTTGAGATCCACCAGGCCGATGGAGAGAGCCTCATCCACGGTCACCGCCTTGGCGTTGTCGATCATCGATTCAGCCAGTTTGCGGGCTTCTTCCGGACGATTGGCCGTCAGGTTGCGCACAGTAGCCTTCATCACTTCCTTGACCTTGGTACTTTCAGTCGTGCCGATATCCTCGCCCTGGGAACCGACCGGGCTGGCCGCACCAATAGTGGTATCCGGCGCCATGGCGGCCAGGTGTCCGGAAAGGGTGATCAATGTTCCCGCAGAGGCCGCCATAGCTCCCGCCGGTGAGACATAAACCACCACCGGTACAGTGCTGCTGCGGATGCGCTGCGAGATCTTCTCCATCAGGTCAATGCTGCCGCCGGGGGTGTTCAACTGCAGGACGACCGCTTCCGCCTTGCTGTCCTCCGCCAGGGTCAGGCCGCGGTCGATGTAATTCAACATCACGGGTGTCAGGGCGCCGTCCGCCGTCAGCAGGAAAACCTGCGGCGTCGGGCTGCTTTGGGCCAGGACCGGGCGGACCGCCGGGAAGGCGGTCAATAGAATCAATCCGAACAGGCAGAACAAGCGGGAAAGACGTTTCATGGCAATCTCCTGCATTAATTGTAACCCTTTTTAGGATCAAAAACCGAAACCACAGATAACGCAGATTACGCAGATAAAAAAACGTGAGTTCAGGAAAACGACTTGATTTCATTGCGCACGAAGTAAAGCAATCTCCTGTTTTCGAGCAAAAGTATCTCAAATTGGGATTGCTTCAGTCGCTGCGCTCCTTCGCAATGACACACGCTGCCATCTTTTTGCTAATCCTGAATTGACATAAATAAAATTAAGATCTGCGAACATCTTCTTCATCTGCGGATTGTCTTTGCATTTTATGCTATGATTCAATATATTATTGATCATGGAGAATTCCAGATGAGCCTGAATTTACCCACCACCCCTGCAGATTGGCGCGCGTTGCTGGAAGCGCTCTGGGGACACCCGGAAAAAGATGCCCTGACACCCCGCCAGCGGGTGTTGACCGCCCTGGCTCACCAGCAGCCGGACCGGGTCCCCTTCGATTTCTGGGCGGTTCCAGAAGTAATCAAAGCTTTGGTTGAGTATCTCGGCGCCCGCGATGAAGAAGAAATGCTCCGCCTGCTGGGGGTGGACTGCCGCCTGGTGCGGCCGGATTACATCGGCCCCACGCCGCAGACCTTTGCAGACGGTACCTTCTACACCCCCTGGGGCTCCCACCGCCGGCTGGTGCACAATGATTTCAGCACTTACGAGGAATACGCCAGTTTTCCGCTGGCTGGAGCCAAAACCGCCGCCGAAGTACAGGCCTGGCCGGTCTGGGCCAAGCCGGAATATTGGGATTGGGCCGGCCTGCCCGCCAAAATCAGGGAAATCAATCGCGAGATTCCCTACCACATCCGTTACGAAGTTGGCGGCATCTTTGAATCGGCCTGGGCGCTTTACGGCCTGGACCGCTTCCTGGTGGATTTCGTCGAGAATCCCGAAGTGCCCTGCGCCATCCTGGATTGTTATACCGACCTGATGATCGGCAACGTCCACCGCCTGATGCAAGCCGCGCAAGGCCTGATCGACATGGTCTACACCTACGATGACGTAGCCATCCAGAACGGCCTGCTGATGTCGCCGGCCATGTGGCGCAAATTCATCCTGCCCCGCCACCAGCGCCTGAACGCTGTGATCAAATCCTACGGTTTGAAGATCATGTACCATTCCTGCGGCGCAGTGTACAAGCTGATCCCCGCTTTTATCAACGACATGGGCATCGATGTGCTCAATCCGCTCCAGCCGCGGGCGGCCTTGATGGATATGCAGAAGATCAAGGATGAGTTCGGCGCGCAGGTCTCCTTCCACGGCGGGCTGGA
>CAYOOA010000036.1:4940-9673 GCA_964405455.1 uncultured Anaerolineaceae bacterium | reverse complement strand
TTGAATTAAGGAGCCAACCATGAATGCCCCCATGTATTTCACCCCTTCCGAAGTTGTCCTGCTGAACGGAGAACAATTTGCCCCCTCCACCGGGCTGTTCAACAAGTACACCGTCCGCGCCAGCGGTCAGGGTGTGAACGCCAACAAGCTGGCCGTGGCTGCCTGGTCGGCTGCCCTGCTGGCCAACGAGCAGTACGGTCTGATCCGCCTTTCGCCTGCCACCAACAGCACACTTTTCGGGTTGATCAAGCAGCCCACCCTGCTGGTTGAACCGACTGGCACGCAGCCCGGCTGGCCGGCGGGCACGCTGGAAGCGAATCTGCTCCAGGTAACCAGCGAGTTGCAGGCCTCCCGGCAGAATAACCTGTATATGATCGTCTACCGCTGGTTGGGCAGCGATGACAGCGCCCCCTACCAGGAGGTCCTGCAGATGATCGAACAGGGCCTGGGCATGCGCGGCCTGATGACCGAGGTGGATGCGCGCGCCCTGGGCATCTTCAAATACAAGAAACTGGAGTTACCCGATTCAACCCGCCCGTTTATCGCCCAGCAGCCGACCGCCCCCGTAAAGCAGCTTTTACAGCAGTGTGAGCAGTTCCGCCCGGATATCTGGAAGGTGATGCAAAAGAATATCGATAAAGCCATCTCTGCCCGCACCGAGCAATCGGACAACGATTAATCTGAATTTTTTCCACCTATTCAAAATAAAGGTGCAAGGCATTATCAAAATGCCCTGCACCTTTTGGATTTTTTTATGGTAGGGGCGAAGCCGCCGGAAGCAGGTAAACCTTCAGTAGATTCTGGCTTCGCCCTTACCAATGATCTTTTGTTATGTTAGTTTCGATTCAGCCGGAAGCTTTACCCTCCAGCCTCCTGGCCCTTTTGTTCAATATGCTTCTGTGCCAGCAGCAGCGAGGAGAGCGTCTTCCCGTCGGTAATTTCGCCGTTACAGGCCATCTCCAGTACCTGCGCCAGCGGAATGCGAATCACCTCCAGGAACTCATCATCATCCGCCCGCAGCGGGTCAGGATATAAATCAGTTGCCAGGAAGACATGCATCAACTCGGTGGAGTAACCCGGCGCCATGTAAAACTGCCCGATTTCCAGCAGCGTTCCGGCCGCCAGGCCGATTTCCTCGCGCACTTCGCGAGCAGCTCCCACTGCCGGGTCTTCACCCACCTCCAGCACGCCGGCCGGCAGTTCCAGCAACTCCTGCAGGGCGCCAATCCGCCACTGGCGCACAAACCAGACCTGCCCATCGGCATCCAGCGGCAGGATGGTGACCGCGCCGCGGTGGTTGACCAGGTCGTAGCGCCGCACCCGGCCGTCTGGCAGGCGCACCTGTACGCTTTCCACCCGGAAAGCCCGGCCCGTATAAACCAGGTTTCGCTCAACAATATCCATGCTCTAAAAAGACAGGCTTCCGGAGTGAAAAACCCCGGAAGCCTCCTCCTGTTCGGATTTTAATTTATGGGATGGTCAACTTCTGACCGGTGGACAGCGAGTAAGGCGACTGCAGGCCGTTGGCCTGGGCAATCATCTCCGGTGAAACATCGCCGTAATAGCAGGCCACCTTGTAGATCGTGTCGCCCGAGTCAACCGTGTAGGTATCCGGGTGGCTGTGCAAGGCGCGGGAACCGAGGCTGTCCGGCCAGGCGGGACCCTGGGGCAGATTGACCGAAGTGCCGTCGCGCACGCTGTTTGGATTGATGGACGGGTTGGCGCTGATGATCGCCTGCGGATCCAGGTTATAGCGGCGGGCCAGGCAGAAGAAGGTATCGCCCAGCTGCAGCGTGTAGGTGGAGGGAATCCCCGGCGTGGCGGTGTAGACGATTACCGGTGTCGCCGTTGGCGGAACAGGCGTGGCCACAATCACTGCGGTATCCACCACGGCCGGCGGTTGAGTATTGACTACCTGTGGGTTGGTCATCGCCATGGCCGTCTGGGTACCGCTGGCAATATCCTTGATCACCGTCGGCTGACCGGGCATCGGGAAGGGCAGTTCAGAAGTGGCGGTCGCCTGGCTGACAGGGGCCTTGGAGGCCGGGCGCGTGCAGGCCGTCAGGACTGTCAACAGCAGGACAACGGCCAGCAAAATCTTCAAATGGGATGATCTCATGTCTGGTTCTCCTTCCAGGGTTGCACAAATTTCAAGGGGCGCTGCACAAATATTAAAAATTTGTTCTATCGTATAGTAGCATAACCCCGAGTCCGCGTCAAGCAATGGAGGATTAAAAACCTCCGGCCGATTTCTCGGCCGGAGGAGAATTGAGCTCTTGCAGGATTACGGCTGCCAGATCTCCACCGCGTTGAAGCCAACCGTCACCGGGTAGACATCGAAGGATGACACACCGATACCGATCAAGCCTTCGGTATAATAATTATCGGTCACGGTCTTGGTCAGTTTCCCGTTGATGTAGAGGCTGATCTTGTTGCCAATACAGGTCATGGTGAAGTCATTCAGGTTACGGCCCATATTGATGCTATTGGATCCGCCGTTGTACAGGCGGGTGTAGTCTCCGCTGCTAACATCATAGCGGTAAATATCCCACAGGCCGTCAGATCCGATGTTGATCTCATACCAGCCCGTATCCGCCCCGTAGCGGCAAAGCAGGGAGATCATATTCTCGTTATTACCCAGGTTTTCAGAGGTGGCGGTTACACCCACATCCTGGTAGGTCCAATCGTTATAGGTCAGGTAGGAGAAGATCCGCTCACCCTTCAGGTCAAATACAATTTGGCCGCCGTCGGTGTAGACATCCAGCAGGGATTCATCTCCGCTGGTGGTGAACCAACTCCAGTTGGAGGGCGGGCTGTCAAATTCTTCGGTGTAATAAGGTTGAGAGTCGCTGGTTCCGCCAGTTGAACCCCCGGTCGATCCGCCGGAAGTGCCGCCGGAGGTATCCCCACCGTAATAATCGGTTACTGCCAGGGTGCGGCCGTTGATCTGTCCTTCCAGGATCTCGCTGGTCTTCCAGCGCAAAACACTCAAATTCAACGTATCCGTATTGGGATCATGCGTGCGCAGCACACCGCAATACTCGGCCATGGTGCCTTGTTTGGCCAATTGGATGCCTTCCAACTGGGTCAGGATATCCCCGGGCTTAACGCCTGCCTTATCGGCGGGTGAGCCGGATTCCACCGAATAAACCCAGATGCCCGAGACGCTGCCGTCATCTGACACAAAGGCAAATCCGTTGATGCCGGTCGCGGTAACATTTTTGCCAGCCTTCAAGTCACCCAGAATATTTTGAACCTCGGTTTGTTTAATGGCGTAATACTGCTGGTACTTGGCCGAGGAGGCGTAATTGACGCCCACCACCCGACCGTTCTCATCCACCAGCGGGCCACCGGAATTGCCGGGGTTGATGATGGCATCATGCTCCAGCACATTGCTCACATCCGCCCAGTCGGTGGAGATATCCGCCGATTTCTTGGAAATGGCGCCTTCGTGCTGGGTGAATTCGGGATCGCCCAGGGGGTAGCCCAGGGAATACACCTTGAGGCCCAACGCCGGAACACCCTCGTACCACTTCAGGTAGGGGAAGCCGGAACCGTCAATGTCGATCAGCGCCAGGTCGGAGCATTCCGAAACACCCAGGATCTTGGCTGTGTACGGTTTATCATTACCGCTAAAGTAGACCTGGATCATGGCGGCGCCGGTCACCACGTGGTTATTGGTGATCGTCAGGCCGCTCGGATCGATGATGAAGCCGCTGCCGCTCCAGGCGCCTTCTGCCTGGCCAAAGGCCGGGTCTTCATAAGCACCTTCAGCGACAATCCGGACGACGGCCTTTTCCGCATCGGCCAAATTAGTAATGGAGCCGTCATCCACGGGCTGCGGCGTATCCGTCGCCGGGACGACAACGGCGGTGGGCGGTTCCGGTGTATTCTGCTGAACCGGAGCCTGGGTGGGTGCGGTCGTGGTTCCGCCAGGCATGGAACAGGCCAGCGAGACCAGGAGTAGGATAACCAGGGGGATTAACAGCTTGTGTTTCATGGCAGCCTTTCATCAGGATTTGGATAAAGTCCACCTGCGCAGGACAGGTGGTTAAGAAACAGTTAATCAGCATTGACACTATGTTTGTATCTGAAAAACGAGCCCATGTCAATAAGGGATGTACTATCAGTTTGGAAAAGTCGGCGGCTGCGGGGGGAAGCCGCAGCCGCCGTGAGAAGAGGGCTGTAGAAACTTAGTGCGTGATGCGCGGAGCGAACCACATGGCGATATCCCCGCTGGAGGAGCCGTTATTGGTCACAATCAGGACGAATTGCAGGCTCTGGTCCACCAACCCGGACAGATCGATATCAATTTTCGAGGTGTTACCGTCGTACTTCTCCACCCAGGTACCCAGGGCCTGGATGCTGCCGTCTGGTTTACGGTAACCAAATTGGAAGGTCACATCGCACTTGTCGGCCTGGTCGGCGCAGGCCGCTTCCGCCTTGAAGTGATCCCCACTCTTCACCTTGTAGGCCGGGTAGAGACCGGTGATGGTGCCGCCCGCGCCGTCGTTGGGTGAAACCACCAGGGTGGCTTCGTCATCTGCATTACCCATCTCCATGACCGGGTTGAGAACGCGGAAGATGGAACCGTTCTGCGTATCGCTTGCCATGGAGGGGCAGGCCAGCGCTCCCCCGGCGTTGCGCCAGTCGGCCGCACAGTAGTTGCGGGTGAAGTCAAAGGTGATGTTGGCATCCTTGATGGTCGTCCGGCTGACCACTTCGATCTTGAC
>CAYOOA010000036.1:0-4840 GCA_964405455.1 uncultured Anaerolineaceae bacterium | reverse complement strand
CACGAGCCGATATTCTTAAGCCGCCAGATCTTGGTGAAGGTTTCGCCGGGTAGAAAACCCGTCCCGTCCGTGATCGTAACATCCTTGACGAATCCAACCCAGTTGCAGGGGGTCGGCGGCGGGGTGCCGGTGGCGGTCGGTCCCTGGGTGGGTGGGACCTGGGTGTCACTGGGCAGCGGCTGGGGGGTGGGCGAGGCCGCCTGTACGGTTACCTGTGGTGGAACCGGCGTGTTCTGGATCACCTGGGTGAGCTGGGCTACCAGCGTCTCAAAGGCCGCCTGGGTCTGGCGGGCTATGACGGTCTGCTGGGCCAGCGTACTGATGGCATTCATATCCTTGGGCGTCTGCTGCTTTCCAAACAGGCTGCAGGCGGCCAGCAAGCTGGCAGCAGCCAAAATCACAAACAGCAAAAAAGCGGTGCGCTTCATTTTCTTCTCCTCTTACAAAACACAAAGGGACAACTTCTCCAGTGTATAGACGCTGCCTGGATGGGGTTGGTTCCCCCGTTTCACTTATCATTATAGCGGATGCGTCAAGCGCTTACTTCACATTCCGCACCAGGAAATCCGCCTGACCGCAGCTTTTGGCTGCAGCCTTTAGCACCTCTGCACTGCAAGCGCGCGGTTGGCCCTCGATGGTGAAGCACACGCGCAGTTCGCTCAGGAAGCGCCCTGAATCCGAGCACAAGACGGCCAGGCCGTTATCTCCCAGGGAGGGATTGGCTGCCAGGAAATCCGCCTTGAGCTGATCCACCGTCACCCGGAAGGACTGCGCCGGTGATTGGTAGGCTGCCGGGACGGTGACTGCATCGCGCAACTGTTTGGAAGCCGCCAGGAACTCAGCCGGAGCCAGGCCGGAGCAGGTGCCGTGTTTTTCCCACTCGTGGGTGTAAAGCGCATCGCTGGGGTAGAGGCCCGGGAATTCCTTCTTCAGCGCGGACGGGAAGGATTCAGCGGTGCAATTGCTGGGATAGCCGGTTTCATACTGCGGCCACAGGCCGTGCAACACAAAGCCCAGCTTGCGCCCCAGGCTGCACTGCTGGGTATCATTGCTGCCGTCGGTGGCGCAATACTGCGGCGACCACGAGAGGGAGAGTACGTAATAGTCAAAATCGGCTGCAGAACTGACCGGAAAGGCCGGATTTCCTTCCGCAGCGGCCGGGGTGACCGTCGATTGATCCGAGAGAGGCAGATTCACCAGCGGGGTGGAGCTGGCATCCGGCGGTGGGGTGAGGACAAAGCTGTTGGAATGATCCTTGTTGGCATTAAGAAAGTAAAAAATAGCGAAGAGGATTAGCGCCAGGATCGAGAGCAGGATTTGTTGATTGGAACGGCGGCGGTTGGACAAACTTTTACTCCTCATCCGAAGGGTTGGTGGGAATATAAATTCCTGTCCATTATATATGATTGTCAATCTCGTTGCATCCCTCCCGGCAGCGTGTTAGAATTAGGTCGGGTGAGAATCCCCGAACTCCTTACAGGCAGGTGAGAATGTCCCGAATGGTAGAGGTAGTGATAGACAGCGTGCGCGTCAGCCTGACCAACCAGCAGCGGATCGTGGTGCTGCGCGAGGTCAATGCTGAACGCTACCTGCCGATCTGGATCGGCCCCTACGAAGCGGAGGCGATCACCATCGCCCTGCAGGAGATCGAAGTTGCCCGCCCGCAAACCCACGACCTGCTCAAAAACACCATCTCCCGCCTGGGCGCCCGCCTGGTGCGGGTGCAGGTGGTGTCCCTGCGCGAGGACGTTTTCTACGGCGAGTTGATCGTGGAACAGGAGGACGACCAGTTCAGCATTGACTGCCGGCCCTCGGATGCCCTGGCCCTGGCAGTCCGCTGCCATGTCCCGATCCTGATCGCGCGTGAGATCCTCGACAGCGCCGGCATCACCCCGGAAACCGAAGTCGAAGAGCCCAAGGCTGCCGATGAAGAGCAGTCCGAATCCCCCGCCCCGGCAGAGGAAGAGGGTGAAAGCCGCCTGTCCGTCTTTGAGGATTTCCTCGATCAATTGAACCTGGATAATTTGCCGCCCGCGCCGGACGAAGGGGAAGATGATGATGACACTGGCGAGCCGGATGAAGACAAACCCCGGCCCTGATCCCATCCACCGGGGCGCACCTGCCCCGGTTTTTTCTCATTGAATGGATACTGACCATGGACGACCTGCCGCCCTTTGAAGAAGCCCAACCGGAAGAGCCACAGGGATTGCCCCACAGCCGCCAGGCGGAAGAGGCAGTCATTGGTTCGGTTTTAATCAACCCGGAATCCTATTACGACGTGGCCCAGTTCCTCAAGGCGGAAGACTTCTACATCATCCGCAACCGCTGGATCTGGGAGGTTTTCAGCGAGCTGCATGAGCGGCACATGAAGGTCGATTACGTGACCGTGTGCGAGTTCCTGGAAAACCGCGGCCAGCTTTCCGAGATTGGCGGGGCAGCCTACATCACCGCCATGATCAACCAGACCCCCACCTCACTGCACGCCGTGGAATACGGCCGCATCATCGAAGATACCTCCATCCGGCGTCGGATGCTGTCCTCGGCCAACGAGATGGCCCACCTGGCGATCGACCAGACCCGCACCGTGGATACCGTCCTCAACGAGGCGGAAAAATCCATCTTCAGCATCAGCGATCGGCGCGCCACCAAGGAAGTCCAGCCCATCCGTACCGTCCTGAGCGAAGTCTACGACCGGGTGGATCGCCTGGCCCAATCCGATGACGAGATTGCCGGCGTGCCCACCGGGTTGTCTGACCTGGATAAATTGCTGGGCGGGCTGCAAAAATCGGACCTGATCATCATCGCCGGCCGCCCGGGCTCCGGCAAGACCGGCTTCCTGCTTTCCATCGCCAAGAACGCCGCCCAAAAGCACAAGAAGCACGTCGCCATCTTTTCGCTGGAAATGTCCAATGAGCAGCTCGTCCAGCGCCTGATCGCCCAGGAGACCGGGATCGACACCCAGCGCCTGCGCACCGGCAAGCTGGAGGGCGACGAATGGCCGCTCTTCACCCACGCCATCGAGGTGCTATCGGATACCACCATCTTCCTGGACGATACCCCCGCCATCACTCCCATCCAATTGCGCACCAAGTGCCGCCGGCTGATGATGGAATACAGCCTGGACCTGGTCATCGTGGACTACCTGCAGTTGATGGCCTCCGACAGCCGCAACGAAAACCGCGTCCAGGAGGTTTCCTACATCTCGCGTACGCTCAAGAGCCTGGCACGTGAGTTGAACGTACCGGTTCTGACCGCTGCCCAGCTCTCCCGCGCGGTGGAGCACCGCGAGGGCAAGAAACCGCAGCTTTCCGACCTGCGCGAGTCCGGCTCCATCGAGCAGGATGCCGATATTGTCCTCTTCATCCACCGCCCGGATGCGGACGACCCGACCAGCGAGCGCCAGAACGTGGCCGAACTGGTTGTGGCCAAACACCGCAACGGCCCAACCCACTCCGGCATCCAGTTGATCTTCCGCAACAACCTGGCCCGCTTTGAAAACGCCGCGGTGGATAACCGCACCCCGGCACCGGCCCGCCCACCGCGGAGATAACCTGTGAAACGCTTCTCCGGCTTTCCCGCAGGCAAAACCCACCTGACCCCCATCCCGGCAGCCTTCTTCAGCGAGCTGCTGCCCGAGATTGACGACCTGGGCGAACTCAAGGTGACCCTGTACGCCATCTGGTTCGTGGACCGCCAGGAAGGCGAAACGCGCTACATCACTGCGGCCGATTTCAGCAGCGATGAGACCCTGCTGGCCGGGCTGGGCGCCAATCCTGTCGCTGCCCTGGCGGATGCCCTGCGGCGCGCCGTGGAACGCGGCAGCCTGCTGCAGGCTATTCCCACAGGCCGCCCGCTGGAAGAAGCCATTTATTTCCTCAACACCGTGCGCGGCCGGGCGGCCCTCAAGGGCTGGCAATCCGGCGCATGGAAACCGGATTTGCAAACCCACCTCCCGGCGGAGCTCAAGAAAGAGCGCCCGGGGATTTACCAACTATATGAAGAAAACATTGGGCCGCTGACGCCCATCATCGCCGATGAATTGCGCGATGCCGAGGCCGCCTACCCCGCCGAATGGATTGCGGATGCCATCCACGAAGCGGTGACGGCCAATGCCCGCACCTGGAAATACGTGCTGGCCGTGCTGCGCAACTGGCAGGAAAGAGGACGGGATGACACATATCGACGAGACGCTGCGAAAACTCGCCGCCGGGGCGGGAAAAGCCAGTACGACGACATCATCGAACGCTGAACCGGCCTTCACCGGCGAGGGCGACCCGAATTGCCCGATTTGCCACGGGGTGGGCTTCGTTAAGCAAGACCTGCCCGTCGGCCACCCGGATTTCGGCAAGATCAGCGTCTGTTCCTGCCGCCAGCGCGAGGTAGCCCAGCAGGTCCACAGCCGACTGCAGAAGTTGAGCAACCTGCAGGGCTACACCCAGATGACCTTTGAGAGCTTCTCCACCCAGGGCCGGCACGGCCTGCCCAAGCCGCAGGTGGATTCGCTGATCTTTGCCCACAAGCAGGCCCGCACCTACGCCGAGCACCTGGACGGCTGGCTGCTGCTGAGCGGCGGCTTTGGCACCGGCAAGACCCACCTGGCGGCGGCCATCGCCAACTTTGCCCTGGCCCACGGCGTGGAAACCATCTTCCTGACTGTGCCCGACTTGCTGGACTGGCTGCGCTACGCCTACCAATCCAAGGATGAGACCTTTGAAGATCGCTTCGAAGAGCTGCGCAATGCCCACCTGCTGGTGCTGGATGACCTGGGCGCGCAGAATGCCACCGGTTGGGCCGAGGAAAAGATTTTCCAGATCATCAACTACCGCTACCTCAACCGCCT
>CAYOOA010000035.1:0-23750 GCA_964405455.1 uncultured Anaerolineaceae bacterium | reverse complement strand
AGCCGTGGAAGAGCGGCCTGGAAATGGCAGTCATTGGTACGGTAAGCGCGCTGGTTGGATATGCCGTGGGGGCCTTGCTGAAGGTTCCGCCGACACCGTAAGAAAGCCGGGCGGCAACCCACTTCCTCGGAAGGGGGCATCCGGTGGATTAGCCAAAAAAGCCGCATCCAATAGGATGCGGCTTTGATCATTCAAGCGGGTATAAGGGATTTCACCGATTTTTATAACTCCTGGCGCTCAAAGATGAGCCAGGCAGCCAGCAGGCTGCCCAGGATCAATACCAGGCAAACAAAGAATGAAGGCCAGCCATTGACCGCCGGGCCGCCCAAAATGGCATTGGCAGCCCAGACCACCAGGCGGTTGGGCACATAAGGGGCAAAGGTGGGGATGGATTCGAGCAGGGAGAAAACCAGGATCACCCCCAATGAGAGACCCGCAGCAGCAGCCTGGGAGCGCAACAGGGTGCTGAAAAGCAGGGTGATGGCGATATAGACCAGCACCTGCATCAACAGGGCGCTGTTCAGCACCAGCCAGGGGCCCACCTTCAAAGGCTCGAAGAGGACGAGGGTGTAATAATAGCCGCCCAGCGCCGCGACGACAAACGCAGCCACAAAGCCCAGGCCCAGGGCTACAAACTTGGCCGCCAGGAAGGATGCACGCGGCAGGGGCTTGGCGAGCAGCAGAGCGGCTGTGCCGCGTTCCTTCTCCTGCGAGACCAGGCCCATTGAAAGCAGCAAGGCCAATAAAATGGCAAACTGGCTGATATTTTTGACGTACTGTCCAACGGCATCCACCACGGTGGGGGCCGGGATGATGCTGGCGATGGCCTCGGCGCCAGGGATCATCTTCATCAACTCCGGGGTGTATTTGGCCAGCAGCGGAGAGCTGAGGCCGAAAAAGCCCAGCACTACCAGCAGGATCACCAGGCGGGAGGTGCGGGTGAGTTCAATCCATTCCTTGCGCAGGGAGGTGAAGAGGTTCATGATATTTCCTCCGCGGCATTGACCAGGCGCAGGAAGACATCTTCCAGGGAAGGGGTGACCACCTCAAAGCGGCGCAGCGGCAGCCCGGCCTGGAGCACCGCGGCCAGCAGTCTGGCGCGATCCGTTTCAATATCCGTGACGATAATGCGGGCCACGTTCTGATCGATGGAGGTGGATTTCACCCAGGTTTGAGCGGAAAGCTCCGGCAGCCAGGCAGCCAGGGCCGGCACCTGGGACTGGTCACACTCAAGTTCCAGGACGGGCAGGGCGTAGCGTTCGAGCAGCTCATTTTTGTTGGATTTGACCAGCAGCCGGCCCTTGTGGATGATTCCGACCGAATCACAGACCCGCTCGACATCCGCCAGGATGTGGGTGGACATAAAGATGGTGCACTGGCCGCGCAGGTGCTCGACCAGGTCGAGGATTTCCTTGCGGCCGATGGGGTCGAGGGCGCTGACGGGTTCATCCAGGAGCAGGACGCGGGGTTGGTTGATCAGAGCCTGGGCCAGGCCGAGGCGCTGGCGCATGCCGCGCGAAAAACCGCCGATCCGGCGCTTTTTGACCTGGGCCAGGCCGGTCAATTCCAGCAGATCGTCAATGCGCTTGCGCCGCTCTACGGGGGGGAGCCGGAAAAGCCGGCCAATGTGATCCAGGTATTCGAGAGGAGAGAGGTACGTGTAGAAGGCGGGCTCTTCGGGCAGATAGCCAATGATGCCGGCGGACTGATGATCGGAGCCAATCGGCGTCCCGGCCACCCAGGCCTGCCCGGCGGTGGGGTGGGCCAAACCGGTGAGCAGGCGGATGGTGGTCGTCTTGCCGGCACCGTTGGGGCCAAGGAAGCCGAAAATGGAATTCTCCTCCACCGTCAGATCCAGCCCGTCCAGGGCGCGGACAGGACCGTAGATCTTGGTGAGTTTTTCGATGCGAATGGCGGTCATTCGGCTTCGCTGCGCCCGATGAGGAGGTAGACCACCGGGCCAATCAGTTCGCCGAGAATAATGATCAGTGCCCAGGCCCACTTGGGCAGGTGCTTAACGTTTTCACGGCGGGATAAATCGACCAGGCAGTAGGCCATCAATCCCAGTTGGAGCAGGACCAATGGGATAACCAGGGGCAGGATTGATTTAAGATTTATCATGATTTCCTCTTGAAGGGAGAGCAAAAATATGCACTATCATTGTACGTCAATCCGGCGGTATTGATGTAAGGGATATTATCCATGAGGTGGTCTTGAAATTGTCCCATTTTGCAGGTTAATCCAAGTTGAAATCTGTAAACAAGCAGGAAAGATGAGAGACTGATCTTGAAAGGCCCGGTTTTTCAGTTCAAAAATAACGACGGAAGTTTCATATAACCTGATTCTGGATAAAATTAATCCTTTTTAACCCGGAGTGTTTGCCAAATCCCTTGACAGTATGCTATAATCACTTTAATCCAAAACGATGTGGTGGCTTAATGGTTTGAACGACCTGCATGGGTAGGGGACCCGTCCAG
Organism: uncultured Anaerolineaceae bacterium; assembly: GCA_964405455.1. Lineage (GTDB taxonomy): Bacteria > Chloroflexota > Anaerolineae > Anaerolineales > Anaerolineaceae > CALESS01. Next base: position 21,273 of record CAYOOA010000035.1, on the reverse strand, counting down.
GAGAATTAATAAAATCCCATTGAATGATCTGATCAGCATACCAACACCCGCCGACGAGCATCTATCGCGCCGCGGTCACATTTTGCAATACCATTCTCAACGCATAAAGAAAAACACCCATGAAACTAATCGAACTTGAAAATATGCCCCTGGCCGCTTTGCGCAACGTTGCCAAAGATCTCAACGTCCCCAATGCCAACCGTCTGAAAAAAGAGAACCTGCTCATCCGCATCCGACAAGTGGAAGCGGAACAGGAAGGCCTGGAAGTGCGCGGCGGCGTGCTGGAGATCATGAACGAGGGCATCGGCTTTTTGCGCACCAACTACCAGATCGGGCCGGAGGATGTCTACGTTTCCCAGGCCCAACTGCGGCGCTACGATCTGCGCGGCGGGGACCTGGTGATCGGGCATGTGCGCCCGCCGCGTGAATCCGAGCGGCATTATGGGCTGCTGAAGGTTGAGTCGATCAACGGGATCGACCCGGACAGCGCGCGCAACCGCCCGGCTTTCGAGAGCCTGACGCCGATCTTCCCGGACAAGCGCTTTGACCTTGACGTGGACCGCAGCATTCTCTCCACCCGCCTGATCAACCTGATTGCACCCATTGGCCGCGGCCAGCGCGGCATGATCGTTTCACCTCCCAAGGCTGGCAAAACCACCATTCTTAAACAGGTCGCCAACGCGATCTCAACCAAATACCCGGATGTGCACCTGATCATCGCCCTGATTGGCGAGCGCCCGGAAGAAGTGACCGACATGGACCGCTCGGTGGACGCCGAAGTGGTGGCCTCCACGTTTGACGAGCCGGTTACCAGCCATGTGCGCACGGCGGAAATCACGCTGGAACGGGCCAAACGGCTGGTGGAAAGCGGGCGGGATGTAGTCATCCTGATGGACTCGCTGACCCGGCTGGCGCGGGCCTACAACCTGGTGGTCAACCCCTCCGGGCGAACCCTCTCCGGCGGTATGGACCCCAGCGCGCTCTACCCGCCCAAGCGCTTCTTTGGCGCGGCGCGCAACCTGGAAGAGGGCGGCAGCCTGACGATCATCGCCACGGCGCTGGTGGATACCGGCTCCAGGCTGGATGACGTGGTATATGAAGAGTTCAAGGGCACCGGCAACATGGAACTGCATCTTTCCCGCCGCCTGCAGGAACGGCGCATCTTCCCGGCCATTGATATTGAGCGCTCCTCCACCCGGCGTGAAGACTTGCTGCTGGGTCCGGATGTGCTGCAGCGCGTCTGGCTGATCCGCCGGATGTATTTGCAGATGATCGGCACACCGCCGCAGGGCGCCGGGATGGATCCCTCGGTAGCCACGGAAGCCATTTTGCAGCGCTTGAACAAGACCAAGAACAACGCCGAGTTCCTGGAGACCTTATCGGAGGATATGTGAGTTTGAAACCCTCAACTGAGGGCCGGGAGCGCGGGGGAGCGCCCTGGCTTTCCATCGTGTTGTGGGGGGTGGCGCTGGGCATGATCGTCCTGCTGGGATTCGTCCTGGTGCGGCGATTTATCACACCAACATCCGTTTCCGCTTCAAACAACAATCCAGCGCAGACCATCAACCTGCCCAAAGCAGCGGCGGATGTGGTCCTGCCGGATTACGTGCCCGACAAGCTGGCCAGCTGGGTGCGGCCGGCCTCCGTGCATACCATCATCCCGACCACCGAGCGGGAGGATATTTCCGTTCACACGGTGGTTTCGGGGGATTCGATCTTCGCGATCGCCAAGGAATTCAACCTGAAGCCGGAATCGGTGCTGTGGGCGAACTATGACGTGCTCAACGACAACCCGGACCTGATTTCGATTGACCAGAAACTGACCATCCCGCCGGTGGACGGCGTGGTGTACACCTGGAAGGACGGCGACAAGCTGGATCACATCGCCGGGTTGTTCAAATCCAGCACCAACGCCATTTTGAGCTGGCCGGGCAACCACCTGGATATGGCCAACCCGGTCATTCAACCGGGGCAGGAGATCATGATCCCGGGCGGCGAACGCGAGTTCGTGCGCACCTGGGTGATGGGTTACATCCCGCGCGGGCGGGCCGGCGTGACAACGGGCATCCCGGGTTCGTGCAGCACCGGCGAGGGCGGAGCCTACGGCACCGGCACCTTCATCTGGCCATCCTATAACAACTGGATCTCCGGCAACGACTTCTGGTCCGGCCACCTGGCGATTGACATTGCTGCCGGGCAGGGTGTGCCGGTGTATGCCTCGGACAGCGGCGTGGTGGTGTATGCCGCCTGGAACTCCAGCGGCTACGGCAACATGATCATGATCGACCACGGCAACGGCTTCCAGACGCTGTATGCCCACCTGAGCAAGATTTCGGTGCGCTGCGGGCAGAGCGTCTTCCAGGGCAATACCATTGGCCTGGCGGGCAGCACGGGCAATTCAACCGGTCCACACCTGCACTTTGAAGTGCGCTACTTCGGTACCTTCGTCAATCCGTGGACGGTGCTGCCGTAAGGTTGGCTCGCCAATCACCCAAAGACCCTCAGGATTTTCAAAATCCTGAGGGTCTTTTTATAAAAAAGTTTGAATGACTAGAGCGAGTTCTTGGATTTTAACCGAACCCGCATGCGGAAATCGGGCGTGGGGGCGGGGGTGGGGGCGGTGCGGGTGCGCAGGGTATAGCCGGGCGGATCCATCTGCAAATCGGCGAAGTGCAGCAGGGCAGCCACGGTGACCATGATCTGGACCTCGGCCAGGCCGGCGCCCAGGCAGGTGTGCGCGCCCAGGCTGAAGGGGGCAAACCCGCCGGGGATCTTGTTTTCATTCCGCGGGGGCAGGTAGCGGTCGATATCAAAGCGGTAGGGATCCGGGTGCAGCTCGGGGATGAAATGGGCAACGGTTGTGCCGATGAAGATGCGCCCGCCGGCATCCACCCGGTGGCCGGCGAACTCAAAGGGCTGGATGACGGTACGCTGGACAGCCGGGGCAATCGGATAGCGGCGCAAGGTCTCCAGGAAGGTGCGTTGGAGCACATCCAATGCGCGGACTTTGGCCGGGGTGGGGATACCCTCGGCGAACAATTCGTCGGCTTCAGCCTGGACCCGCGCGCGCAGGTCGGGATCGGCAAAAAGGGCATAGAGCAGGAAGGCAGCAGTACTGGCGGCGGTATCCAGGCCGGCAATATACGGCCCGAGGGCGATCGGCATCAGGTCACTCGGTTGGAGAAGGTCGCCGGTCCCGGCGGCCGCCAGGGCGGCATCCACCAGGTTGGCGGGGCGGTCCAGCGGGGGATGGGCGCGGTGCCATTCCAGGATGCGGTTGCCCAGTTCAAAAGAGCGCCGGCGGGCGCGCCGGTAGCCCGGCAGGGCGCGCAGCAGGCCGGGTCGCTGGCGGGTGACCAGGGTCAACAGGGCAGTGCGGACGAACTGGACTACGTCGTGTACATAATCCCCGGGGGCGGTGCCGGCAATGATGGTGCCGAGCTGCTCGGTGATGACGGCCTGCAGCCAGGGATAGACAGGCAGGCTGTGCTCGGCCGGAAATTCAGCGGCGTTGCGTTGGGCGATCCGGACCACGTCCTCCAGGCGGGCTTCAATAGTGGAACGGCTGTAACCGTTCTTCTCCAACTGGCGCAGACGGGTGTGCACCTCGCCATCCGAGCTGATGAGGGTATTTTTAGCGCCCAACTCGCGATCGAGATGTTCCCAAAATTCTTTTGATTGGAAGTGGTCGTTGCCTTCGCGGGACATGAAGAGGTTGGCCTGCTGTCCGGCGATGACTGTGTATGTTTCGCCGGGGACGCGGACGCGAAAGATAGGCCCCATGCGCCGGTATTGCTCGACCAGGAAGCCGAGCACATCCGTGTACATGGGCAGGGCGCTGCCGATCAGCGGCAGCCCCGGCACAAGCGGCGGCAGCGGGGCGCTGCTAAAACCGCTTTTCCAGGTAATTTCAGGTTGAGTTGGAGACATGATCCCCTCCCTTTCACCCTTGATTGTACATCGAATTGTTTCAGGGGGATGATTGGCGGATCAGGTTGCGGATTTCGGATAGACCATCTTCCAATGTCCAGAGCGGGCTCCAGCCGAGGATCTGACGGGCTTTTTGACTGCTCATCCAGTACATGGGGCCGCTTTCGGCGGCCAGGGGACCCACTTCAAGATTACCCTCGTTCTCAAAGACACGGTTGATCAGCCTGGCGAGGGCGAGGATGGAGACGGGCTGCTCCGAACCAATATTGAAGGCGCCGTGCAGGGTCGGACGCTGGAGGGCAGCCAGGACGGCCCGGGCGGCATCCCGCACGTAGAGGTATTCGCGCGCGTCGGCACCGCTGGCAAAAACGCGCAGGGGGCGTTTTTCGGCAGCGGCCTGGATGAAGTTCACCAGGGCATAGCCGGGGCGCTCACCCCAGCCGGCCAGTTGGGCCAGGCGCAGGCTACGGGAGGGGAGGCCAAAGCGGGTGAAGCAGTGCCCGGCAATGCCTTCCATGTCCAACTTGGAGGTGCCGTAGGCGGAAGCGGGCTGCGGGGTTTGCTCCTCCGTCCAGGGGCAGGGATTGGCCATCCCGTAGACTGCCCGGGAGGAAGCCAGGACCACGTTTGAAACTCCGGCTTGCAGGCAGGCATCCAGCAGGTTTTCGGTTGACTCCAGGTTGAATTGATAGGCAGAGGAAGGCAGGCCGGCCGCTGGACGGACCGCAGCCAGGTGTACCACGGCATCGGCGGCGCGGAAATGGCTGGAAAGATCCGCCGTGGTGTAATCCGTCCGGTGGCAGGCGGCGCGGCGGCCGAGAAAATTGAAATCGGAAATGTTGGCCTGGCGGGTGAGCAGGATTAATTCATCAGCGGGGGAAGATTCGGCCAGCAGCCAGCGGCCCAAAAAGCCCAAACCGCCGGTGACGATGATCCTCATGCAGGGTCATCCCGGAAGATGGAGTAACCCACTTTTTCCAACAGGCCGTTGACCGGGCGAACCACTTCGCCGGGATGGTAGTAATCCTCGTGATAGAAAGCTGAAGCAGGCGCCGGCCGGGCGATGGAAGATTGCCCCGGGCGCTGACTGTCAAACTCCAGGCGGGCGGGCTGGCAGTGGCTGGGGATTAACTGTTCCGGACGGGGAGGGCTGCCCACGAGGTGCTCCAGGGTGATACGCAGTAAATCCACGCCGGTGGAATATTTAATCAACCGCCAGAGGTGGCAGCCGTCGAGGCGGGGGGAGGCTTCAATCAGGAATGGTTGCCCGCCGTTGAGCTTGATCTGGAAATAAGCCGGGCCGTTGGCAATGCCCAACCGGCAGCAGGCGGATTGCGTCAATTTCTGGATGCGGACCTGTGCAGCTTCATCCACCACACAGGCGGGGAAGTGATGGCTGCGGACGACGCCAGAACTGAATTGCGGCCAGATGCGCCGCTCGCTGACGGCGTGGAAGAGGACTACGCCGTCCACCAGGTAGAGATTGGCAGAGACTTCCGGGCCGGGGACAAATTCCTCCAGGATGACGCTTTTTTCGGTGGAGAAGCGTTCGGCCGCCTGGAAGGCAGCCGGCAGGTTGGCCGGAGAATCGAGGCGGGAAACGCCGCGCCCGCCCTGTGAATCAGACGGCTTGATCATGCAGGGGTAGACCAGGTTGACCAAGCCCGCGGTAGGTTCGGAGAGGACCTGGTAACGCAGATTACCGGGAAAATCCGATCCGAGGGCGGCACGCAGGCGGGGCTTGGAATGGCAGGTCTCGGCAGTGCGCGGTGAAATAAAGGTTGGCAGCCCCAGCTCCGTGCTGACGCGGCAGGCGGTGGGCATGGCCAGGTCGGAGCCGACCGAGTAGATCCAATCCACCTGGCTGGCTTCGGCGTATTGGCGGACGGCCTCATCGGCGGCAATATCGATGCGAGCGGAGTGATCGGCGGCACGGGCAGCCGGTCCGCTGCCCGTGTTGGAGCAGGTAAACACCTCCAGGCCCAGGGCATGGCAGGCATCTACAGCGTCCTTCTGGACGTTACTGGTACCGAGAATGAGAATACGTTTCATTGGATTATTTCGTGAGAGATGATGAGATCGCAGTGCTCAACAGGCGATATTATAGCCCAGATTTGACTGTCCGGGAAAAGTCATCGGAAAGCAAACCGGCCCGGTGCGACCCGGGCCGGCCCGGGAACTGGAAGAGCCGTTAATAAGCCACGCTCCATGTATCAGGAGCGGTCACGTAGATCCAATAGCCCCAATCGGGCGCCAGAGAAGGCAGCGTATTGGCATAAGGTTCGGCAGTGCGATCGTATAACTTCCACGGAGATCCCGAGTCGGCAGGATGGTAGGCGTACAGCAGGGTGGAATGGGTGCTGAGAGAAGCCGGCAAAGAACCGGAAGCGAGTGAAGGATAGCCAACCAGGTTCCAACCGCCGGCGCTGGTGCGGAGTGGAATGGCGGTGGTGATCGGAATGGTGCCGGTGATTTCCAGCGTATCTGCGGCGGTCATGTGGATCCAAAAGCCCGTGGTTTCATCCAGGTGGGTAAGCGTATCGGGGGTCATGGGGATGTTGTCGTAATGCAGCCAGTTGTTGGAAGCAACGCTGGAATCCCAGGCATAGACGAGGTCGAAATTGCCCGCCACCGAGGATAGCACATTTGCCGTGAGGGTGCTGGCCGGATGCAGATTGAATGAGACCAGGTTCCAGCCGACCACCAGGGGGATGCTGCGGGTGGTCGTGGTGCTGGCGGTGTAGTTCTGGTTGGTCTGGTTGCTGACCACGCTTGAATAGGAGCGGCTGGCCGGGGAGAAAATGTGCCCTGCAAGGGTGGGAGTGACCGTCCCGGACCAGTTGTAGGGCACCGTGAGGGTGTAATTACCGCTGGAATCCGCGGTGACCGGCGTGCCCCCGGTGAAGGAAATTACTGCGCCTGCCGCACCGGCGTTGCCGGAAATGGTGGACGGCGGGGAGGTTGAAATGACCGTGGAAACCTGAGTGCTGGTGGTAAAGGCTGGCACGTTGACGAACTGTTTTTGAATCATACCGCCGGATTCGGTGAACAGGTAGAAGCGGGTGGTCATGTCGGTCGTACCGGTCAGGCTGGTGGTGAGGGTACTGGTGGAGGGGTTATAGATACTGCTGCTGATCCGGGAATGCAAGACAGCCCGGACATATTGGGCGGCATCATCCAGGGTGACATATTCCGGGGCGTAGGAACTGATGCCCGCGGTCACCCCGGCCAGGATTGTGGTCCAATTTGCCGGGGTGATATTCTGGATGAATTCCTCGTGGGTGAAGATGGTGGCCAGCTCCATGCCGTCCAGGGCGCGCTTGAGCTGGGCAACACCGCGGTCAATCGTATCCTGCAGGTAGCCGGGATCATCCGAAGGGTACCATTCGTAGCCGCCCAGGTCGCGGATTTCGGTCATGATGACGTGAAACTGACCGTTGAACTCGGGATGACCGGGAATGGGCAACTCATCGGCCAGGTAGATTGGCAGACCGCAGCTGCTGTTACAGGGCGAAGCGTAAAGCTGGAATGGACCGGCAGCCAAACGATCGGCGCCGTAAGGCTGGCCGGGCGTCATGGGGGTGATGACAAACTCCACACCCCAGTTGGCCAGCCCCTGGAAGACATTGGTGCCGATTTCATAATAGTGCGGCACAACCACTTTGGAAATGGGAATCTGGTTCTGGGTATGCCAGTTGGTGCCGTCGGTGAAGTTTTGGGCAACCACGGTTGGGTCCAGGTTGGTCTGATTGGCATCATCGTAATAAAAGAAATCGGTATAGGAGCGGGCATGGATGGAAACGGTCGTATTGCCACTATCCACCAGGGTCTTGAGGGTGGGAACATCGGTCACATTATCCAGGAAGACGCCCACCCAGGGTTTGAAGCCGTACTGAACGGCGGTTTGTACCCACCAGTAGGGACCAATCACATCATCCACGCGGAAGGTGACCAACGGCGGCATGCCCTGCAGGACAAAGGGCTTGCGAGCCGCCCAGACGATGGAACGCCAGACGAGATCATCCATGCCGGAGACAAAGCCAAGATTGGCAGGGCTGATCCAGTTGGTTGAGGCCCATTGCACGGCGCGGCCTGAGCCGTACGTGGCAGCCAGCAGGAGGGGATCCATATCCAGGTTGACCAGCACGCTGGTGCCCGCGGCGGGGGTTAATCCTTGATGTGGAACCAGGTTGCGCAGGGTATAAGAGGCGCCGCCGGTCTGCAGGGCTGTGATGTAACCACCCAGGGCCGGGCTGGCATTGAAACTGATCAGGCTGGCGGGATCGGTGGCATAGTAGGTGAAGCCAAAAATATCCTGGATGTAGCTGTAATAAGGATCATCCAGGGGGGAAGCCAGGTCGAAATCGAAGTTCACCAGGCCGGTGCCGGCGTTGACGGCTGCGGATATCTGGCCCTGGACGGTCGGGGTCAGATAAGTGCTAAAGACATCCAGTTGGTCGTGGCCAATGATGATGACGGCATACTCCCCAAAGGCGGGGGCGGAGGCAGTGGAAATATCCCAGGTGGTGTAGGGGATGCCGAAGTGCTCCAGGTAGGGCTGGATCCACTCGGTGTAGTGGATATAGGCGCCGCTGGCAGAATTCACGACGACCAGCGCCTCGGCGCGCTGGGTGCTGCCCTGGGCCCGGGCCGGGCGGTTAAATCCGAAGGTTAGCCCGGCAAACAGGGCCAGGATGATGCTGATGGAACTTATCCGCTGCAGAAGGCGGGGATTTGGCTTGATGCTCGTTTTCAAAACCGCCACAATTTCCTCCTTGGGCTGGTGGGCGGGAGGCACTCGTTTGAAGAAAGCCACCATTAATTGCGTTGAACGCTTATCGATTAACTATTCAAGTTTAGCGAGAGTCGGGAGGAATGTCAACCATGACTCCCGTTTTTCATTAGCCTTATTTTTATCCCAACCAATATATATTTAACCTCATTTTCCTGGGAAATGCAGGTATAAAGTAATTATATATCTTGAAATCTGCGGGCGAAAGTAACAGGGGCTACTTCGCTTCGCTCAGCATGCCAGACGAGAGCCTGAACAGCTTATTTTAAGAACGCCGGGAAGCCGAATCCACGCACCAGGTCAGCAACCACAGTGAACCCGGCCTGACCGGTGATGCCCCACAGGAACAGGCTGGCGTAATCGCCCAGTGGATGCATGCCAAAGGTCAGGTTGGGCAGGTAGACCGTGCTAAAACCGGCGATCGCCAGCAGGACTCCTCCCAGACCGTAGGTGAGAATTGCCCAGGTAGTCAGGCGCTGGCGGGCCGCCCGGGCGCGGGCGGGGGTCACCTCCAGTTCCTCGCGCGGAGCGGGGGGTACATCCGGTTCCACAAGGGCCAGGGCATCCCAGCCGGCGCCGTAGACGGTGTAGAGCGGGGCGGGAATGCGAATGGAATGCTGCTGGATGTAGGTTTGCACGTCCTTGAGCAGCTCCTGGATGTCGTTATCCAGGTCTGTCCAGGTCTGGTCATCCGCCGCGGGAGAGAGGGCATCCAACCGATTACGGAGATCCGCGGCCTGGGTTTCGAAGCCCTGCTTGATGGTCTTCTCCTGCTGGGTGGCAGTGGGCAGGTGGGGGAAGAGGGCAGCGATTTGATCGATGCGGGAGAGGGTGGTCTTCCATTTGGCGAGAAGTTCCTCAATGCCGGTGACCTGCTCCCGCAGGGCAAGCGGGGATTCGAGCGCTGCGGCATTTCCCAGCAGGGTGCCGGCGTTCTTGAGCAGCTTTTGGCCAAAGCCCGAGGTTTCCTGCCCCAGGCGGGGCAGGAGCGCGTTCTTGAGATAGTCCAATTGGGCAATCCAGTTCAGGCGGCCGAATTTTTCCCAGCGGCCGAGGGCATCCTCCACCCGGACAACTGCGGCAGTGCCCTCCTCAAACTTTTCCGCCTTGAGCTGGATTTCTGCTTCGCGCAGAAGGGGATGGAGGGCGGGACCAAAGTACTGCTCCAACTGCGGATCGGCGTTGAGTTTGAGCTTTGCATCCGAGATCCGCCGGGTCAACAAATCCCGCGGGCGGCCCTTCTCCTTGTAGAAGGAAAGCCACAGACCGAGTGCCACGCCCAGCCCGAGAGCCAGGGCGGCAATCCACCAGGGGTGGCGGACATTCAGGGTGACCGGCAAGGCGGCAAGAAATTTCGAGCCGGATTTGAAGAGGATCTGCCCGTCGTACGTTCCAGCCGGGACCTTCGCGAGATTGAAGCTGGCCGTACCGGTCAAGGTCTGGCCGGCGGGGATGGCATCCGCCAGGCTGATGCTGATCCGGTTAAGCGTGGTGAGGGCCAGCGATTCAGCGTTGGTGAAGGGACCGATTTCGGCAGTCAACCCGGTGAGCGGGGAGCCGCCGGCGGTTTCCTTGAGCACGAAATCCTGGATATAGGCTGCGCCGCGCTGCTGTCCATTTAGAGTCAACTTCTCCGGGTATTGGACGGCCAGGGCTGGCAGGGTGGCAATCTTCACCGTCACGGGGACGCCCAGCAGGTCCAGGTCAGTATTATTCCAGGCGATGATCAGCAAGCCCTGGCAGATGCCGGTTTTTTCCGGCAGGGTGATGGTGAGGGTGATTTGCGTCACCTCATCCGGGGCCATTTTTTCGATGAAGGCCGGGTCAATGCTGATTTGATCCGCGGGGAGGGCCGGCAATGGCTGATTGGCCTCGTCCGTGCAGGTCATCTCCCCCATGCTGACGCGGACGGAGGCGATATCTGCACTGGCATCCAGGCGCAGGCTGGCCGTCAGGGCGGCGGCGGGTGCTCCGCTGAGGGTCACTTTCTGCGGTTCAACACCGAGAGGGACATTCCCGGCTGAAACCGGGCCGGGGAAGAAAACGAGCAGGAAAACCAGGGAAAATGCGATCCAGGATTGTAGGCGCATGGCAGAACTCCTTTCACACCCGAAGGCGCACTCAACAGACGGCGACAATTTGAGTTTAGCCAGCGCAGGAGCGGTTGTCAATCAGTAGATTCTTGAATGATGGATCAGCCAGAAGGGAAACCATGAAAGGGAACTTGAACTCAGGCCAGGTACTTGACGTAGACCAGCTCCGGGTCGCCCTCGTCCAGATCGTGGAGGATGCCGGACAGGCGGTAGCCGAGGCGGGCCAGCAGGCACTGCATGGGCTGGTTGGAGAGGTTGGTGGAGGTGAAGAGCTTGCGGGTGGCGCAGAGGGTTTCCAGGTGCTGCAGGAGGGCCCGGCCCACGCCGCGGCGGCGCATCTCCGCGCGGACGTAAAGGAGGGAGATAAAGCCCTGCTCGAAGAAGGTGTACTCCAAGACGGCATAACCGAGCACGTCCCCGTCCACGGCGAGGTGAACTTCGCCAGCGGCCAGGGCGCGGCGCAGGAAGGGCTCGCGGCCGGGGGTGGGATCCAGGGCGAGCAGGGCGGGAAGATCGGAGGGAGCGGCGGGACGGAGGGTGAACAAGGATCACCTAAACAGGGTGAAAAATTGAGATACCCTAATTTTATACAATCATACTAGGATTTTCATGTTTTGATTCAGGTGACAATTATTGTGTAAGAAATAATTTTTCTGATATATAATATTTTATAAGATTTGGGGAAAGATGAAATTTCCCAATTAATGACATCTACAAATTAGGAGGAGAGGAATGGCTGTCCAATTGTTGGGACCCAGTATTACACCTGCAGAAGGTGAAGTGGATGTGCGGACATACTATTGCACGCAATACAACTCATGGCTGCTCGGATTAAAAGCCTCCGGGTTTCTTGTGGTAACGAATAAGCGGGTTTTGTTCCATGCTTTTGGCGTGTCTGCAGCCGGCAGAAGTGTCATTCAAAGCGAGGTTCCTATTGCGGATGTTTCGGGGGTGAGCAGTTTCAAAGGGACCGTTTTCAATCTCGGAAATTTTCTACTCGGCTTACTCGTCTCCGGAACTGTTGGAGGACTCCTGGTTGCCATCGTCGCGGCTATCAACGCAGCCAGCGCTTACAATTCATATACAAGGCAGGGAGGTGGGGGCGAATGGTTGACCATTGGGATGCCTTTGCTGGGTTTGTTGTGTGGCGTCGGTGCTTTTTTTCTGCCGAAGACCTCGATCTGGCGTATCATTGTAACCGCAGCCGGGTTGGGAGCTACGGTGGGGATGGTTATTAACGCTACAACAGCCCTCTCGTACTTTTCTTCCGGGAGGAGCGGCTTGAACGTTTTTGCGATCCTGGTTGCGGTCGCGCTTGTCATCTACTTGCTTTGGATCCTGGGTATTTATTCCCGGCGACCGACCTTCAGCCTGGCGATTGGTTCCAAGGGTGGGTCTTCCACACCAATCAACATTTCGGGGGCGGCGGGGTTTGCAATCCTAAACAACAATGCAGCCGGTAGGGCGCTCCAGGCACAACCCGTGGCAGATTCTGAGCTGATGTTGAAGGAAATTGGTGCGCTCGTCCTGGATTTGCAGGCGATGGGCGAGTACGGAATTTCCAAATGGAAGCGTTCATAAATTCCAACGAAAGGGATTGCCAATGAATACTCCAACCCCTACCGAACTCCTGTTCTCAGATGGGGAGCAGATAGTTCGTACATACCAATGCACACAAGTCCGACAGTGGTTCCGCAAACCAGTCTCTGGTTTTATCACGGTAACCAATAAGCGAGTGATTTACCATGCAGAGGAAAAAACAAGCCGCGAAGACAGTGCCGTTATCTCAGAAATGCCGATCGAAGATGTAGCCGGAATTAGTTCTTCAATCAGCTCACAAAAAAGCTGGATCTGGATTCCATTGATTTTTGCCGCACTGTATGTGGTCAACAACATACTGGGTGATGTGCTTCCGGATTTTTTGACCCACTGGGCGGTTGCGATCATGTTGATGGTGCCATATCTGATTCACCTGCTGTTCGAGAAAAACATCCTGAATCAAAACATCTCCGAGCAAATCCAAAGAAATCTGGATGAATCCAATGCGGGTGGGGTGGGGCGCGCGTTAAGTTCACCCACAGCAACTTTTATCTACCGCATCCTATTCTTTGCAGGTCTTAACCTGCTGGCCTGGTATATTGGTACCCGTACCGAACTTGGATATTCCATTCCGCTCGCTTACTTTGTGTTATTGTTCGGGGTGGCCTTCTGGATTTTCAAAACCTACTTCGGACGACAACTCTCCTTCAACCTGGCCATTTCCTCGAAGACAGCCAAAGGCGGCGGGATCCAAATTTCGGGAGATTTGCTTTCGCTCTTCGGGGCTGCCTTCAGCGCGGCGGCCAAATCCATGAATTCCACCACCGGAGATGATGCGCCGACATTGATCAAGGAATTGGGAGCCATGATCCTAGACATCCAGCAGATGGGAGACCTGGGGATCCAGAAGTGGATGGTGAAATAATATATCTAGTTTCCAGGTTATAAAAGGGAAGCCGATGGATATTTCCCAAATTGAAAGGGAGGTCGAATGTATGAATTGAATAAGGAGAAAATCCGTGAAATCCTCCGCCAGGAGCAGGTAAAGGCGGTGTCGATCGAATCGTTGCTCAAGCATTTTCCCCCTTTGCCGGACGAGCTGGGAAAGCTGGTCGAAACCTGGATGGCCACCCGGTTGGTTCCAGACTTGGTGATTGATGGAATCTCGATCCACGATGTGATGCAGGTGCGGGAATGTCATTTTTTGGTCGCCCTGCGGGAGATGAGAAAACTGCTGGAGCCCGACCTATCGACTGAAGAACGCGCCCAATGGCGGCGGATTCTGACTACACCGGTTCATTTTGAGTAAAGGGGGAAGCATGGGAATTCCATACATACCCGGATTAGGTGCTGAAGAATGGGCGGGCTCCACCTTTGACCAACGATTGGAATCCTTGAATGCGTTGGAAACCGCCATGGCAGGCCAGGAAAACCGCACGCCGGCAACAGTGGTTGCAAGCGAGGGAATGAAGCCGAACGAAAGGGGATACTTTAATCGGTTCGATAATGAGATCGGCATTAACCCCTCCCTAATCGGATCCAACCAACCCTACCAGGCGGTTGAAACCACCTTCCACGAAGATCAACACGCTCACCAACATTTTTGCGTGCAACACCCAGAACAGGCGAAGGAAGATCCGGCGGTGCTGAATGATTGGAGAATGAGTGAGCAGGATGGATACACCCATTATGACGGGACCAATTTCAGTGAATATCGTTTTCAACCGACTGAATTGGATGCCAACCAGGCTGCCCGGGGACGCACGGATGAGTTTTACGAAAAAACGATGCAGGATACGCAAAAATATCCGGAATTCAAGCAGATGAAGGGACAGGAAGTTTCTGATGATATTGCGCGGGCAAAAGATGAACTGGGCGAAGATTACGTGGAGGAAGCCCGCCAGACCATGCAGATCAACTATTTGGAAGCTCAGGGTCAACAGGAATCCGGACAACCTGCACCAGGGGAAGATAACGAGGAGTCGAAAAAACAAGGCTACGGATACGGTTATTAGCCGGAGCCGCTGGAAAATTTGCAATAAAGAATTCCAGCCCTGCAACAACATGAATACAGGGAGAGATGCCAATTATGCAGCCGCCCCAACAATTTAAGACCTCACCGGTTTTTGAAGGAAACGAATTAAGATCCACGCTGCCAGTCCTCGATCCACACGGGGCGCGCTGCATCCTGCCTGGCGCGGACGGTGTGGGGAATGAGCAGCGTTTGGCAATCAGCGAGGATTTGTTCAGCAAGCACATCCTGTTCCTGGGCGGGATTGGAACCGGCAAAACCAACAGTATTTTCCAGATCCTGGCGCAACTGCGCAACAATATTTCTCCGAACGACGTGATGCTGATCTTTGATACCAAAGGGGATTTTTATAACGCTTTTTACCGCAAGGGGGATATTGTTTTCAGCAATGATGAAAAAGCAACGGGGGCAGCCGGCGTCGATTACTGGAATATTTTCAACGAGGTCGGGCTGAACAATTCCTATGAGGAAGATATCATCGAGATCAGCCGGGCGCTCTTTTTTGAAAAAACCAGCCATTCACAGTCGCCGTTTTTCCCAAATGCTGCCAGGGACCTGTTCTCTGGATTGATGATGCATTTTTACCGCAGTGCTCAAACAGCTGGGATTTCAGTCAACAATGCCCGTTTTCGGACATTCCTTGATCAATCCCCTTCATCCCAAATTCGAAACGTGCTGCAGTTGCATAATGACCTGAAAGCCATGACTAGCTATATTGCTGAAGACCAATCGCCACAAACCCAGGGCGTAGTTTCGGAGCTGCAGCAACTGGTGCGAGAAATCTTCATCGGAAACTTCCGAAAAGAGGGCGGGCTTTCGATCCGCCAGGCGATACGGAACAAGGGTGGACGGGCGATTTTTGTCGAATATGATATGGGGATTGGCGGGATGCTGACACCAATTTATCGGATCATGTTCGATATGGCGATTAAAGAAGCCCTGAGCCGGAAAAAGAGTGATGGGAACGTATGGTTTATTATTGATGAATTTCGCCTCATTCCAAACCTGGAACACGTGGATGACGGTGTAAATTTTGGACGCAGCCTAGGAGCAAAATTCATTATCGGTGTACAGAATGTGGCACAGGTATTTGATGCATATGGTGAAGCCAAAGCGCGGAGTATTCTTTCGGGTTTTATGACCACGGTTGCCTTCAGGGTAAATGATTCTTCGACCAGGAAATTTATCCAGGAGCTGTTTGGTAAGAATCGCAAGAAGGAATCCTACATGTCATCGATTGCATCGCGAGGATTGGTCGAGCAAGTACGAGAAGCAAACGTGGTTGAAGATTGGGATATATCCAACCTGCAACTGGGCGAAGCCATTGTCGGGCTGCCCGGTTACGATCCCTTCCGGTTCCGTTTCAAAAGGTTTGGAGGTTAATTTTCCTGTTCTTGCCGGGCTTAATCTTTCACTGCCCGCAGCGAGAATGCCAACGGTAGGCGGGGATGATCCGGGGGCAAGCGGAATTCGCCGGGGGAGGTTTCCGGCATATAGGGGGCCATCTGGTAACACATGGATTCGTGCTCGTGGAGGTATTCGATGCGCAGGCCGGCGGCGCACAGGGCGGTGATGATTTCACCCAGGGGGTGCTGCCACTCATAGCTGACCTGAGTTTTGATCTCTGCTTCCCGGTCGGCGTAGGAGCCCTGGGTGGGAAAGGTGGTCACGTTGGGGTCAAAGTAATCATAGCGCAGGCGCGGGGCGGGGGATTCGTCGTCCAGCATCATGGCGAATGGGTGGAACTCGGCGATGTAGAAGATGCCGCCCGGGCGCAGGTAGCGCGAAATCAACTCCGCCCAACCTTTAAGGTCCGAGAGCCAGGTCAGAACGCCGTAAGAGGTGAAGACGATGTCGAAGGTCTCATCCAGGTGCCGGGGGAGGTCGTAGATATCAGTGCAAATGAAGCGGGAGGGAATGCCCAGTTCGGCGGCGATGCCGCGGGCCAGTTCCACGGCACGGGGGGAGAAATCCACGCCGGTGACTTCCGCGCCCATGCGGGCCCAGGAGAGGGTGTCCATGCCGAAGTGGCATTGCAGGTGGAGCAGGCGTTTACCGGGAATATCCGGGCCGAGCTCGGTCAGTTCCAGGGGGTGGAGAATATTTTGACCGGCCTTGAAGCCGTCGAGATTGTAGAAGTGGGAGCGGGAATTAATTTCGGCCAACTCATCCCACATGTTGCGGTTGGAGGTGCGGTATTCGTCCATCATTATACAATCCTTTCACCACGGAGTATCGGAGGACACGGAGGTCACGGGGAAAACCTTAAGAAATTTACTCTGGCATATCCATTGAGTGTATTTTTTATCCATTCGTTCCTGAAGGGGTGTTCTTCTGCCAGAAGGTGGAGAACCAGGGCGGAGCGATCTGCAGGTAATGCGCCCAGCTGCCCGGGGTGGGATTTTCGGTGGTGTCCAGGTACTCCCACAGGCCGAGGAGCGTGAACCGGTTGGCAACCAGGGTGTTGAGCATGGTGGCGAGGGTGTGGCGGAACTCGTGCGGGCTATCCACGCGGACCTTGGAGCCGTCCTCCTGGGTTACATCCCAGTAGGGGAAGTAGGCGGTTATGTTTTCACCATCCGTGTAGGGGTATTTCAGCGGGTAGGCTTCGCCGTTCCAGGCCTCTTCATCCACGGCAATGGTGAACGGGTTGGCAAACTGGAGGAAATAGATGCCGCCGGGCTTGAGGATGCGCGCCACGCCCTGGACGACAGGCTGGATATCCGGGATGAAATTAATCGAGTAGACCTGCCAGACGATATCAAAAGAAGAATCGGCAAAGATGGAAAGGTCGCGCATATCCCCCTGGAGGGTGGTGACCTGCAGGTGGTGATGCGCCGCTGCCAGGCGGTCGCGTTCCAACTGCTCATCGGAGAGGTCCAGCACGGTTACGCCGGCCCCCAGCAGGCCAAAGGCGACCGAATCCTGTCCGCCGCCGCTGGCCAGGCAGAGCACATTTTTACCGGCCACATCCTTCAGGATGCCGTGGCGGTAGATATTTTCGGCGGCCTGCTCGCGGGTGTAGTCCAGGTGCGGGCGGGACCATTCGACATTGGCGCGGGCCAGGGCGTTCCAGCGCTGGCGGTTGGTATGGCTGATTTCATCCATGATGGTATTTTTCCTCAAAAAAAGACTATCCGCAGATTTCGCAGATGACGCAGATGGAAATAACAAAAACAAGCAACCACAGATGATAAAGCATCCGCAGATGACACAGAAAACGCAGATGAAAAAGCCAGATTGAATTTATTGATTATCTGCGCTCACCCCCCGTATGGGGGGCATTCTGCGGATGATCTCTGCAGGTATCCGCTTACTCCAACACGTCGCGCAGGGCGGCGTACTGGGCGTTGGTCAGGCGGCCGGCAAAGCGGGCAACATCCAGCGAGCCATCAAGGATGGAGGGCAGGACGTTATCCAGATCGCGTTTGATATCCACGTCGCAGCGGAAGGCAGCCAGCAGCTTGCGCACCTTCTCTGCCCGGCGGTCCCGGCCACCGGGGCGGCACTGGATGAGCAGGTGATAATCCGTTGCTGTGGAGCTGTCCAGTGTCATCTCGGCACATTCGGCCTGCGGATCATATTCGAAGGGCAGCGGGGCGCCATCCAGCAGGACGGAGGTGCATTCTGCCAGGCCGTGCAGGTGGATGACCCAGGTGCGGTTGGGCGGCAGGACATCCAGGACACTATCGCCGCCGATTGCCAGGTGCAGACCATCCGGCTGCTGCGTCAGCCGTATCTCGCAGAGGGTATAGGTGCCGTTCAGGTATTCCATGCTCTGGCCGTCGTCCTCGTAGAGGTCGAATTCGCCATCCGCGCCGGCAAAGGCATGCAGGTGGAGCGTGCGCGGGTTGCCGGGCTCGTTCCAGCCAGCCTCTGCCGCCAGGGGGATGAGCGCCCCGGCGCGGGCGAAGAGCGGGATATCCCCCAGGCCGCCGTGGACCACCCGCCAGCCGCCGGTCAGCTTCTCACCTGTCCAGAAGTCGTACCAGGTACCCTCCGGCAGCCAGACGGACTGGCGGGCCAGGCGGGTTTCCGGGTCGCGCGGGGAGGTGAAGGGAGCGGCCACCAGGCCGGGGCCGAAGGTGTAGGCCTGCGGGCACTCGTAGGCGGAGGGTTCTTCGGGGGCCAGGTAGTACAGCGGCAGGATGGGCGGGATGCTTTTTTCGTGGGCAATCCAGTTGGCCGTGTAGAGGTAGGGAATGAACTGGTGGCGCAGGCGCAGGGCGGCCACGGCCTGGTGCTCGGTTTCGGCATCAAAGCCCCACGGGCGGCGCTCAATCCACGGGTTGCAGGTGGAATGGAGGCGCAGGATGGGGCTGAAAACGCCGTACTGCACCCAGCGCAGGTACAGCTCGGGGTCGTTGGTGCCGCGCTGGTGGCCGCCGATATCGTGACTCCACCAGCAATAGGCGACATTGGAGGCGGTGGCGGTGAAATAGGGCTGGAAGGAGAGCGCCTCCCAAGTGCAGTGAGAATCGCCGGAGAAGCCAATCTGGTAGCGGTGATTGCCCAGCCCGCCCCAGCGGGAGAAGAGGAAGGGGCGTTTGGCGGGATCGCGGGCCAGGTCATACCAGTGCAGGTGGTTGAGCCAGAAGAGCGGATCGAGGCCGGGCATCTTGGATTTATCGCCCTGCTGCCAGTCAATCCACCAGAAATCCACGCCCTCGGCTTCCATGGGGTGATGCAGGATCTCAAAGTAAGCCCTGGTGAATTCCTTGTCGGGGATATCGAAGGGTACGGGGTCGCCGGAGGCCGGGTCGATGCCCATGCGGCGGGCTATGGCCGGGTAGGCGGCCTCGTGGGGGTGGATGCCCTCAGCCGGGTGTAAATTCATGGAGGTTTTCAGACCGCGGGCGTGCAGCCAGGCCAGGAATCCGACGGGATCGGGAAAGAGTTCCTTGTTCCAGGTGTAGCCCGTCCAACCGGTGGAGGTGTTGCCGGTGCGGGTGATGTGCCAGTCCATGTCGATGATGCAGACGGAGAGCGGCGCACCGTGCTGGATGAACTCCTCCATCACGCCGGTCAACTCGGCCTGGGTGTAGGGCCAGTAGCGCGACCACCAGTTGCCCAGGGCCCAGCGCGGTAGGAGCGGGATTTTCCCGGAGAGCCAGGTGAATTCCTCCAGGGCGGCGTAATAATCGTGACCGTAGCCGAAGAAGTACCAATCGGTTTCGGAATGGTCGCGGGGGGTAATCCAGCCGGTTTCGTCAAAGACGAGCGATTCGGAATCGTCCACCACGGACCAGCCGGCGCGCGAGACCAGGCCTTTCTCCAGGCGGATGCGCCCGGCGGCTTCATCCAGGGTGCGGGCGGTGCCGCCGAGGTTATCCCAGGTGTGGTTGCCGGGGCGCCAGGTGGTGTTGCTCTCCAGCAGGGTGATGTGCAGGCTTTTGTGTGTGAAAGCCGCGGCGCGCGGGTCGTACTCCAGGCGAAGATGCTCTGTTTGCAGGCTGAATTTTTCGTCAGTCTGTTTCACGGTCACAGCCGGGGTGGATAATCTACGCCGCCAGACGGCGGTGCTGGGACGGTCCTCAAACCGGCAAGAAGAATCCAACTCCAGGCGGATGAGGCGGCTGGTAAGGACGGTGAACCGCGCCGGGCCGTGGATGAAAACATTTTCAGGGGCGGGGATGGGATCAAATTCCTGAAGCCAGGGGTATGAGGTCATGGAGGATCCTCCGAGAAATTTAGTTGATTATCAAGATTTTAACACGGATTGATGATTGATATTTAACGCGGATCTTCACGGAGAATACGGATATTCACGGATAAAACCAAGTGGAAGATAAAGAAACATGGATTCGGATTATCTGGATTTACTGTAAATTCGATTTTTTCATCTGTGTGCATCTGTGTCATCTGTGGTTAATCGTTGTTATAATTTCCAACATGTCAAAAAGCCCCCTCCTCTCCCTGGCGGCCTGGACCGCCCGTCATTTGCCGCGGCCGGTTGTGCAGGCCATCTACCGCATCCGACCCCTGGCGCGGCTGCTGCGCGGCGCGCTCAACAAGGCGGCCCCGCAAGGGCTGAGCGAGGCGCAGGTGGCGGCCGGGCTGCTGGGCGGGGCCAGCCTGCTGCTGGATATGCAGACCGAGAAGGATTACTGGCTGGGCAGCTACGAGCCCGACCTGCAGGATGCGATCCGCAAATACATCCGGCCGGGGATGGTGGTCTTTGACGTGGGAGCCAACATTGGCTACACCGGCCTGATGCTGGCGCGGGCGGTGGGCGAGGGCGGCCGGGTGCTGGCCTTTGAACCGCTGCCGGCCAACGTGGAGCGCATCCGAAAAAACGCAGCGCTCAACCCGGAGGGCAGCCGGTTGCAGGTGTTTGAGCTGGCCGTCAGCCGCTCCGCCGGGCGGACGCACTTCCGCGTGCACGCCTCCAACGCCATGGGACGGATGGAGGAAACCGAGGGGCGCAGCGAGGGCTACCTGCAGACCATCGAGGTCGAAACGGCCTCCCTGGATGAGCTGGTGTATGAGCGCGGCCTGCCCGCCCCGGATGTGATCAAGATGGATATCGAAGGCGGCGAAGCGCTGGCCCTGCCGGGGGCTGCCCGCCTGCTGAAGGAGAAACATCCGCTGGTGCTGCTGGAGTTGCATGGTCCGCAGGCAGCGCAGGTTGCCTGGCAGGTGCTGACGGAGGCTGGCTACCGGCTCTCAAGGCTGGGCGGGACGGGCGAGGCGATCCACTCCGCAGCGGAGCTGGACTGGAAGGCGTACGTGGTGGGGGAGTAAAGAAGCAGAAACCACAGATAGCGCAGATAACACAGGTAAAAAACCAGGATTAATTCTTTCTCCGATCCTGTTTTATTTCTTAAGGTTCTCTTCATCCTCAGCCCAGCGGCGCGGATTATCCTGGATATACAGGCGAATTCGAT
>CAYOOA010000034.1:0-23757 GCA_964405455.1 uncultured Anaerolineaceae bacterium | reverse complement strand
ATGATTCAAGAGAATACCCCGTTTTTCTCCGCCTGAGAGATATTTGCATGCCCAGACGTTCCAACGGGGTATCTTGAATGTTGTAAGTCAAATTATTGTTTTTATTCGAAATTCTGCTCATTGGAAGATGCATGTGTTCAAAGGTTAGATTTTGTGAATCTCGGAGGATCAGATTGAATTAACCCGAACGCAAATCCTTACCCATTAAAAGATAGTTTTTTATTTATAATTTGTCTAAAATATTCTGAAACTCGCGGTCGTTTCATTTTGAGAATGTCAGCTATTTCACTTTTTGTGTAACCAGCAATCCATAATCCATACACTTGACGTTCTTTGGGGGAAAGAAATGCCTTCCAGGAGCGTTGATATTCTTGTTCGACAATCTCCTCTTCAATGGCTCGCTCCGATTTTATGATATGCCCTTTCCTTGAAGAACCATGGATTGTCGGTAGATCTTGAGGCGCTGCTTCAGTAAACACTACATCATCGAAGGAAATCACTTCATCCAGCTTCTTCATATCTCGCCACAAAGTTAATGCGGTATTACGGGCAATCTTGTAAATCCAAGCGTAAGTTGAGGATGATGTGCTACTATGACATTGGCTTGCTTTTTCCCAAATCTTAATCCATGTCCGTTGCACTACTTCTTCAATAAATTCTACTCCATTGTTGCCAAAGTGGTGCGAGACATAACGAATTAGTTGATTACCAATAAGGGTTTGTAACTCGTAAATCATTAAATCAGCTTGGGGGATTGTTGCCGTTGGGAGCGCCTTTATCAATGTATGTACGCGCTCCATCTCATCTATTTTGTTGCTCGACAACTGGTTAGGTGAATTTGGGGTGATTTTAGCGCACCTCCCAGAATGAGGTGCGCCACATACAGACGAGTTTTAACTCCTTGTACTGGTTCATGTTTCGCCCTCCATGAATCTATTCTTAAATATAAAGACGCATCACGAGGTGAAAAATTAAGGGGGAATATTCTAATTTTACATCAGTTTCAACCTTAATTCTTGAAGAATATCACTGTCTTACTACTTAGAAACAAAAAATTTTCAACTGAGAAAAGGAGCTAACCCATGAACGCTATGCAAACATTCCATAGAAACTATATTTTGGATGATAAATCCTCACCATATTATCTTCTTTCCGAAATGAAATTAGATGAAGTGTTGGCGATAGATTTTCAAATTTGGGC
Organism: uncultured Anaerolineaceae bacterium; assembly: GCA_964405455.1. Taxonomy (GTDB): domain Bacteria; phylum Chloroflexota; class Anaerolineae; order Anaerolineales; family Anaerolineaceae; genus CALESS01. The sequence goes on along the minus strand of CAYOOA010000034.1, from coordinate 22,556 downwards.
TCCGTGGTAATTACATACGGAAAGAAAAGCGTTGTAGGGTGATTGGTTGACAATCCAAACAGGAGGTCCGAATGGATGTAGTTTCCCAAGCAATGGATCAAATAGCGAATTTGGAATCAATTCGAAATTTACCCACCCTCGTGGATTTATTAAGTACTTTGAAAAGGAGACCATCGGTACATTGGTTGCTTCCTCTGAGGATTTGCCAGGTGGTAGGTGGAAATGAGGAGGATGCAATTCCAGCTGTAGCAGCTACTATCGCCCTCCATAGCGGCATTGTAATGATTGATGACTTGTTGGATCACGACCATCGTTTTGAAGGAACTGGAATGGAAAGTGGTGATATAGCCAACTATTCATCAGCCATTCTAGCAGCTGGTTATTCATCAATCTTTCAAAGCCGCTTATCGATGCAAATCAAACAAACCATTTTCGAGCATATTAATACTTGTATTGGTATGACGGCTATAGGTCAATACCTCGATACCCATTCTGTGATTTCCAATGAGGATGATTATTGGAAGGTGATGCACCTAAAGAGTGCCCCTTTTTTTAGTACAGCATTTTTTATTGGCTCTTTGCTGGGAACGTTATCCCAGGATGAAGCCGAAGTTTTTAAAGAAATTGGTAGTCTGTTTGGTGAAATGATCCAAATTCATGATGATCTTCGAGACTGTTTTACCACTCCCGCTACAAGGGATTGGTCCTTGAATCGGTACACACTTCCCATCCTTTATGCGCACCTTGTGAACTATCCGGAAAGAGAGATTTTCGAGTCCATTCACCCCGAAATACAGGATATCCAAAAATTACGGCAGGCACAAACGTTGTTGTTGAGGAGCGGGGCGGTAAGTTATTGCATTTACTGCTTAATCCAAAGGTCGGAAAAGATTGAGAGTCTGGCAAGTAGTCTTAGCTTACCGAACCCAAAACCTTTACAAGAAGTTCTCTCAACTGTAATTCGACCGGCTTACCAATTGCTAGAAAAATTTCAAACATCATAAATCGAAATGATACCTATTCAATGTTCGAAGGCAAACCAGATCTGGATTGCGCCTTGTTCCAAAACAAGGCGCAATCCAAAATTCAGAGCGATTTTCATATAAAAACCTGTTGACAAATATACAGATTTGGTTAAAATATTCTTAACTCCTCTCAAGGGTGTCCCCCTCACCCTTTTGAGGAGCCCTTTTTTACCCGGGGAAATTAATTTTAATCATGGAGGCTGGAAAATTCTTAATTTTAAACCTATTGACAAATTATATTATTTTGCTAAAATAATGTTAGCTCCTCTACGGGATGCCCCCCTCATCCTTTAGGGGAGTTCTTTTTTAACAAAATTGGGCAAGTCTGGCACAAAAAATCCCGGAGATCATCTCTCCGGGATTTTTCTGTTATTTCAGGGTTTAGCGTCGACGATCGCGGTCGCGATCTCCACCGCGGTTGAAGCCGCCGCGCCGGTCGCCGCTGCGGTTGGGTCCGCCGCGCCGGTCGCCGCCGTTTCCGCTCGGGCGGCTGCCCTTGCGGTCGTGTTCCAGGGCTTCTTCCACCGTCCAGCCTTCCAGTACAGCCTGGCGGGAGAGGCGGATCTTGCCGTTCTCATCAATGGCAGTTACCATGACGGTGATTTCATCACCCAGGGCCACCACGTCTTCCACTTTGTTCACCCGCTCGGAATCGAGCTGGGAGATGTGCACCATACCGTCCACGTTGGGCAGGATTTCGACGAAGGCGCCGAAATCGGCAATCCGCACCACCTTGCCGGTGTAAATGCGGCCCACCTGGGCGGATTCGGTCAGGGCTTCGATGCGTTCACGGGCGGCAGCTTCGGCAACGCCATCCGTGGCGGCGATAAAGACGCGGCCGTCATCTTCGATGTCAATCTTGACGCCTGTTTCTTCCTGCAGGGCGCGGATGATCTTACCGCCGGGGCCGATGACTGCGCCGATCTTCTCGACCGGGATCTGGATGACGGTGATGCGCGGAGCGTGCGGCTTGAGGGATGGGTTCGGCACAGGGATGACTGCCAGCATTTTATCCAGGATGAAGAGGCGGGCAACGCGGGCTTGCTCGAGGGCTTCGGCCATGATCTGGCCGGTGATACCCTTGATCTTGATGTCCATCTGCAGGGCGGTGATACCCTTGGGGGTGCCGGCAACCTTGAAGTCCATGTCGCCCAGGTGATCTTCCGCACCCTGGATGTCGGTCAGGATGACGTAGCGTTCGCCTTCCTTGATCAGACCCATGGCCACACCGGCCACCGGGGCCTTGATCGGCACACCGGTATCCATCAGGGCCAGGGTGGAACCGCAGACGGATCCCATGGAGGAGGAACCGTTGGAAGAGAGCACTTCCGAGACCAGGCGCAGGGTGTAGGGGAATTCGCTTTCATCCGGGATGACCGGAACGAGGGCGCGTTCTGCCAGGGCGCCGTGGCCGATTTCGCGGCGGGATTGGCCGCGCAGCATCTTCACCTCGCCCGTGGAGTAGGGCGGGAAATTGTAGTGGTGCATGTAGCGCTTGGAGTCATTGGGGGACAGGTTATCCAGCTCCTGGGCTTCCTTGGGTGTGCCGAGGGTAGCCATCGTTAATACCTGGGTTTCGCCGCGGGTAAAGAGGCCGGAACCGTGGGCACGCGGGCTGACGCCGACTTCGCACCAGATCGGGCGAATTTCGGTCAGGCTGCGGCCATCGGGGCGCAGAGAGCGGAGCAGGATGCGGTCGCGGACGACACGCTTGTAGACTTCTTCGAAGGCCATCTTGACCGGTTCGGCCAGGGCGGGATCTTCGGCGCTCATTTCCGCCACGGTGGCGGCTTCCAGTTCGTCGATCGCACTGTACATCTCGGCCTTGGTGTGCGGGCGGTCGAGGATCGCTTCCACGTCAGCGGCTTTGGCGGTGTAGATTTTCTCCACCAGGGCTGCATCCAGGGCAAAAATCTGAACCACACGTTTGGGCTTGCCAACCTCGGCGGCCATTTTCGATTGAGCTTCGGCGAGCAATTGGATTTGCTCATGACCAAACAGCAACGCCTGGACCATCACATCTTCCGGGATTTCATCTGAGCCGCATTCCACCATCAGGATGGCGTCCCTGGTGCCGGCCATGCGCAGGTCCAGGTCGGAGGCTTCCAATTCAGCATAGGTTGGGTTAACGATGAACTGGCCATCCTTGCGGCCAACGCGCACGGCACCCACCGGGCCATCCCAGGGGATGTCGGAAATCATCAACGCAGCCGAGGCGGCATTGATGGCCAGGATATCGAGCGGATTCTCCAGGTCAGCAGAAAGCGAGAACATGATCACCTGGACTTCGTTGCGCATATCCTGGTTGAACAGGGGACGCAGGGGGCGGTCGCACAGGCGGGCGGTGAGGATGGATGCCTCGGAGGGTCGTCCTTCACGGCGGAAGAATGAACCGGGGATGCGCCCACCGGCGTACATGCGCTCTTCATATTCGACGGTCAGGGGGAAGAAATCCTGGCCTTCGCGGGGTTTATCGCCCATGGTGGCAGCAGCGAAAACCATCGAATCGCCGAGGCGAACGGTGACAGCGCCGCCGGCCTGTCCGGCGAGTTTGCCAGTCTCAAAAATGATAGAACGGCCGCCGACAGATGCGGTGTATTGCTTGGTTTCTGGAACCATTGTATGTAACCTTATTCCTTTTTTTGTTTTTCCCGCCTGGTTAGGGACTGAAAGCCGGGGAGGACAGGCCAGTCCTCAACATCTTTCAATTCCCAACCGGTGGGTGAATGGCCAATAGCAACGAGTAGATGGGAAGCGCTTCACCCCATCTACTCGTCTCAGGCCTCCGCGAATTACTTCTGGCGCAGGTTCAGCCGCTCATTGATGGCAATGTAGCGGGCGTGATCCTTGCGGCGCAGGTAAGCCAGCAGCCGGCGGCGGTGTCCAACCAGCTTGAGCAGGCCGCGCCGTGAGCTTTCATCGTGCTTGTTGGCGCGCAAGTGCTCGGTGAGCTGGTTGATGCGCTTGGTCATTAGTGCAATTTGCACTTCCGGCGAGCCGGTGTCAACGTCGTGAACGCGGAAATCCGCGATCACCTGGGTCTTAACTTCTTTCTTTAGTGCCATGACTTCTGCTATCTCCGTACAAAATTTTTTGCAGGTCTCCATATCCGCAGCGTAAACCGCAGGTAGGACCAGTCAAGCTGATATTATACCAGAGGATTGGGATGGATGGAAGGTGCACCCGTGCGGCCGCTCTAGACCACTGGCCGGCTGGGCAGGTTGGCCAGGGAAACCTGGTCGCGGTTTTTCTTTGCTTCAACCAGCGCCAGTGAAACAGCCTTCACCAGGCTGGTCGGGCTTTCGCCGTGAGTCGGCCAGCAGGCTACCCCCACGGAGATCGTAACTGTGCGCAGTGAGGTCTTCTGTGCCAGCAGGGCGGTGCTGCGCACCCTGGCCCGCAGGCCTTCCGCGCGCTGATAGGCAGCTTCCAACTGGGTGTTGGGCAGGATGACCATGAATTCATCGCCGCCAAACCGGCCCAGGATATCTTCCTTCTCCAACTGGTTGTGCAACAGGTCAGCCAGGTTGCAGAGAACCTGGTCAGCCTGATAGTGACCCAATACGGCGTTCACATCGCGGAAGTGATCAATATCCACCAGGATGATGCTGAGCGGCTGGATGGTGGTGCAAGCCCGGGCAAATTCCTGCTCCAGGGTTTCTTCCAGGAAGGAGCGGCTCATCAGCCCGGTCAGGGCATCCCGGCGGGTTTGTTCCATCAGCGACTGGCGCAGCTCCAGGTTGGTCAAGCCCAACCCGATTTGTTCACCAGTGGTGGCTGCAAGTTGAACCTGGTTTTCGTTGAGGGCGTGATCCTCCTCTGCCTGGATGTGCAGCAGAGCCACCGGCCGGCTGTGGGTGTGGATGGGCACGCACAGGTAGCTGCGGGTGGGCACGGGATCCAGGTGGGTGCAATTGAGCCCGATGGATGGATTTTGTTTGAAGTGGGGACGGCTTTTCCGTACACCCCAGCATTCGTTCAGGCGAAACCGCCGGTGGATCAGTGATGGGCTGCCCCATTTCTGGCGAATTTCCAGGTCGGTGGTCTTTCCCACCAGCATGGCAATATAGCCGGAAGTGCCGGGGAAAAGGCGGGCGGCAAACTGGGTGATGACATCGCAGGCTTCTTCCACCTGTGAACACACCTGCAACATGTTGCCCATTTCGGTCAGAGTGGATAACTCCTGCGTCCGACGGGCCAATTCATTGACCTGTAAAGTGAGCTGGGTTTGGGTGGCAAGCAAGGTTTGTTCGCTGCGCTTGCGTTCGCTGATATCGCGGGTGACGGAAACAAAGTGTTGGATGGCCCCGTTTGAATCACGGATGGCCTGGATGGTTGACTCCACCCACAAGGGGCCCATGCTTTTATGCAAGAAGTGGTATTCATAGATGGAAGCATCCAGCCCGGATTCCAGCATCTGGGCGAAAATCACCTTGTTCCTGGCCCAGTCTTCCGGCGGCATGAACTCTTTGGGACGCCGGCCAATCATTTCTGTCGGTGAATAGCCTGTTAATCGTATGCAGGATGGGCTGATGTACACAATATCATTCGAGTGAATGGAGTGCAATGCAATCACATCGCTTGAATTTTCCGCCAGCAGGCGGAAGCGCTCTTCACGATCCCGCAATGTAGTTTCGGTCTTCATGCGCGACCAAACGTTAGCCAGGGCATCCCGGACTACATAGAATGCAGTCAAGTCCACGTTGTGCCACTTCGGGTTGGGTCGGAAGGCGCTGGCGCCGAAGAAGCCAATCATCTTTTCATGAGAAAAAACCGGGATTGCCAGCATGGCATGCAACCCCTGGTTGAGCCACTGGTTGCGTTCGGGCTCGGCTTCCTGGGGCAGATCTGTCACCCGGTCAATCCGCAGAAATTCGCCCGCTTTCAATAAGCGGATGGACCAGGGGAAAGGCTCCAACTTCAGACCCTTCAAGGAAAAACCCGTTCGATTGGTTTGCCGGGCAGACCATTCGTAAATCTCGGCAATTTCGGTTATATCTTCATCCACCAGGTAAAAATAGGTGGAATCGGCCTGTAAATAGGAACCCAATGTTCCCAGGATGTTAACAATCGCCTCGTTGATCTGGTCCACTGGCGCATTGATGAAGCGGGTGATCAGGTTGATGATCAATTCCTCAAATCGCAGCCGTGATTGCAATTCCTGCTGAGCTTCCTTTACCTTTGAAATATCCATGGTGGAGCCTATAATCTCCAATTCAACCTGGTTTTCATCCCGGACCATGCGCCATTCGTCATGCAGCCAGAGGTAATGTCCTAAACGATGATGGAAACGATACTCAAAACCGACAGCCGGTTGGCGGTGGATGGATTGAACAGCTTCCAGGACGGTTGGCAGATCCTGGGGATGGATACGTTGGTACCAAAAATCGGGGTTGCCCAGGAATTCAGATATTGGGAAACCGGTCAGGGATTCCAGGTTTTCAGAAACGCTGGTGAAAGGTAGTTTTTCTGTAGCGGCGCAAGTGAAAATGACGGCCGGGCTGAGGGCAACCAACTGATCAAAACGGTCAAGGGGTTTGTCGGAGCTCATTGAAATCTGCTCTTCAAACAAAGCAGTGAGAGGAAAACCGGAATGGTGAAATGAAGATTGAATTGCCCTGCCTGGATTGGTTTCATCGGAGCTCAGAATGAGAAACTCTGCCGCCCCGGCCTGCCGGGCATTTTCCGCCAACCCGGCGGTATCAGCGGTGGAAACGATGACAACCGGGAGATTTTGCTGCAGGTTTTGCACCCAGGGGATGATTCCCAAGGGAGGAAGGCCAGCCACCAGGATGGGGGCGAAGATGGCGTTCACCACCTGGCTGGCAAGGATGACGGAGCTTTCTTCCAACGTGGTGGCGAGCAACCACTCTCCCCCGGCGGACTCGAATGCAGCCTGTAGCGGCATTTGCCAGCCAACAGGAAGGTCAATACATAGAAGCCGAAAACGGCCGCTCATGAACCCGCCTGGATAAATTGCATGCTAATATGCTAATGATTCTCCCGTCAAATGTCAACTTACGGTTTGGTTATCTGCTCCCGGGGTGGTTTTGGGTTCGAGCAGGACAGGCTTTAAACTCTGCTGGTTTTCAAGGGGTAGAGCCGGCAGCGCACGACGAAGCAGGCGTAATGTTTCCGGCCGGGGAGAAGTAGCGGCAATTTTACGAAACAGGTAGGTTGTTTCGGCTGGGGAGCGGCGGCACAGGGCATTCAGCAGGGGTAGCAGTTCGGCCGCCAGATTAGGCGGGGAATTTTGGATCATGGGGGAGAGGGTTGAAAATATTGGCGGAAGATTGGTGAACTCTGTATCCTCTACCAGTGAGACCAGGGCATGCAGCCCCAGGATTTGAAGGGCTGGCTCAGACTTTTGCAGCCAGTTGCGGATCACCTCCAACCACTGGTTGGAGGCAAGGCGGCGCATCTGACGGGATGCCCGTCCCAGTAAATTGATCGAAACATCAGATGGGATGTCGGTTGAACTCCAGCTTGATAGTCGCCGGATAACTGCAGGAAATACGGCCGCGGGTAAAGCCCCCAGGATACTGGCTGAAAGCTGGCGCATTTCTAAAAAGTTTTGCTGCCAGAGTGATTCGGCAACTGCCAGGCCTTGCTGTGGGTCAGCCGCTGCTGCCCGGCCCAACTCCAATTCCAACTGGCGGAGAATCACAGCGGGCACCCGATATGCCGGGAGTGAGGGGGTTTGGCGGGTTTGCTCTGCGGCCTGGTAAAGCTGATCGGAATAATATTCGAGCATTTTGGCCAGGTTCTGAACCAGTTCATCCGGCTGCTGCCACAAGCGCAGCAAGAGGTCAACCTGGGTTTTGAGCTTGGAGAGAGAAACTGCGGGCATGGGGAAAAAGTCGGGCACGGGGTTGCCTAAGCAACCCCGTGCCCGGAAACGGTTTAGTAGGCCTTGGCGAAATACGCCCGCCGACTGGCGGGTTGGCCGCAGCAGATACAGCGGCCATGGGTTTCAGGTTGATCGAAAGGAATGTTGCGCGCAGTGGCCTTGGTATCTTCTTTGATCCGCGCTTCGCATTCGGCTCCTTCGCACCACCAGGAATAAGCCCAACCATTTTCGATGATGGCCTTAAAATCATCGTAATCCTTGGGCTCAAAGATGTGGGAATCACGGAAAGCCGTAGCCCGATCCAGCATGGCCTGCTGTACGATGGCCAGCAAATCCTTGAGGGATTGCTCGAGGCCTTCCAGGGCCAGGGTTACTTTACCAGCCTTGCCGGGCATATCCCGCCGGGCCACGGTCACCACGCCCTGGTCCACGTCGCGCGGACCAATTTCGATACGCAGGGGTACGCCGCGCAGCTCCCAATCATGGAACTTGAAGCCGGGGGTGATTTCAGTCCGGTCGTCCACCTTGATGCGGAAATCGACCAGGCGTTTCTTCAACTGCTCCACCACCTCCATGACCTTGGAGCGTTCCTCGTCATTGCGGGCAATGGGTACGATCACGATCTGGATGGGGGCCAGGCGGGGCGGTAGCATCAGGCCGTTATCGTCGCCGTGGGTCATGATGATGGCCCCGATGAAGCGGGTGGACAGGCCCCAGGAGGTCGTCCAGCAGTATTGCAGGGTGTTGTTGACATCCAGGTACTGGATCTCAAAGGCGCGGGCGAAGTTCTGCCCCAGGTTGTGGGAGGTACCTGCCTGCAAGGCCTTGGTATCGCCCATCATCGCTTCGATGGAGTAGGTGTGATCAGCGCCGGCAAAGGTCTCGGAAAGGCTCTTCAGGCCGGGAATGACCGGAACGGCTGCTTCGTCGTAGGCAAAACGGGTATAGACTTCCAGCATCTGGCGGGTTTCGATTTCGGCTTCTTCCGCGGTGGCGTGGGCGGTGTGACCTTCCTGCCAGTAGAACTCCAGGGTGCGCAGGAACAGGCGGGTGCGCATCTCCCAGCGCACAACGTTGGCCCATTGATTGACCAGCAGGGGCAGGTCGCGATAGGAATGGATCCACTTGGCAAAGGAATAGCCGATGATCGTTTCCGAGGTTGGGCGGACCGCCAGGGGTTCTTCCAACTCTTCACCGCCGCCGTGGGTGACCACGGCCAGTTCAGGGGAGAAGCCGGCTACGTGATGCGCTTCGCGTTCCATGAAGGACATGGGGATGAACAGCGGGAAAGCAGCATTGACATGCCCGGTGGCTTTGAACCGTTTATCCAGGGCTTGCTGGATGTTTTCCCATAAAGCCCAGCCGTAAGGCCGGATGATCATGCAGCCGCGCACGGGGGCGTAATCTGCCATTTCCGAGCGCAGGACAACCTGGTTGTACCATTCGGAATAATTCTCTGCCCGGGTGGGTAGTTTTTCGTCAGCCATTTTCTTCTTCTCTCTTTATCTATGAATGATGGTTACGGTTGCGGGAGCATACGGACGGCGCTTTCAACATCGACTGCGAAGGAAAGCAAGCTGCGATCCTGCAAAGCAATGAACGAATCGAGCGCCGAGAACATGCCATTGAATGCCTGCTGCCAGCGCGGGCCGATCAGCACCAGCGGGCGCTGCCGGGTGGCATGGATGGTCATGCGGTTCCACATCAGCGAAACCTCGGTCAGCGTGCCCGGGCCGCCGTTCAGGGCAAAGGCGGCATCGCAGCCTTCGATCATGCGATCGATCCGTTCCGTCAAGGTCTGAGTGTGCCATTCTTCACGCACCCAGGGATTGGCTCCCGTTTTCCGCCAGGATTCAATTTCCCGGCAGGTGACACCAATGGCATGCCCGCCGGCCTCCACAGCGCCGCGCGAGACTGCCTCCATGGTGCCCATGTAACCGCCCGTCAGGACGGTGTGGCCCTCCTTAGCTAACAGGCGACCCAGGCAAAGGGCTTCTTCATAGGCCGGGTCGCCCGGCCGGGGTTGGGCACTGCCGAAAACCGTAACTTTCATTCATGGCGTTCCTGTTCACTTAGTTTGGTGGATCTTCGGGCTCGTCCCATGTCCGCTGGTAGTTGGCCGAGAGCTTGGCAAGGATGACCTCTTCGAGGTCAATTCCGCTGACATGGGCCAGTTGGATCAAGTACAGCGCCACATCTGCCAGTTCTCCAGCCAGGGCTTGTGGATCACTTGTGTCATCCCGCCACTGGAAGTGCTCCAGGATTTCGGCTGCTTCCAGCGAAAGGGAGATGGCAATGTTGCGCGGGGTTTGGGGCCGCGGACTATCAGGCTTGTACCAGCCCTTGGCAGCCACAAATTCATCCATCAGCCGGGTCAGTTCCTGCAGATCCATAAAGAGGTATTATACCGGATTTTTTGAAGAGGCTGCGGAGAATTCCAATTGAGGGGCGCGCAGTAGCCAGATCATCCAGAGCGGAAGGATGAACAAAGGGGCTTCCGCCACAGCCGGGGGAATGTAAGGGATCCTTTGTAAAGCAAAACAGGCCCAGGAGAGCAGGATGGACCCGCCCCAGAAGATCAGCGGGGGGAGTAGCTTGCGGGAAGGTCGTCCCAGCAGCCAGGTCAGGAGCGGGATGAGGAAGACCAGGTGCTCGTAGGACTTCCCGCGTGGATGGGCCAGGAAGACTGCCAGTCCGCACCAGGCCCACAGGAGGATGGATGGCAACTTGTCCTGCTGCCACCGGCGGTAAAGCCAGATTCCTAAAAGAACCAGCATACCAAGAAGAAAGATTCCGGTGGCCTGGGCAACGGACGGTGACAGAAATTGACGTAAGAAGAAAATGATATCCAGCCAGGTTTGGTTGTAGATGGAATATTTCTGCAAGCGTTCCAGCCAAAGGCCAGGCCAATTTGGAACCAGTAAGAATGAACCAGCGAAAAGTGCTACCAGGCTGATTGAAAAGCTGATGAGGAAAGACCATTCCCTGCGCCTAAGGGCAGCCAGGAGAAGAAAAACGGCGAACAGCCAGCTGAACTGGGGTTTGATCATCGTCCAGGCTAGCATAACACCACCGAGAAACTGGAGAGAAGGTCGATTGCGTTCTGCAGTGGTCATGCGGGCATACAGCCAGACCAGGACGGCGGTGATCAGGACATTGAAATTTCCGAGGATAATCCCGAAATCAAACGGATACAGGAAGAAAAGGGAAAGTACCACCCATCCAGGGCTTTTGGGATAGGCAGAAAAGAGCAGAAAGAAGACGGCAAGAATGAGGAAAGCCATCCAGACGGCGCTGGCCCAGGCGAAGGGGAGCTTCAGGAGCGGTAAAAGAATAAAAAGGGCAAAAGGCGGATAGGCAAAACCGACCTGGTCATCCAGCGGCCCGGCCAATTGTTTGTGGAACTGGAGTTGGACTTGTTGGGCAACTGCATCCGAGTATGGATTTTTACCCTCCAGGGCGGCATTTCCAGCCAGGTGGAAGATCAGGTAGTCACCCCCCAGTGTGTTGCCCTCCGTCAGGCTGTGAATGGCAAACGAAAGAATCGCCAGGCTGAGAAGGAAAAGCAGCAGCAGGATCAAGCGGCGAAAAATGGGTGACATGATGGTTAATTATATCTGCGGATGTGAATAACAAAGCGAATGGCGGTAAGACCATTCGCTTTGTTATGGGTGTGAGAATTATGTGTTACTTGATATCCGGCAGCGGACCCTGGGGACCGATTTTATCCGTTTTTTCCGGGTGTTTGGCCTTATTTTTGCGGACGGCACGAGTGATCAGCCAGATCGGGATGCCGATGATCAGGCCAATTGGCAGGACAAAGATGATACCCCAGATCAGGACCGTCCCAATTACCTTCAGGCCGTCAATCAAGGCCTGGACGGCGTCGCGGGCGATACCGACGGGTTTCCAACCGCCGATCTCCACTGGCTGGATGGAAGCCTTGGCCGTCAGGTTGATGGTGATGGCCGACAGGCGGGCGGACTCATCGTAGTACTTGATCTGACCTTTCAGTACCTCGATGTCCGAGCGCACCGAGGTTAGTTGGTTGTAGACGGTCATCACGTCTTCAATCTTGGTGGCGCTGTCCATGATGCTGGAGAGCTGCTTCTCAGCGGCTTCCAGGTTCTTTAAACGGGATTGCAGGTCGGTGTATTCGGAGGTCACATCCTGGCCGCTGACCGTCTCCGAAAGGATGTCGGTCTTGGGATCTTCCACCCAACTCTTGATCTGGGTGAGGACGCTGTCGAGCTGCTCCGCCGGGACGCGAATGGTCAAGTAGGCTGCCGGGACTTCCAAGCCCTGGGAGGTGGTGGTTTTATACAGGTTGGATTCAACCACAAACCCCCCCAGCCCTTCCGTCAGTCCGGTGATCTTGTTCATCACATCCGCCGGGTCCACCACGACCAGGGAGAGATTGGCGTTCTTGATGACGATACGCTGACCGGCACTGCCAGGCTTGGAAACGTTTGAGGTCACAGCGTCATAACTGGCGCCGGATGAAGCGGCCTCGCGCGGCGCCTCTGGAGCCGTCGACGGTGCGCCGGCTGATTCGGTTGATTTTGCGGCCGCGCAGGAACTTAAGACGAATACGAACAGGGCGAGAACAATGATCAGGCGTTTCATGGCTTTTTTCCTCCACACTATAGACGCACCGGTGACCGGAAAGTTCCGGTAAATTGCATTGCCCTGGCAGTGCTTATAACCAAGGAGAGCTCAGGCTTGGGGGGTTACCAACCTTCGGCCAGGCGCTGGGCGTGGCGCTTGGGAAGCCCATGGCTGCGGATGCGTTCCTGAACACCAGTAAAGTTATAATCCACCCGGTGCGATGTCCACAAAGATATTTCGGGTTGATAAATGGCATAAGCTGCCCGGTGATCGTGATCACGGGGCTGGCCGACTGAGCCTGGGTTGAGGATACCCCGGCTGCCCAGCTCCAGCTGATCCATCGCGGAGAGCAGGCGCCATTCCAGACGGTCTTTTCCGTTCATGATATAGCAGAGCGGTATGTGTGTATGGCCGACAAAGGCATAATCCGTTTCAAATGCGGTGAAATTCACCGCAGCGGTATAGGTATCCAAAAGATATTCCCAGATTGGATTGCGCGGGCTGCCGTGGGCCAAAGTGATGCCGTTGATTTCCTGTTTTTCCGGCAGGTTTTCCAGAAAATCCATGTTCTCCGTGCTTAATGCCTTGCTGGTCCACTGGGCCGCCTGGCGGGCTTCCTTGTTAAAACTGGCCAGATCAATCTGGCCGGTGACCGCGGCATCATGGTTGCCCATCAGGCAAACCAGGCCAGGTAGTTTGCGAACCTGGCTGACAACTTCGTTGGGATCCGGGCCGTAACCGGTCAGATCACCCAGGCACCAGACCGCGTCAAAGCTGCCGGCATCTTCCAGGACAGCCTGGAGGGCGGTCAGATTGGCGTGAATATCAGAAAGGATGAGGATGCGCATGGGTGATTACAACCAGTCTATCACAATTTGAATTAAATGAGCGGCGACTTCATCCTTGCCTTGCAGCGGCAGGGACTCCTGGCGGCCGTCCGGGTAGAGCAGGATGACCCGGTTGGTGGTTGCTTCAAACCCGGCATCCGGTGCGGAAATGTCATTGGCGACGATCAGGTCCAGGTTCTTGGCCTTGAGCTTGGCTGCAGCATTTTGCAGCAGATCCTGGCTTTCGGCTGCAAAACCAATCACGCGACGGGGCATACCGGTTTTGATCCGTTCGGCTGACAGGGTTGCCAGGATATCTACAGTGGGTTCCAGCGGGATCGTGTTGAAACCGCTGCTCTTCTTGATTTTCTGGGCGTTGGTCGCAGCCGGGTGGAAATCCGCCACGGCGGCTGCCATCACCAGGGCATCGGCTGTGCGGGAGTGCTCCAGGACTGCGTTCAGCATCTCGGCAGCGGTCTGGACTGGCACGACCTGGGCGCCGACCGGGGGTTTGAGTGCAGTCGGGGCGGTGATGAGGGTCACATCCGCCCCGGCATCCAAACCGGCCTGGGCGATCGCATAGCCCTGCCGGCCGGAGGAGCGGTTGGTGATCGCGCGGACGGGATCAATCGGTTCCTGGGTGCCCCCGGCGGTGACCAGCAGTTGTTTGCCAGCCAGCGGTCCACCGCGGCTGAGGGCCAACCGTGCCGCGCCGATGATATCCGCCGGTTCCACCAGTCGGCCCAGACCGACCAGGCCGCTGGCCAGGTGGCCGGCTGCCGGGCCGATGAAAGTTGCCCCACGCTGGCGCAGGATTTCGACGCTGGCCTGGGTGGCTGGATGGCTGTACATGCCGGCATCCATGGCCGGGGCCAGGATCAGCGGACAGGTGATCACCAGGGCGGTAAGAGAAAGCAGATTATCTCCGGAACCGTGGGCCAGTTTGGAGAGCGTGGAGGCGGTGACCGGTGCAATGATCATCAGGTCAGCGTTATGGCCCAGGCCGACGTGCGTCACGTGGCCTTCGCCGCCCCACAAATCGGCATCCACGTAGGCCTTGCGCCCGGTGACGGATTGGAAGGTGAGGGGAGAGATGAATTTACAGGCACTTTCGGTCAGGATGACATCCACCAGGGCGCCGGCCTGGGTCAATTTTGAGGCAATATCAGCCGCTTTATAGGCGGCGATGGAGCCGGTTACACCCAGCAGGATGCGTTTGCCAGCAGCGGGGTGATTCATGCCTGGTTCATCTCCCATAACATGCGCAGGCCATCCAGCGTCAGCCAGGGGGCGAGGTGCTGGATGGTTTTTGTTTCCCTGGCGATGATTTCTGCCAGGCCGCCGGTGGCTATCACTTTCATTTCCTTACCCAGTTCCTTGCGGAAGCGTTCCACCATACCTTCCACCAGGGCAACATAGCCATACAGCAGGCCGGATTGAACCGCAAAAACGGTATTGCTACCGATGACATTGGGTGGGGGGAGGATATCCACCCGGGGCAGCTTGGAGGTGCGGTGGAAGAGCGCATCCGCGGCGATGCCAATGCCCGGGGCGATGGCGCCGCCCAGGTATTCGCCATCAGCAGTCAGCGCATCAAAGGTGGTTGCGGTGCCAAAATCCACGATGCAGGCCGGGCCGCCGTACAGTTGCATCACGGCCACGGCGTCCACAATGCGGTCCGCGCCGACCGCCCGGGGATCTTCATACAATATCTTGATGCCGGTTTTGACCGTGTGGTCAATTACCAGCGGTTCTTTTTCCAGGTAGTAATTGCAGGCTTGCAGGATGCGCCCCGTGACCACCGGGACGACGGAGGCCAGGCAAATGCCGTCCAGCAGGCTGGGGGAACAGCCGGCATGCTGGAGCATGCCCAGGATCTGCAGCCCGTATTCATCCGGCATGCGTTCATGATCGGTGGCCAGGCGCCAGCGCGCCCCCAACTTTTGCGCCTCATACAGCCCCAGCGTCAGGTTGGTGTTGCCGATATCAATGGTCAGAAGCATTCATCCCTCCAGGCAGTGTTCAGGGTCGCTTGATAGCCTCGATGATTTCCGCGATCAGGTCATAACGGCTGAAGGCAGGCATCAAGTACACACCCTGGACGCGATTGCGGATTGAATCTATTAATTCTATCGCAATTTCCACGCCCATGCGAGGGCCATTCTCACCGGCTGCAGTCATTTTTGCCAGGATATCCGGGGGCACTTCCACGCCGGGGACTTCATGATGCAGGAAGGAAGCATGCCGGTCGTTATAGAGAGGCAGCAGCCCGGCCAGCAGCGGGATGGGCAGTGGGCCATATTCCGATTCGTAAAGATCCAGGAAGCACTCCACGGGCTCGCGGGCATAGACTGGCTGGGTGAGGATGAAGTCCGCTCCGGCCGCCATCTTGCGGCGCAGGTTCTTGATTTCAGCCTGCGGGTCTGGAGCAGTGAAATTGAGGGCACAGCCGACGAAAAACGCGGTTGGCTGACCGATGTCAGTCCCCGCATGGTCCACCCCGGCGTTGAAGTTCTGCTTGATCAACTTGATCAGGCCGGAGGGAACGAGATCGTAGTTATCCATGGCCTCGGGATAATCACCGATGGCGGTCGGGTCACCCATCACGACGAAAACGTTGCGCACACCCAGGGCATGGGCAGCCAGCAGGTCGCCTTGCACGCGCAGCAGGTTGCGCCCGCGGGTCGGGAAGTGCAGGGTGGTTTCAATATCCACCTTGCGCTGGATCAGGCTGCAAACCGCCCAGGGCGACATACGCATACGCGCCATGGGAGAATCAGCCACGTTGATCACATCTGCACCAGCTTCGCGCAGCAGGCTGGCTCCGGCCAGCAGTTTCTGGGTGGTCAGGCCGCGCGGCGGGTCCATCTCCACGGCAACGGCAAATTTGCCTTCGGCCAGCTTTTGAGCGAAGAGGGTAGGTTGTAGCTGAGGTTCGCGAAAATCTTCGGCCGCATCCACAGTGGAGATGGCAAAACCATTGGTGTGCAGAACGGTCGGGGCGCTATCAATGGTTTGGCGGATGACCTGGATGTGCTCCGGGGTGGTACCGCAGCAGCCGCCGATGACGGATGCACCGTTCTCCATGAAGGCAAGGGTGTAATCGCGGAAGTAATCCGCAGCCGCCGGGTACTTGATCCGCCCGCCGATCTGCTCGGGCCAACCGGCATTGGGCATGACGGAAAAACGCGCTTCGGGGACGGCCTGGCGCATTTGCTTGAGGATGCGCAGGATCTGGTTCGGGCCGCCGGAGCAATTCACGCCGATCACATCGGCACCCATTTCGGCAATCTGGCGGGCGACCTTGACCGGACTGTCGCCCAGCAGGGTGCGATCATCCCGGGTAAAAGTCATCGAGGCGATCACTGGCAAATGCGGGGCAATGGTGCGCACCGCGTGGATGGCCTCGCGGACCTCGTAGAGATCAGTCATCGTTTCGATGATAAACAGGTCCACCCCGGCGCCGGCCAGGGCGGCAGCCTGCTCGGCAAAAGCCAGGCGGGCCTGCTCGGGCTGAACGCGGCCAAAAGGTGCCAGGCGAACCCCAAGCGGGCCGATATCCCCGGCAATCCAAATATCTTTAAATGAAGCCAGAACGACCCTGCGGGCCAACTCCACGGCGGCGGTGTTGATCTCCGTCACGCGCTCTTCCAGGCCGTGTTCGGCCAGCTTGTAGCAATTGGCGCCGAAGGTGTTGGTCTGAATCATATCCGAGCCGGCATCGATATAACCGCGGTGGATTTCCGCCACCAATGCCGGTTGGTTGATATTGAGCAGGTCGAAACTGGTCTCAAAACTGATTCCGCGCTGGTGGAGCAGGGTTCCCATCGCGCCATCGGAGAGGATGGGCTTACCGGAGGTTAATTGGTCAAGAAAAGTACGCGCCATGGCATCCTCGTTAGCGGGTCAATTGATCCACGCGGCTTTCACCGGTGGAGTAATAGCGCGCCTGCGGGTGGTGGACAATAATGGCAGCCGTGGATTGTTCCGGAATCAACTGGTAAGCGGGGCTGAGGGACATGCCCAGGGAAACCTCGGCCGGCAGTAGTTGGAAGACGACGGCATGATCGGACAGCTCCGGGATGGCCGGGTAACCCCAGGAATAGCGCTTGCCCTGCTCTTCGGCCAGGCCCAATTCGCGGCGGATGTGGCGGTGCAGGTATTCGGCAGTGGCTTCTGCAGTTTGGACAGCCAGGCCGTGGGAAAAATAAGCCTCGGTGTAATCTCCAGCGGTCTGCAGGCGCTCGAAGCGCTCGGTGGCTGCCTGGCCGACGGTGACGACCTGCAGGGCAACCACATCCATGATGCCGGATGACCGGGAGGTGAAATAATCCGCCAGGCAGAGCAGGTCACCATCGGGCTGGCGCGGGAAGCTGAAGCGGGCGAGCTCCTCCGGGGTGCCGGCTTCCACTGACCCGGGTTCGTAGATGACCAGGTCGTTGCCTTCGGACTGGGCCGGCCAGTAACCGTAGACACCCTGCGGTTGCAGCCAACCTTCATCGATGGCTTGCCGGCGCATCTTGACCAGGCGGGCTTCAAAATCAGCCTGCAATTTTTCCCAGGCTTCGCCGTGGGCATTCTTGGCGCCCCAGGAAAGCCGGAAAAGTTCATTCTTGGCCAGGTGCTGGAAGACGACATCCAGGGGCATCTGGCGTACCAGGCGCGGTCTCCAGGTGGGTGGGCGGGGAATGAATGAAGCCGGCGGAACGCTGGAGCGGGCAGCGGCGGCTGTGGTGGAAACGGGTGCGGCTGCCCGGCGCAGTTCGCTTTCCGCTTCGCGCCGGATTTGACTGAGCAAGGCCGGCCGGGTTTGCGGATTGCTCAGCGCATCCATGGTAGCCAGGCCTTCAAAGGCATCCTTGCAGTAGAAGACGCCGGCTGGATAGAAATCCTCCTGTTCGGTCAGCAGGATGCGCCGGCCGAAGCGCTTGTTGATGGCTGCTCCGCCGATCAACACCGGGAAGGACAGCTTGCGGCGGTGCAGCTCGTTGACGATGAGAGGCATCTGGCGGCTGGTGGAAACCAGCAGGGCGGAGAGGCCAATCGCATCCGCCTGGACTTCCACGGCCTTGGAAATGATGGTCTCGGCGGGCACCTGTTTGCCCAGGTCGATTACAGTGTAGCCGTTGTTGACCAGGATGGTTTTGACCAGGTTCTTGCCGATGTCGTGCACATCGCCGTAGACTGTTGCCAGCACGATCGTGCCCTTGCTGACACCTTCCTTGCGCTCCAGGTATTGTTCCAGGTGGCTGACGGATTTTTTCATCACCTCGGCGGACTGCAGGACGAAAGGCAGGATCAGTTCGCCGCTGCCAAATTTATCGCCCACTTCCTTCATGGCCGGTAAAAGCACATTGTTGAGCAATTCCACGGCCCGGGCGCTGCGTTCCGCTTCCGGATGGGCGAGCAGGATTTCATCAATATCCGCCTCCACGCCTTCCTTTTCCCGGTGCAGGATGCGCCAGTGGATGCGGCCGGCAGGGGGCAAGGCGGCCAGCTCGGCTGCGCTGGAGCTGGTTTTGTGGGCAGCTTCGACGCCCTCAAATCGCTGGATCAGGCGGGTCAGGGCATCCGGCCGGCGGTTGAAGATCAGGTCTTCAGCCATTTCGCGTTCCTCCGCCGAGATTTCAGCGTAGGGTGTGATGTGGGCCGGGTTGACGATGGCCATATCCAGCCCGGCCAGCACGCAGTGGTACAACATGACCGAGTTGAGCACCGGTCGGGCAGCGGGTGGCAGGCCAAAGGAGGCATTGCTGACACCCAGTGAGGTCAACACGCCGGGTAGTTCCGCCTTGATCCGCCGGATACCTTCCATGGTATCCACTGCGGAGTTGCTGAACTCGGGGTCACCGGTCGCCAGGGTGAAGGTCAGGGCGTCAAACACCAGGTCCCCGGGCTGCAGGCCAAATTCATTCACGGCAATATCATGGATGCGCCGGGCAACTTCCAGCTTGCGCTCGGCTGTTTTGGCCATGCCCTGCTCGTCAATGGTCAGGACGATGACGGCGGCATTGTACTGGCGAGCCAGGCGCAGGATGCGCTCCAGCTTGGGGCGGCCGCTTTCCAGGTGGGTTGAGTTGATCAGGCAGCGCCCGGGGGCGGTTTGCAGGGCGGCTTCCAGTGCATCGGGCTCGGTGGTATCGATCACCAATGGAGCGCGCACCACCGGGGCCAGGACTTTGACAACTTTGCGCATCAATCCGGCTTCATCGGCCTGTTCAGTGAGAGCCACGCTCAAATCCAGGCCGTGAGCGCCGCTGTTGATTTGCTGGCGGGCGATGCTTAGCGCTGAGTCGTATTCACCTGCCAGGATGATTTGCTTGAACCTGGCGCTGCCCTGGGTGTTGAGCCGCTCACCGATTAAGAAGGGGCGCGGTTCCTGGTGCATGGCCACGGATTGAGTGGCCGAGGCCAACGCCGGCGGACGGGCCTGCGGCCGCGGATCGGGTTTGCGCCGGCCCAGGCGCTCGACCAGCTGTTTGAGGTGGGCCGGAGTGGTGCCGCAGCAGCCGCCGACCACGTTGATATGGTTCTGTTCGACAAATTCAATCAAAGTATCGGCAAAGGGTTCCGGCTCCAGCGGATAAACGGCCTGGCCGTCCACGTTCAAGGGCAGCCCGGCGTTGGGGATGCAGGATACCGGCAGGGTGGAGTGTGCTCCCAGGAAGCGAATGGGTTCGCGCATGAAGTCCGGGCCGGTGGAGCAATTCATGCCGATCACGTCGATCTGCATGCCTTCCAGGATGGTCAGCACGGCGGCGATATCCGTACCGAGCAGCATCCGGCCGGTGGTATCCAGTGTCACCTGGGCCTGGATGGGAAGGCGGATGCCGGTTTGTTCGAAGGCCTGCTGGATGCCGTGGATGGCAGCCTTGACTTCGAGGATATCCTGTGAGGTTTCGATCAGCAGCAAATCCACCCCGCCACGGATCAAGCCGGCAGCCTGCTGGCGGAAGATATCGGCCAGTTCAGTAAAGGTGATGTTGCTCAATTCCGGGTCGTTCATCGAGGGTAACTTGCCTGAAGGGCCCATGGAACCGGCCACAAAGCGCGGTTTTTCGGGTGTGCTGAACTCATCCGCCAGGCGGCGGGCCAGGCGGGCGGCAGATTCGTTGATGGCATCCACCTGGTCAGCCAGGCCGTATTCGCCCAGCGTCAGGCGGTTGGCGCGGAAGGTGCAGGTTTCCAGCACGTCCACGCCGGCTTCCAGGAAGGAGCGGTGGACGAATTCAACCGCCGTGGGGTAGGTCAATACCAGGTAATCGTTACAGCCAAAGGTACGTTCCCCGCCAAACTGGGCCGGGCTCAGGTTCTGGCGCTGCAGGTTGGTGCCCATGGCGCCGTCAAAAACAAGCACACGATCCTGCAGGGCATCCAGGTAACGCCGATTATAGGTTAATTTGGTCATGATGAACTCCATGAAGCAAGAAATGGTTCGTGATACAAAAAACCTCTCTGGAAAAGAGAGGTTGGTTGGAGGGTTAACTCCACCTCATCTTCCAGAATGCCGCCGGGGCGGTTTCTGCCGGATTTGGCACCGGCTCTTGCGAGCGGTTGCCGAGGTTTCACAGGGCCGGTCCCTCCACCTCTCTGGATGAGTGATGATGTTGGGCAGATTTTACCACAAGTCAAGTCCGGTTTTCAACTATAAGGTATTAAAACCGATGCATTGGAGAAATTCCTCGCAATGATAAATCATCTGGTTGAAGGTATAATCAAAAAACCATAAGAGGAAGACAACCTGATTGTCATGAACACTGCAAAAATCATCAACAGCTCAGCCCTATCCCGAATGGTTATCTGGCTTGGAGAGCACCTCAGCCCGCGGGCCGGCTACCCGGTAGCGGACTTCCTGGCGGATATC
Source organism: uncultured Anaerolineaceae bacterium (assembly GCA_964405455.1). GTDB lineage: Bacteria > Chloroflexota > Anaerolineae > Anaerolineales > Anaerolineaceae > CALESS01. The sequence continues at coordinate 1,382 of CAYOOA010000034.1, read as the reverse complement.
ATCAGCCACCGCACCAACTGGGCTCAACCCAGGGCGCTGCGCGCCAACCTGTGGGTGGCCACCGATTATAAAAAAACCTCTGCCGAATTGAAAAAGATGGTGGTGGAAAACTACCGCATCTCCTCGCGCGGTTTGTACGACTTTTATCACACGCTGGATAATCCGGCGGAAATCCTGGAGAAGGTGGAGTTTGACGCCAACTTCCAGGCCGTGCTGGAGCGGGCCAAGACGCGCAAGCAAGGTACACTGCTGGCCCTGTGCCACACCGGCATGCAGGACCTGGGCGGCCGGGCGGCCATCCTGCGCGGGATGCCGCTCTTCGTGATCACCGCGCCGGAGGAATTCGGCAGTTATTCCCGGGCCAATGATATCCGCCGCCGTTATCAAATGGAGTCGTACCCGGCTTCAATGGAAACGGTTAAGAAAGCGGTTGAATTTCTGCGCCAGGGCGGTACCGTGGCCACCGGCGTGGACCGGCCCTTCCCCGATTCACATTTCCGGCCGCGTTTCTTTGGCCGGCCGGCACCCCTGCCGGTGGGACCGGTGCGGATGGCCCTGCGCCTGGGACTGCCAGTCTTTGCCTGCGGCTGCTACCACGGACCGGATAATCACTACACCATGTGGGCCAGCGAGGCGATTGAAATGTTGAAGACCGGAGACCCGGACCAGGATGTCCTGCTCAATGCTGAGCGGGTTTTGGCATTCATCGAGCGGAAAATCCGCCAGGATCCCTCGCAGTGGGCCATGTTCTACCCGGTCTGGCCGGAAACGCTGGAAGAGATGCCGAAATGAGAAATCCTTCAGAGGTGCATATGCATCATCTAGAAACCAAGTGGAGCGTGAACGAAACTTTGCTCCAATCCTACCGTTCCATTTTTATCTCATCCCAATCCTTTTTGCTAGCAGTTGGAGCTTTTTCCTTTGAAAAATATCGTCTATTGAATATTATCCTGGCTTTGATGAGCCTATTTATGATTTGGGAGATATGGGTGAAGGTGGTAAAGGCTAGGCGCCGGATCGTGGATTATTACAAGTTCGCCCTAGAATTGACCGAAGAACAGCGTATTGAATTAGGGCAAATTACGGATGAATACGGATATGCCTGGGATGGTGCTCCGCGGTTGGCAGCCAACCTATATTTTGAAGAGATCCTAAAGCCGAAAAAACCGATTTCCGATTTGCGAGAAACTCGCAAAAAAATTGATCTTTGGTTGCCAATTGGCTTTTCCTTGATCTGGGCTATATTTTTAATGGTTGGATTATTCCCAGGTTTGATCCAAATCATCCTTTTGAAATTCTAAATGGTTTCTTCGGTTATAATCATCAGGGGTGCCCATGAACGATAAACCAACTTCCGTTTCACCGTATTTCTATACCGGCGT
>CAYOOA010000033.1:17776-24180 GCA_964405455.1 uncultured Anaerolineaceae bacterium | reverse complement strand
GAATGCTTACACGATGGAGAGACTCCTGCCAGCTTAATAATAAATGGTGCGTTCGGTGAATACAACCCACCTTTCGAATTCGAGTCCCATCTTATCTACATAATCCGAAATGACCCTCTCCTATCAAATTGGATTCACATCCCATGTATAATAACTATGCAATTGGAAAATAAAAATCAAATCTAGATCAGGAATTATTGTAAAAGGGGTGAACGGTCATGAGAAATATTCAATGGAAGTCAACCCTTCCTGTCCTGGTTCTCATCCCGGTGGCCGGGGTGGCAGCCCTGGGCTTGACTATTCTCCTCTATTATCTTATTTACACCCTTCTGGAATCCATCTTTTACCCCACCGACCCGCTGTCCTTTCCAGCCGGACTTGTGCGTACCGGTTATGCAATCGTCCTCGTCATCCTTTACCTGGTACTCTACCGTACTAAAGCGCCGGAGTTGCTCAAGGCCATTCTGCTGGTGAGTCCCGTGGCTGCTGTAATCATCACCGCTGTGTTCAAATTCTATGATCAGCCTGCTGTGTTCATCCCCATCATGCTGATGATTCCAGCCCTGTGTGCTTTCATCCTTTACCGTGCACACAAACCCTGGATTTATTACTATTCACTGGCCATCTCCTCCCTTGTGGCCATCTGGTATGCCTGGCCGCGGGTCTGACCGATTACCTTGTAGAATCGCTGAATAACAACAGGGCGCATCCATTAGAACGCGCTCAGTTGTTTAATTATCTGTGCCTACCTCTTTCGTCCCGCCCCCCAGATTTCCTTTGCGGTAGAGGCACGGGGAAAATAGGTAATGGGGTTGGCAAATCAGGTGGAGTTTGCCGTTCGATTCCGTCCCCCGTGCCCCGACCATAGGGGACGCGTTGATAGATTAAAATATGGATTATTCTGTACCAAGAAGGATTGAATCAAATCAGATTACCCGATTTCACACGTAGGGTCGACGCATGCGTCGACCCTTCTTTAAATTTCTATGTCCATCTCCCCTGGCGGGGGCAATCTGGGGTTGCTTTTATTACACCACCAGCCGCAGCGGATTCTGCAAATACCCGCCCAGGGTCTGCATAAACCGGGCGGCCTCTGCCCCATCCGTCACGCGGTGGTCAGCCGAGAGGGTGGCCTTCATCCGTGTGCCAACCGTCACCTGCCCGTCCACCACCACCGGTACCTGCTTGACCGAGCCCACGGCTAAAATCGCCGCCTCGGGTGGATTGATGATGGCGATAAAATGCTCCACATCGTACATGCCCAGGTTGGAGATGGAGAAGGTCGAGCCTTCGATATCGTCCGGGCGCACCTTGCCCTGGCGGGCGCGCGCAACCATTTCCTTGATCTCGGTCGAAATCTGGCGCAGCGGCTTCTGATCGGTATCCTTGCAAACCACGGTCAGCAGGCCGCCTTCCACCGCCACTGCCACCCCCACATTGACATGCCCGTGGCGGATCAATTCCTTTTCACCCAGCGAGGCGTTCAGGTTGGGGAACTGGCGCAGGGTCAGGGCAACCGCCTTGATGATAAAGTCATTGACCGAGAGCTTGGCGTCCTCGGCCAGGAAGGCGTTGATTTCGCTGCGCATCTGCATCAAGGCAGCCGCATCGTACTCATCCGTAACGTAGAAATGCGGCACCTGCTGCTTGGATTCAACCATCCGCCGGCCGATCGCCTGGCGCAGCCGGTCCAGCGGGATGCGTTCATCCGGCGGTACCTGTCCGGGCACAAAGACCGGGGGCGGGGGAATGACTGCGGGCGCAGCCGCCTGCACTGCTACCGGGGCAGTCGGAGTCGCAACCGGGGCAGCTTTGGGGGCGGTCAGGGCGGCTTCCACGTCCCGCTTGACGATGCGACCCTCCGGGCCGCTGCCGCGCATCCCGCGCAGGTCCAGCCCGGCATCAATCGCCATCTTGCGCGCCAGCGGAGACGCCTTGACGGATCCGGTTGGCACTTCCGCAGCGGGAGCTGCATCCGCCGGCAGCACATCCCGCGGGGCAGCCAGATGTTCGGCTGCGGCAACCTGGGGTTTGGCCGCCGGAGCAGGCGGTGAACCTGCTGAAGCAGCCGCTTCCTCCACCTTCTCTCCAGCCAGGGCGATAATCGCAATCGGCGTTCCCACCGGCACGGAAGTACCCTTCTCCACCAGGTGGCGGGCCACCTTGCCGCTCACCGAGGATTCAACTTCCACGGTGGCCTTGTCGGTTTCAATTTCGGCCAGCACATCGCCCTTGTTGATCGTCTCACCTTCCAGCTTTACCCAGCGGACGAGCGTTCCTTCGGCCATATCAAAGCCGAGTTTGGGCATACTGATCGTTTCGGGCATTACAGCACCTCCTTAACCGCCTGGATCACATCCTCCACCTGCGGCAGCGCCATCTGTTCCAATGTGCGGTTGTAGGGCAGCGGAACTTCCTTCTGCGCCACCCGCTTGATCGGCGCGTCCACGTAATCAAATGCCTGCTCATAAATGCGGGCGGAAATTTCCGCACCCACCCCAAAGGAAGGCCAGCCTTCCTCGACGATCACCGCCCGGTTGGTCTTTTTGAAGGAATCCAGCACCGGCTCCATATCCAAAGGGCGCAGGGTGCGCAGATCCACGATTTCGACCTCGACGCCGTCTTTTGCCAGTTGATCGGCCGCCTTGAGCGAGACCTCCAGCATTTTGCTGTAGGTCACAATGGTCACATCCCGCCCGGGGCGCTGGATGGTGGATTTGCCGATCGGGACGATAAAATCTCCGGCCGGCACTTCTCCGCGTGTCTGGTAGAGTGTGGCGTGTTCAATGAAGAAAACCGGGTTGTTCGAGCGGATGGAAGCTTTGAGCAGACCCTTGGCATCCGCCGGCGTGCCGGGAGCCACCACGGTCAGCCCGGGGAAATGGGCAAAGATCGCATCCGGCGTCTGGCTGTGGGTGGCGCCCAACTGTCGTCCGCCGCCGCCCACCGTGCGGATGACCAGCGGCAGCAGCATCTGCCCGCCGAACATGTAATGCATCTTGGCTGCTTCATTAACTATATGATCCATTGCGGAGAAGGCAAAGTTGATCGTCATCAGTTCCGCCACCGGGCGCAGGCCGGTCATAGCCGCCCCGATCGCCGCACCGATAATGGCACTTTCAGAAATGGGTGTATCGCGCACCCGCCGCGGGCCAAAGTGATCATAAAAGCCCTTGGTCACGGCATAGGTGCCGCCCCACACGCCCACTTCCTCGCCCAGGATGAAAACATCCGGGTTGCTTTCCATCTCTTCCCACAAAGCCTGGGAAATGGCTTCACGCATCGTTATTCTTGCCATGGCCGTCTCCCTTATTCTTCCACGTAGATATCTTTGTAAAGATCTTCCGGCGCCGGTTCCGGGCTGGATTCAGCGAACTGGACCGCTTCGGTTACTTCGGCCTCCGCCAGGTCATCCTGCTCATCCAACTCGGCTTCACTGGCAATCTCGTTCTTTACCAGGTAGCGTCGATAGATGCCGATCGGGTCGCTCTCCTGCCACTTGTGGATCTCTTCCGGTTTGCGGTAGCGTTCCGGGTCGCCCATCGAATGGCCGCGGAAGCGGTAAGTGTTGATCTCCAGGAAGATCGGCCCGCTGCCGCCGCGGATTTGCGCCAGCAGGCGCGCGGTGGTGTTCATCACTTCCATCACGTCCATTCCGTCGATCCGCTCACTGGTCATGCCGTAGCCGTCGGCCTTCTGGCGGATCTCTGAAACCGCAGAAGCCCGCTCGACCGCGGTGCCCATCCCGTAGCGGTTATTCTCGCACACCCACAAAACGGGCAGGTTCCACACCTTGCTCAGGTTCAACGCCTCGTGGAAGTAGCCAATGTTAGTCGCTCCGTCCCCAAACAGGCAGACGGTCACGCCGGAAGTCTCACGGTAGGCATCGCCCAGCGCCAGCCCGGAAGCAATCGGCAGGTGCGCGCCGACAATGGCATGCCCGCCCCAGAAATTCAGATTGACATCCGCCATGTGCATCGAGCCGCCCTTACCCTTGGAAACGCCGGTGGCCTTGCCAAGCAGTTCGGCCAGCACCTTTTTAGCCGGGATGCCGACATTGATCGCCAGGCCGTGGTCGCGGTAGGCAGTGATGAAACGGTCTTCCGGGCGGCGGGCTGCCACCAGTCCGGTGCTGACAGCTTCCTGCCCGATATACAGGTGCAGGAAGCCGCCGATTTTCCCCTGTTGGTAGAGCTCGGCGGCGCGTTCTTCCACCCGCCGGATCACCACCATTTGATTATAGATTCGTAGATGTTCGGCCTTCTCCATTTGAAGGTCCCTCCTTATTTAAGGCTGGACGGTTTGCAAGCGCATCCAGCCGGATCATTCTCTATTAATTTATTTTACCAAATCTGGCCAGGAAAGACATGGTTTATGAGAGGGTTTTAATAAGCTTGTACAATAAAAGCGGGAGGATTAAATAAATCCTCCCGCTCAATCTTCATCAGACCTGATTAATCCCCCGGTAAAGTCCGGAAACGCTCATCCAGGTTGATCTGCTCGCGTTTCAGCCAGGCCCGCCGGATGAAATACCAGGCCAGCCCTGCCAGGAACAAGCCCAGCGTCAAGGCTGCCTCTCCCCAGGGCAAGAAAGTCAATCCCAACCGGTTGCTGGCGAGTAGATAAATAGCCACACCCAGGTACCCCACCCCGATCAATGCGAACAGGCTGATGATGCGGAATTTGCCGATCCGCCAGCGGGCCATGCCGGAAGCGGTCTCAAACCAACTCCGCCGGGTGAACGCAGCCACAATCACCGCCAGTAAGGGAATGATCATCAAGGCCATCAATGAGAAGATATACGCCCGGCTGAGCAGCAGGCGCGGCAGTTGGACGGCAGCGATCACACCCACCTGCACGAGGATGGCAAAGACCAGGGCTGCCACCAACGGGCTGCGCCAACTCGGGTGGATAAACGCCAAGGCTTCGGGTACCAGCCGATCCCGCCCCCATGCCCAGATAATCCGGCTGGCATAGAAGAAGATAGTCTGGAGCAGCGTGATGAAGCCCAGCAGCCAGGTGATCAGCAGCATGATTGTAAAGAAGGGGGATTTCAGAAAAATGGAGGTATAGAAGAAGACCCACGGCATGGCCTGCTCCTCGCTGCCTTGCAGGAATAGGAAGCTTTCCGCAGAATACCAGGTCGGCAGGACCAATCGTTTGACCAGGAAAACCACCCCGATCACCAACCCGCCGCCAACAACCGTGGCGATTATATGACTGAGGGGCAGGTCCCGCCCGGGCTTTTTCATTTCGCCTGCGGCATTCACCAGCGAGAAGGAGCCAAAGAAGACCCACAGGGCCAGGGCGAGCCCGGCCAGGTTGGCCATTTGCTTATCCTGGTTGATCTGCATGCCGCGGGCTGTGGCAGCGCTCAGGCGGGAGACGTAATTATCCACACCCATGGCGGCATCCCAGGCCGGTGGGAACTGGGCCCCGGTGCGGCCGATCAAGGCAATCGCCATCCACACCCACACGACCAGGGTCAACACGGCTCCAATCCCCAGGATCCAACGGATGAACCGGCGGGGTGTGATGGATGCACCAAAGCCGACCACTACCAGGATGGTACCCAGGATAATGGCCGTCTGCGGCTGGGAAATGGATGTGATTAAATCTGTGGTTGTGATCGATTGGACGGAACCAAGGGTTGCCAGCAACCCCGGTAGTATCAGGCGGGGAATTGTGGTCACGATCGCACCGGCAGCCAGCCCAAGCAGGATGATAAAGGCAAAGCTGAAGGCAAAACCTACTCCCCCGCCGAAGACGCGTGAAGTGAGTACGTAATCCGCTCCGTTGTACGGCACCAGGCCGCCAATGGTGGAGTAAATCACACCAAAAATCAGGGCCACCCCGGCGGCCACCAGGGTGAACTGGAAAATATTGACACCCGGGAATAAACCGGTGGCTGTCGCATAGGGCAACAGTCCCCCCAGGCTCAACCCGATGGCGCAAAAAGCAAACAGGGTGGCAGCCGGAAGGCCGATTTCCCGGCGGAAAAACCCGCTGCGTGTAAATGAGGTCGCTCCGCTGCGGGGAGTGGTATCAGTTTGAGATTCTGCCATGCCTAGCTCCTGGTGTGGAAGATATCATCTCACACAGTGCAAAAGCAGTGCCAACTGGCCTGCCAGATTTTATTTTAGCCCAAATGCAAGCTGTCAGACAGCCAAAGCGGCTTACAGCCCCCTTGCAGTTTTGAGACATCTATCTCCCGGGCTTTCATTCGCATTAGTTTCCACCCGCTATCTACAAAGGAAATTCGTTTTCATAACATTTCATCCATTTTTCTTGTTTTATCTGCGCCCATCTGTGTCATCCCCGGCGAATCCCCCTGCAAGGGAAAACAAAACGGGGCGGACTGATGAAGTCCGCCCCGCCCTTCAAACTCATGGATCTTACAGGTC
>CAYOOA010000033.1:0-17676 GCA_964405455.1 uncultured Anaerolineaceae bacterium | reverse complement strand
TCAAACTCATGGATCTTACAGGTCCAGCTTCATACCCTTGCTGTACTTCAGGGCAGCATGGGCCGCAGCCAGGCGGGCCACCGGCACCCGGAAGGGGCTGCAGGACACATAGTTATTGCCAACCAGGTGGCAGAATTCGATCGAGGACGGATCGCCGCCGTGCTCGCCGCAGATACCCACTTCCAGGCTCGGGCGGGCTTTGCGGCCGTCCTTGACGGCAATATCCATCAGGCGGCCAACGCCGTCGCGGTCCAGGGTCTGGAACGGGTTCTTGGGCAGGATGCCCTCTTCCACGTAGCGGACCAGGAAGGAGCGCTCTGCATCGTCGCGGCTGTAGCCGAAGGTCATCTGGGTCAGGTCGTTGGTACCGAAGGAGAAGAACTCGGCCACTTCGGCAATCTCGCTGGCGGTCACAGCCGCGCGCGGGATTTCAATCATGGTACCGAATTTATAGTGAACCTTGCCCATCACGCCCTTGGTCGTCATCACTTCTTCCGCAATGGCTTCCAGGGTGGGCTGGATGTGCTTGAGTTCGTTCACATGCCCGGTCAGCGGGATCATGACTTCGGGTTTGACCACGAAACCGGCCAGGGCGGCATCGGAAGCGGCTTCAAAGATCGCCCGCACCTGCATCTTCATCAGGTCAGGGTAGATGATGCCCAGGCGGATACCGCGCAGACCCATCATCGGGTTGCTTTCATGCAGTTTTTCAACTGCCTGCAGCACCACTTCCAAATCGCGGACCTCTTTCGGCTCGCCCTTACCCAGCACATAGGAGGCCATGCCGTCAATCCGGCTGGTGATGATCTTCTCTTCCAGCTCGGTATCAGAGGGCAGGAACTCGTGCAGCGGTGGGTCAATCAGGCGGATGATGACGGGGTAGCCGTCCATCGCCTCAAACAGGCCGTAGAAATCAGCCTTCTGGAAGGGCAGCAGCACATCCAGGGCACCCAGGTAAGCCTTGACGGCCGGGGAGGCTTCGGCATTCGCCTTGGCATCCCGCAGGTCGCGTTCCAGTTGAGCGCGGCGTTCGGCATTGATTGCCTTGCCCTCTTCCTTGCCGCTCGCCAGCACCCGTTCAAGCCGGATGATGACGTTCAGCAGGCGCTGGGCGGATTCAGCATTCAAAATCATCGTCTGCACGTGGGGCAGGCGTTCGGTCTCAAAGAACATGTGCTCGGTGCGGCAAAGGCCAATCCCCTTGGCGCCGTAAGAGCGGGCGCGGCGGGCATCCTTCGGATAGTCGGCATTGGCCCACACCTGCAAACCGGTGGTCGGCCAGCCTTCGGGGAACTTGCGTACACCCGGCTGGGCGCAGACTGTATCCGCCCATTCCAACAGGGTTAGCAGGTCCTTCTGCTCTTCCAACGACGGCTTGATCATGGGCAGTTTACCAACATACACCTTGCCGGTCGTGCCGTCCACGGAGATCCATTCACCTTCGCGAATAACCACACCGCCCGCTTCCATCACCCGGCGGTCCAGGTCGATGCGGATGGAGGAGGCACCCACCACACAGGGCACGCCAAACTGGCGGGCAACCACGGCCGCATGGGAGGTGGCGCCGCCTTCACTGGTCAGAATGCCGCGCGCGGCCAGCATGCCGTGCACGTCATCCGGCTTGGTGAACGGGCGAACCATGATGACATCCTGCTTCTCTTCCTTGGCCATTCGCTCGGCGGTATCGGCATCGAAGTAGATCTGGCCTACCGCGGCGCCCGGGCCGGCATTCACGCCGGAGGCATACAGGCGGCCTTCCTTGACGGCCTTCTTGGCGGCAGCTTCTTCAAACTGCGGGTGGAGCAGGGTATCCACCTGGCCGGGGGTCACGCGCGCCACAGCTTCTTCGTGGCTGATCAGGCCTTCATTGGCCATATCTACTGCCACGCGCACTGCCGCCTGGGCGGAGCGCTTGCCGGAGCGGGTCTGCAGCATCCACAGGTGGCCGCGTTCGATGGTGAACTCGACATCCTGCATATCCTTGTAGTGCAGTTCCAGGGCCTTGGTGATTTCAAGGAACTGGGCATAAGCTTCCGGCATGTCGTTTGCCAGGTTTTCGATCTTCAAAGTATTGCGGATACCGGCCACCACGTCCTCACCCTGGGCGTTCAGCAGGTAATCGCCGTACATGAGCCGTTCACCGGTGGCAGGATTGCGGGTGAAGGCCACACCGGTGCCGGAATCCCAGCCCATGTTGCCAAAGACCATGGTCACAATATTGACCGCAGTACCCAGGTCATCCGGGATGTTGGTGGCGCGGCGGTAATCGATGGCACGCTTGCCGTTCCAGGAGCCGAAAACGGCTTCGGTAGCGGCGCGGATCTGCTCGAAGGGATCCTGCGGGAAGTCCTCGCCCATTTCCTTGCGATAGACCTTCTGGAATTCACCGGTCAGGACCTTCAGATCCTCGGCGGTCAGGTCAGTATCGGATTTGTAACCCTTCCCGGCTTTGAATTCATCCAAAACGTCTTCAAAAGCCTCATCCGGCAGGCCCTTAACGACCGAGCCGAACATCTGGATGAGCCGGCGGTAGGAATCGTACACGAAACGTTCGTTGCCAGTCAGGGCAACCATGCCGCGAGCGGTTTCATCATTCAGGCCGATGTTCAACACCGTGTCCATCATGCCGGGCATGGAGAACTTGGCGCCGGAACGGCAGGAAACCAGCAGGGGGTTGGCCGGGTCTCCGAACTTTTTGCCGGAAGCAGCCTCAATGGCATGCAGGCTGGTCATCATCTGGTCCCAGGTGCCCTCGGGGAACTGGTTGCCAGCGGCCAGGTAGGCATTGCAGGCTTCGGTCGTGACCGTGAAGAACGGCGGAACCGGAACGCCGATGCTGTACATATCTGCCAGGTTGGCACCCTTACCGCCAAGCAAGCCGCGAACTTTGTCCCAGTCGCCGCCTACATAGGCTTTCGCCTGATCCAATTCATTGAATAAATACACCCATTTCTTTGTCACGTTACAATCCTCCAAATCTACAAAAAATGTCCTTGCGGACGAATGGAAGTTTTCAAACGGCAGAGGCCGCTAAGTAAAAGATTCTACCATAAAAAGGATGATTGCACAGATTTGTTTGAACCAGCCGATTGTAAAGCGGTTGCAAGGTACAGTTTTCCGTATTTCTAGCATAATAGAGGCAAGCCAACCCCAGAGGAGACCTTATGAAAATCCTCGTCATCGATGACGACCCCGCCATGACAGATTTACTAAAAGTCCTGCTGGCTCCCACCGGAGCCTTGATATTGACCGCATTGACCGGCCAGGACGGCTTGGCGCAGGCAGCCCAGCACAACCCGGATATCCTCATCCTGGATCTAATGATGCCGGAAATGGATGGCTGGCAGGTGTGCCGCAAAGTCCGCGAAACAAGCAAGACGCCCATCTTGATCCTCTCCGCCCTGGATAGCCCCGGCATGGTGGCTGCTGCCCTGGATGCCGGCGCGGACGATTACCTGATCAAGCCGGTCACCAGCGGTGTACTGATTGCCCACATCAACAAGCTCGTCCGCCGCAACTGGGTGGAGCAAGGCCTGCGCACCCTTATTGTCTAGCCTTAATTAACTCCAAGGACGCCCTAAAATGGGCGTTTTTGGTTTAAAAAGGCTACTTCACTCCAATTTGTAGTAAAATTTACAAAACATAACGGGAGGGCTTACTGTGCAAACTTGTTCTCGGTGCAACACACAATCACCCGATTCGGCGGTCGTTTGCCCCAACTGCCAGGCAGATTTACGTGAAACGGCCACTGTGGCCGTCGCGTTGAAGAAGTTCCAGGCCAATCCGCGCGTCAAAATGATCCGCATTGTGGTCAACAAGGATTGCTGCCCCACCTGCCAGCAACTCGCCGGTACGTATGAAAAAGACGCCGTGCCCCACCTGCCTGTGGAGGGCTGCTCCCACGGCATGGGCTGCCGTTGTTTCTACGAACCCATCCTTAATGAGATCTACCCTTAAAAAATTCACCCCGGCCGCTGGCCGGGGTGATGCTTTTTCTAGCAGCTTTCGCAACCGGTAACGGATTTCAATAACTGTTTCAGCGCATCCGCCACCTGCCGGGGGGCTTCCATCATCGGCATGTGGCCGGCATTCTCGATCACCACCAACCAGGATCGTCCCAGCAGGGTGGCCATCGAACGGCCTTTATCCACCGGGATCATCCCATCTTGCGCGCCGGCAATCACCACCGCGGGAACGGTGATCTCGCCCAGCCATTCAGAGGCATCCTGCCGCTCGGCCATGCCGCGCATACAGCCTGCCACCCCTTCCACCGTGGTGGTGGAGTGGATGAGCTCATGCAGTTGGGCTGCAATTTCCGGGTTGGCGGTCAGTTTCACCGGCATTCCATCCGCCACCACCCGCACACCTTTGCGTTCCACCTCGTCGGCGATATTCAGGCGTGAATGACGGCGCTCCGGGGCGTCCGCTTCGGCCTGCGAGGCAACCAGGCCCAGTCCGGCCAGGCGCTGCGGATAAGCACGGGCAAACGCCAGGGCGATATAGCCGCCCATGGAATGCCCGGCCAGGATGGCTTTCTCAATCTGCAACCGGTCCAACAGGCGCAGCATATCTTCCGCCATCAGGCGCATGGAATAGGTCCCCTTGGGTGCCGGGGATTTTCCAAATCCACGCAAATCGGGCAGGATGATGCGGGCTGAATCCTGCAAAAGGGGTACGACCGGCTGCCAGATGGTGTGATCCAACGGAAAACCATGGATCAGGACCAGCGGCACTCCGGATCCGACTTCTTCGTAATACAGGTCAATGGGCTTCAGTTCCATCAGCTTCTCCTTCTGCCGATAAAGCCTGGGCAGCCATCCGGGCTGCCAGGTCAAGTGCCTGCTGGCGGGTGATGATCGTACCGCAGGCCTGTTTCTCTGTAACGGCTGCCAGGATCCGGCCGATCAACGGTCCGGGTTGCAGCCCCAGTATTTGAATCATATCACTACCCGTGATAATTCGGGGAGGGTTGACAGACTCTTCGGGCTTGTCAAACCAGGCTTCCAGCAGTGTTCTGCCTGTATTTACCTCTGCTTCCCAGGTGGATTGGGGCAGGGTGAAGCCGTAGGTGGCCAGGGTATCGGCCAGGCTGTGCAAAACCACACCCACACCCGCATCCCCGGTCCCCTGGAAGAAACGATAAACGGAACGCCTTGAAACAGGCCGTCCGGTTTTCGCCAGGTGATGCACCCGCATGTGTCCGCCCACCAGGCGGGCCACAAAATCGGCTTCGTCCTCGGAAAGTTTGAGGCGCCGGGCAGCCTCCCTGGCAGTATGCGACCCTTCTTCATCATGGTTGTAAAAATGAACTTTGTTGTGTTCATCCACCGTGCGATTGTGCGGTTTCCGGGCATCGTGAAGCAGGGCAGCCAGCATCAGCAGCCCTCGCCGCGGACGCTCCGCCACGAGTTCCGCCTGCACATATTCTGTCAACCGTGGCCGATATCTTCCCAGGTGCTGGCTGGCAATTCCCATCCACAGACTGGAGGATTTCTCCTCCGTGAAAGGTTCCGCCAGGCTGCCGATGACCCGCTCGAGTTCGCCAACCGCCGCCAGGGTGTGTCCCCAAACATCCAGTACATGCGGAGCGGATTGTTCCACCCCCTTCATCGCCTGGATTTCAGGCAGCAGCCGCTCCAGCACGCCCAGTTGATCCAGAATACGAAGGGCTGCGGCAGGCTGCCCACCGGCCAGGATGCGCATGAACTCATCCCGCTGCCGTTCCATGGAAACCCGCTCCAAACCGGGGATGGCCTGTTTGAGCGCTGACAGCGTCTGCTTTTCGATATGCAGGTGAAACTGGATGGATTGGCGTACCGCCCGCAGCACCCGGGCAGGGTCGTTCTGGAAAGAAGCCGGGGTGCAGGCTCGCAGAACTGCATCGTGCAAATCCTGCGCACCCCCCAGCGGATCAATCAACTGGTCAGGGCTGCGCAAATCAATTGCGATGGCGTTCAAGGTGAAATCGCGGTCCTCCAGGTCAGCCTGGAGATCCTGGCCGCGCAGGGCAGCCAGGTCATAGGTGAACCGTCTGCCGTCCGGGTGTGTTTCGACGATCCGATAAGTTCCGCGGGACTCGTCCAACGCATAGAGCGCGCCGCCCAGAGCGGCTGCCAGGCCGCGGGCGGCCGGTTTGACCGGCTCGGGGAGGGTAAAATCCAGGTCGTGCAGCGGGACACCCCGCAGCAAGTCCCGCACGGCGCCGCCCACCAGGTACACCCCCTGCTCCGGCCTGCAATTTTTTAGCAGCGCCTGGATCGGGCCGGCAAATGCTTCCAACGGGTTCAATGTCACTCCACTTTATATCGGTTGAGGTCCACCACACCTACAAACGGCAGGTTGCGGTAATACTCGTCAATATCCAGGCCGTAGCCGAAGACAAATTTGTTCGGGATAACAAAACCGCTGTAGCGTACCGGCACTTCCACCTCGCGCCGCTCGGCCTTATCCAGCAGGGTGCAGATGTACAGGCTCCTGGGACGGCGAGTGGAAAGCACCTCGAGCACATTGGCCAGGGTGTGACCGCTGTCAATGATATCTTCCACAATCAATACATCCATATCCCGGATGTCAACATTCAGATCCAGCGTGATGCGTGCCTGTCCGGTCGACTCGCGCTTACCAGCGCCGTAGGAGGAGACAGCCATGAATTCCACGGCCACCGGCACGCTGATCTTGCGCATCAGGTCGGTCAGAAAGACCACTCCTCCGCGCAGGATGCAGACCAACAGCAGGTTGCCATCCCTGTAATCGCGGCTGATTTCCGCGCCTAATTCTGCCACGCGCCGGGCGATTTGCTCCTCAGAGATCAGCACTTCCCCCAGGAAGTCATGATAATCCTGCATGGTTCCTCCAGTTGTTATCTGCCAGGTACTTCATGATGTTGGCGGCAGCGCGCTTCATACATTTCTGCAGCCCCGACAATGACCACCGGGTCGTGGTAATTGGCCGGTTTGCCGTTAACCAGGCGCTGGGTGCGGGAGGCCGGCTCGCCGCACACCATACAAATGGCCTGTAACTTATCCACCTTTTCCGCCACGGCCAGCAGAGTCGGGATGCAGCCAAACGGCTCGCCTCGAAAATCCATGTCCAGGCCGGCTGCAATCACCCGGATGCCGTGGTCAGCCAGTTGCTTCAAGATAGAAACAACATCGGAATCCATGAACTGCACTTCATCCACACCCACCACGGTTGTATCCGGCAGCAGGTGATCCAGGATTTCCCGGCTGGAACGAATGGGAATGGCTTCGAAATCCATTCCGGCGTGGGAGGTTACCTTCTCCACAGCGTAGCGGATATCAATAGCCGGTTTGAATACCTGGACTTTTTGGCGGGCAATGACCGCCCGGCGCAAGCGCCGGATCAATTCTTCCGTCTTGCCGCTGAACATGGAACCGCAGACCACTTCGATTGAGCCAGAATGGTGTTTCATTCGTCCCTCGCAGAAACCGTGAATGGTGAAAGGTGGATGGGGAAATTGTATCACGAAAGTTTGAGCGGAAAGCTGGCTGAGAATTAGAGAAAAGACGAGAGATAGGGCTAAGTTCTTGTTGTCTTTTCGAGCCCCTTCAGGGGGGATATACTCTCCTAAATGCGGGGAAAAGCATCTCAAATCAAGATCGCCTCAGTTGCTTTGCTTCTTTGGAATGACACATCCTGCCATTTTTCTCTATTTAGATATTTCATCTGATCGTTCAGCTCTCCTTGCAAAGCACCCAGAGGGAGACCGTGAACGAGCATATTTTATGCTCGGTCTGGAAACCGGTACAATCATTTTGCGTGGTCGATAATGGCCTGACTAGCATATACCGCATTATTGTGGATTGATTAATAAAGTATCTGCGTCATCAGCACCATCTGCAGATGGCTTTTATGAAATTGAACCATTAAAACAGTGAGGGCGTCTTGCGACGCCCTCTGGTGAAATCAATGGAGTTGCTTACTCAGCCGGGGTTTCCGGGGCAGCCGGAACATCATAACCAAGCTGGCGCAGTTTCTTGCGCAGGTCGATCAAACCCTTGCGGCCAAAACCTTCGATCGCCAGGATGGCTTCTTCGCCTTGTGCGAGTTTGTCCAGCGCCTGTCCGGCCGTGGTGATGCCGGCCTTGGCCAGCGCTTCGGTCGGGCGGGTCCCCAGGCCCAGTTCAGTAATCGGGCGATTGGGGGAAGTACGGGCTTCTTCGCGGGCGCGGCGTTCGTTGACGTGCATCTGGGCAGCCTGCAACTTCTTGTAGAAGCGGTCAACCTGGCCTTCGCGGTCCAGCATACGAGCCTGCTGACCGGTGAAGAACGGGTGGCACTTTGAGCACACTTCAGTGCGAATTTCCTTGCGGGTTGATCCAGTTGTCCAGGTATTGCCGCAGGCGCAAATCACCTTGGCATCCGGGTAATAAGTCGGGTGAATACCCTTTTTCATCGCTAAAATCCAGCCTTTCGTTCGGAATACTCCTGCATCCGTCAGCCGCCGTTGCGTCCGACGCTGCAGGAAGCAGCCAACTTAATTCGCCTCTTCGGGCTGAACGCTGACGCGTTTTTGACCGTTGGGCAATGTTTCAAACACAACCACACCGTCTGCCACAGCAAACAGGGTGTCGTCCTTGCCAATATCCACATTCAAACCGGGTTTGATGTGCGTACCGCGCTGGCGAACCAGAATGTTACCGGAGATAACCTTTTGACCCGCATAGCGCTTGACGCCCAGCCGCTGGGAATTGCTGTCGCGGCCGTTACGAGTCGAACCACCACCTTTTTTATGTGCCATTTTCTACTCCATCTCAATAGAAACGACTTTAAGTCGGGTGTATTGCTGGCGATGGCCGGTCTTGACGCGAATGCGCTTCTTGGGGCTGTATTTGAAAACCACCAGCTTGTCAGCCTTCACCTGCCCCATGGAGGTGGTGACGACGCGAGCGCCGGCCACAACCGGGGATCCAACGACTACCTTCTCGCCGTCCGCCACCAGGAGAACTGTGTCCAGTTCCACCGGCTGGCCGGCTTCCACGGGCAGAATATCCACTTCGATATATCCGCCCTCGACGGCTTTGTACTGCTTGCCGCCGGACTCAATGATTGCGTACTTCATAACCTCGTCTCCAATCTTCACTTCGCCGCCTGGTCCGCGCCTGTTGCTCAATCCGCCGGCCGGCGGGGAAGTTGGGGATGCAAATTTCTGCTCCACGCTGGGAGCAAAGCCTTCGAATTATACGATCCTGCCGCGATTCTGTCAACAACCATTTCTTATAAATGATTGTGATCCAGGCAGGTCAACCCGGCGATTCTACCTCAAGTTCTGCTTTTTGGGGATATATCGTTGAACAATCCATGCTACACTATTCCCAATCTCTCACATCTTATTTTTCATCCGGTAGGTTGCTCGCATGACCCTCGAACCCGAATCTATTCTGAACGACCGCTACCGCATCCTCCACCTGCTTGGACAGGGCGGCATGGGTGCCGTCTACCTGGCCTATGATGCCACCCTGGAACACCAGGTGGCCGTCAAAGTTAACCGCAATCCCAATCCCCTTGGCGCAGGGCAATTCCTCCGCGAAGCCCAACTCCTGGCCGCCTTGCGCCACCCCAACCTGCCGCGCGTCACGGACTATTTTGTCATCGGTGCGGAACAATACCTGGTGATGGATTACATCCCCGGTGAAAACCTGGCCAACCTGCTGGAAACCCAACGTCAGTTCCCCCTGGCCCGGGTGTTGGACTGGGCCGGCCAGCTTGGTTCGGCCCTCAATTACATGCACAGCCAGAACCCGCCTGTGATCCACCGGGACATTAAGCCTGCCAACATCAAGCTGACCCCCGAGGGCGAAGTGATCCTGGTGGATTTTGGTTTGGCCAAATCCCAGGGTTCTGATCAGCCGACGGCCAGCGGCGCATTCGGCTATACGCCAGGTTTTGCTCCGCCGGAACAGTATGGCAACGCCATTACCGGTCCGTACTCGGATCAATATTCCCTGGCTGCCACATTATACGTTTTACTCACCGGTCAAAAACCCCCGGATGGTTTGCAGCGCGTTCTCAACCAGGTAGCCCTGCCACCCTTGCGCCAGTTCAATCCAGAAATTCCGTTTCACGTGGAGCGGGCAATCCTGCGTGCCCTGTCCATCCGCCCGGATGAACGCTTCATCAACGTATATGAATTCAATCGCAGTCTGGCAGATCCAAATTTCCAGTCCAGCCAGGGCGGTGTGCAAGCCACTTTGAAAACCCCCCAGGTATCCGCCGGAATAAGCACCGCCCCCACCATCAGCTCGGCCGGCGGCTTGACCGAACGCCCAACACCTCCAGGTGGATTCGCCCCGCCTCCCCTGCAGCCAACTGTGCAATCCCCTCCTCCACCGCCGCCTGCTGCCCCGCTGCCCTTCCCAGGGGAAGAACCTGCGCGTAAATCGTTCCCGTGGATCTGGTTGGGTGTTGGGATTGGTTTGCTGATTGTGTTTGGCCTTGGCTATCTCGCCTTGGGCCTGCTAAAACCGACTTCGCCGCCAGACATCGCCCAGGTCATCCAAACCGCAACCGCCACCGGGGAAATTTCAACCACTTCTCCGGCAATTGAAACCCCGCTCCTGCCTACGGAAATGCCTCAACCTACTGAAACGGTTGTTCCGCCCACCGCAACGTCAGAACCCACGGCATTGCCCTCCGCCACAGTAGAACCCACCCTGGCACTGGCAGCCAATGGAAAAATGATTGCCTATTCGGCGGACACCAAAGAGGATTCTACATTACAAATCTGGACCGCCAGGCTGTACCAGGATGCTTTCAGCAAGTTCAGCCTGGGGGATCAAACTCAACTTACCACGGGTCCGGGGGATAAAATCATGCCGGCCTGGTCTCCGGACGGCCAGAAACTTCTCTTTGTTGCCAGGGGTGAAAAAGAAGCCTGGGGGTGGGATCTCTTCCTGCTGGACCTGGCCGAGCCCGGCGCTCAACCTCGAGACATCACCAAACGCAACGGGGATGAATTCCTGCCCGCCTGGTCGCCGGATGGTAAATTGATCGCCTTCACAGCCATCCGCTATGACGGTGTGCGCCAGCTCTACTTGATGAATGCCGACGGCAGCAACCTGACCCGCCTTTCGTATGATTATGATGAGGGTGATTCAACATTTTCGCCAGATATGAAATGGCTGCTATTTATCATCCGCGCCCGTGGGTTTGAATACCTCTACCAACGCCCACGCACAGCCACAGATCTCTACACTACACCCATGCCTTATGATTCCGTCGAACTGTTCGGCCGTCAGGGATTGGTGAGTATGCCCGAATTCAGCCGGGATGGAACCTTTGTCGCCTACACGGAAATGGATGGAGCTATTAACCTGATAAATGGTGAGTTCTATGGCGAAAAAATGAACATCGGCAAGGTTGAATATGCCTCCAAAGGCGCCCGTTCGGAAGTATTGACCAATACGGATCGCGATTATGCCCCCACCTGGTCGCCGGATGGATTGTGGATCCTGTTTGTCTCGGAGCGCCGGGCCGCCAGCCCGGACCTGTTCATCATGACCTCCGGCGGAGCGTTGCAAACCAACCTGACTTCCTCCACCACCCGCGAGCTTTACCCGGCCTGGCAGCCGTAACCATTCCAGGAAACCAATCCAGTTAAAAAACGAACTCCCCCGGCAGAAAACCGGGGGAGGATTTTATTCA
Source organism: uncultured Anaerolineaceae bacterium (assembly GCA_964405455.1). GTDB lineage: Bacteria > Chloroflexota > Anaerolineae > Anaerolineales > Anaerolineaceae > CALESS01. Next base: position 6,012 of record CAYOOA010000033.1, on the reverse strand, counting down.
CTGGTGCTGCGGGTCGGTGGCGCTTTCGCCGCCAGGCGCGGTGACATCTTTTGCCGCCGTGGAGCAGGCTTCCCGGCCGTCGGGCTGAGAATCAGACTGAGTTGTGCCAGGGCGCGCTGATCGTACTCCCGCCGGCCGCATATATCGCACACCCAGGCCGGAAAGTCCGGCACGGTGATCAATTCATTGCCCAACCAGGTCAATAATGTGATCGGCCGGCGGTGCAATGTGCCCGCCGGGCATTCTCCGCACGGTCGGCCCTGGGTTTCCATATTACCCAACTTCATAGTGTCTCCATTGTATCTTGGAGTATACACTTAATTTGATGATCTTGCGCCTTGCGGGTGAGAATCAAGGAGTTGCTGCCTGCACCAGGTTGGGATGCGTCAGGATCTGGATATTTTCCAGCGGCCAGTAAATCACCAGCGCCCGGCCGACTATATTCTGCAGGGGTACATCGCCCCACTGGTGCGAATCCGAACTCTGGTTGCGGTTATCACCCATCACGAACACCCCACCCTCCGGCACCTTCCATTCACCATTATAGGTCGGCGGTGCAGATATATACGGCTCATTAAGGGGGTAATTATTCACATACACAATACCACCATCCACCTTCACCGTATCTCCCGGAATGCCAATGACACGCTTGATGTAATCTTCCGCCGGGTTTTGTGGGTAGTGGAACACAATAATGTCACCGCGCTGCACCTCGCCAAAACGATAAGCCAGCTTGTTCACCATTAAGAACTCACCCTGGTGCAGCGTTGGCAGCATGGAAATATTCACCACCCGCACCCGGGCGATCACACTGTCAATCAGGAAATACAGTACCAGGGCCAGGATGATGGTCTGCAGTGTTTCCAGCAAAAAACTCATCCAGGCTGGCCGACCCTTGGGGGTTTCCGGCGCAGCAGAAGGCTCTTGTTGAACCGGTTCTTCCGGTATAAATTCGACTTGATGATTTTCCAATCAACCTCCAAATCCAATTCCGTATAATACTAAACCGATTATATGTCCCTCACCACAACCGTGCAAGGAAATATTTTTTAATCTAATGGCGCGCTTTTAAAACCAGCCGGATGGGTGTGCCGGTGAAAGGGTATTCCTTGCGGATCTGGTTTTCCAGGTAGCGCAGATAGCTGAAATGCGCCAGGCGCGGATCGTTGACGTAAATAAGAAAAGTCGGTGGATCCGAGCGCACCTGTGTGCCATAATAAATCTTCAACTGCCCGCTGCCGCCTCCATATATGGGGGAATGTGCGTCCTGGGCGGCCTGGAGGATCTTATTCAACTGGGAGGTGGTCAGGCGTGCCAGGCGTTCTTCCTGCACCCGCAGGGCCAACGGCATCACCTGGTCCACCCGCTGGCCGGTCTTGGCCGAGATGAACAAAATCGGCACGTAGCTCATGAAGTTCAATTCTTTTTGAATAATGCGTGTGTATTCTTCCATGGTAGTGGAGGTTTTTTCCACCGCATCCCATTTATTAACCAGCACAACCACGCTCTTCCATTCATCCAGGATGTAACCGGCAATGTGCGTATCCTGGGCGCTGATGCCTTCGGTGGCATCCAGCACCAGCAGGGCCACATCACAGCGTTCAATTGCCCGCATGGAGCGAATGACCGAATACTTCTCTACGCCGGGAACGACCTTGCCCCTTCGGCGGATGCCCGCCGTGTCGATCAATGTGACCGGCAGACCATCATAAGTGATCTGGGTATCGACGGAATCGCGGGTCGTCCCGGCAATCGGGCTGACGATGGAGCGTTCCTCCCCGACCAGTTGATTAAGGAGGCTGCTCTTGCCCACGTTGGGCTTGCCCAGGATGGCGATCCTGACTGAATCGTCTTCCTCCTCCTCCGGCTCAATCACAAAGGAAGCCACCAGGTCATCCAGCAGATCACCCGTCCCGGTACCATGCACGGCAGAAATCGGGTAGGGATCCCCCATGCCCAGTTCATAAAATTCGGCTGCATCCTGGCGCAGACTGGCGTTATCGGCCTTGTTCACCACCAGGAAAACAGGCGGCCATGGTTTTCCATCCCGCTCCCGGCGGTAGCGCCGGCAAATCTGGGCTACCTCTCGATCCGCCGGGGTGACACCGCTGCCGGCATCCACCAGGAAGAGAACGGCATCCGCTTCCTGGATGGCAATTTCCGCCTGGGCGCGGATTTGCTCAATAAACTCCGCCGAGCCGATGGACAGCGGTGTACCGCGGCTGGCCGCAGTTGGATCGATACCGCCGGTATCTACAATATCAAAGTTAACACCGTTCCACTCCCCCTCACCAAACAGGCGGTCGCGCGTCGTGCCAGGGGTATCATCCACAATCGCCATGGGTTCTCCCACCAGGCGGTTGAACAGGGTGCTTTTGCCTACATTGGGTCGTCCGACCAGGACTACAACTGGTTTCGTCATCTAAATTCCTTATCTCTTCGGAGTAGGCGTGGGCAGGGGCGCTTTCTGGATGCGCACCTCAACGCTTTCCGGGAGAATTGATTCTACCCGAATTTCAGAAACCTGGAGCTCCACGGTTGGATGGAGTTGATAGGTCCCGGCAGTCAAGCCGTTCAAATCCACCACCACTCGCAAATCGGCGGTTGTCAATCGATCCAGGATGGGCAGCGGACCGGAGAGAATCACGTCCACGGTTTGCGGAGAAACTTCTACTGCCAGGCTTGGATCCAGGTTCAGAAATTCGACTGGCTGGCTGGTCATGGTCAGACTGCCTTCAATAGTGGCAATTCCCACCTGCACTTGAACGCTTGGATCGCCCACGACCGAAACGCCGCTGGGAAGAATTAAATCCAGCCGCACGTCCACATCATCCTTCAGCCCGGTCAGGCTGAAGGGGAAGGTTTCAACATAGCCGGGCAATTGATCCACAAGCGTTGGATTGGCTGAGAACACGGTAACCACTGCCGGGTAGGCAGAGATATTGGTCAGGCGGTATCCGCTGGCAACCTGGCCTGTCACCAATACCTTGACAACCACGGTGCGGTAGCCCCCCCTTTGGGTGACTGCTTGTGACACCGTAATTTGCTCCGGCATGATGGTGAGTCCTTCCAGAATATTTCCCGCCTTATCCGCCACTTGCAGGGTCAGACTGCGGTTGATATCCTCGCGTGCCTGGGTGAGATCCAGGACGGCCTGCACACCGGCGGCCTTTTCCACGATGGATTGCGGACCGGATACGGTTACGCTGTCCTGGCTGAGAGTCAATTGACCTGCCTCAAATCCGACTGCCACCTGGCCGGTGGTGATTAATTGCACCGGCAAGGATCGGCTGGCCAGGTCTTCCATGCTGACCAGGATTGACTCGGGCGATTGGGCCACCACTTTCACCGGGCGGGTGTTGATTTGTACCTGTACCGGCAAGGTATGCGAACCAGCCTCCAACGAGGATAAATCAACCACGGCCCGTACAGAAGCCGGGTTGTTTTCGAGTTTATCCAGCACGGATTTTGGCGCGCTGAGGGTGAGGTTTACTTCGCCGGGCAGCTCTCCCGTCAGAATCATCCGCGGATCCTGACCAATGATCTCAATCTTGACCGGGCGTGGAAATACTCGCTGTTCCACCGGGTCAGCGGAAGTAACTGCAAACCCCCATACGATCAGAGCCAACAGCAGTGAAAAGAGAAAAGTGGGAATGAGGCGGATGATTTTTCGGATCATGTTGGCTATTTAGTCCTCCCGCTGGCGGTCCTTGCCGGCATTCTTTTTGAAAAGACGGCGCAGCAGGCGGATGGGGGCAGAAGGGGTTTCGGATGGCCGGTAAAAGGCCATCAAAACATTCTCCAGGCGTTCACTATCCAACCGGCGGATCATCCGGCCATTCTGGGCAATTGAAATGGCACCTGTCTCCTCAGAGACCACAACAGCCACAGCATCACTCGCCTCGGAGATTCCCAGCGCAGCCCTGTGGCGCAGCCCCATCTTGCGCTCAGCCGTGCTCTTCAAAACGCCACTGGCGGAAAGCGGCATCACGCAGGCGGCTGCCAGGATGCGGTTATTGGAGATGATCACCGCGCCGTCATGCAGGGGGGTGTTGGGATAGAAAATTTGCAGCAATAATTCCGGGGTAACTGCTGCATTCATCATCGTCCCCGTGCCGGTGTAATCGCGCAGGCGGTCGTGGCGTTCCAATACGATCAGTGCACCATGCTGCTTGGCGGAAAGTCGCGCGGCAGCGGTGACAACCGCCTTGATCGTATCCTGCAGGGCTTGTTGATCGGAAGGAGCACGGGTCATTCCAGCCGGGTTTGAACCTGCCCGCCCCAGGCGTTCCAATCCGCGCCGAAGTTCCGGGGCAAAAATAACCGGGATGGAAAGCAGCAGCGCCGGCAGGGTTGTCCGCACCAGCCAGGAAAATGCGCTTAATTGGAAAACGTTGGTAAAGAAGGCCAGCAAAACAATGACGACAATCACGCCCCGCAGCAGCACCATGGCTTGCGTGTCGCTCACCACCACCAGGATCACAAAGAAGACCAGCGCAACCAGGAATATATCCAGGACGCTCAGCCAGGTGATGCGTTGGAGGACAAACAAGATTTCGTCGAGAAATTCAGCCACGGGCATTTCCCCTGGGATCGCCGGAACAACCGGCGGTCAGGTCTAGATGGGGCGCAGAACGCGATCCACCCGCAATTGTTTAAAAAACATGATCGTATTGGGTGGCATCGATTCCTGGGCAGCTTCCTGCCAGGCTAACACGCCCAGTGAGGGCGGAGTTCGCCGTTCATACCCCAGACTGCGCCAGAGCGGTTCGTTTTGGGCCATCTCCTGGGATAGAAAGATCAGTGACGCCTCGCACTGTAAAACACGTGATGCCTGTTCCATTTCTTGAATCAACGGAGGAATGGCATCCTCCAGTCGTAAATACGGATCGATCAGGATATCCGTGGTGCGGGCGATCAGGTTCTCCACCTGCCAACCGACCACGCCCAGCATGGTCTCACCCGATTGGAGCACAAGGAAGGCCTTTTCGCCAAACATGCCCATTACGTCTTCCTGGGTCAGGGGGGGGTTGGGTTTCCGCAAACGGTTGATCAGCCCGGCAATTTCTGATGAGTGGCGCGGTTTACCGCGCAGGATGGTCAATTCACCGCGCTGGGCTGCCACCCGGGTGACCAGCGTCGTTGGTTCGGCGATTGCCGTCTTGATTGTCTTCTGCCAGGCCAGAACCACCTGGCTCCAGGTTTCCTCAAAGGTACCCACATTGCGAATGACAATATTCGCCTGGCTGATTTTCTTTTCCTGGGGTGGCTGGCTGGTGATGCGCTGGCGGGCTTCCGCCTCCGACATCTTGCGGTTCTTGATCAGGCGGGCGAGTTGAATTTCCGGCGGCGAGTAGACCACCCACAGGCTGTCGCAATTGTTCTTCAGGCTGCTCTCGAACAATTTGATGGCTTCGATGACTACCACCGGCTGGGGCGCTCGCCGGACAATCAAATCCACTGCCTGCTCCACCAGCGGGTGGACGATCCGTTCCAGGGCTGTCAGGGCATCCGGGTCGGAAAAAACGATTCGCCCCAATCGGCCGCGGTCGATTTCTCCGTTGGCTGAAAGGATGAACTGGCCAAACATCTGCACAATCGGCGCATACGCCGGGGCGCCCCGCGCCATGGCGCGGTGACTGAGCGTATCGGCGTCAATACCATACGCGCCCAGGTGCTCCAGCATTTTGCGGACCACGCTCTTGCCGGTGCCAATATTACCGGTTAATCCGATGATTGTCTTGCCAGGCCATTTGCTCACGATAAACCTCGCAGGGGAAGTCAATTCAAATTTTAGCTGCGAGGGGGATTAATGTCAAACGATTGCAGCCCCCTGCCAACCGGCAGACTTTGCAGGTGGTTTGCAGTTGCCCCCTGGAAAAATCGTTGACGGAGGTGGGGTAAGGTGATAGAATTGGCCTCGCTTGGGAGCGTAGCTCAATGGAAGAGCAGTGGCCTTTTAAGCCATTGGTTGAGGGTTCGAGCCCCTCCGCTCTCATCTTTTTATTTAAC
>CAYOOA010000032.1:0-24575 GCA_964405455.1 uncultured Anaerolineaceae bacterium | reverse complement strand
TGACAATCAGCCGTGCAACTGCCAGAAATATGGATGAGTACATCGCCAATTATCCGCCGGAGGTGCAGGAAATCCTGCAGAAGCTGCGGAGTGTGATCCATGCTGCCGCGCCGGAAGCGCAGGAAACCATCAGCTACGCCATCCCAACCTTCACGCTGCACGGTAACCTGGTTCACTTTGCTGCTTTCAAAAACCACATCAGCTTTTTCCCGACCTCTTCCGGGGTGGAAAAGTTTGCTGCCGAATTAGCCGGATATGAAACTTCGAAGGGCACCATTCAATTCCCGCTGGGTCAGCCCATCCCGTATGAACTGGTCACTCGCATCGTGCTCTTCCGGGTGGAGGAGAACCGGGCCCGGGCAGCGGTCAAAACAAGCCGAAAGAAGTAACGGTGGACGCCGTTAGCACCCGCCAGGTATTCGATTGGCTGTGGACCTCCGGACAACTTTCGGAGCAGGATGTGCTTGGGCTGCCGGAATTGGGCATCCAGGTGGTGATCAACCTGGCGCTGCCGTCCTCGCCCAATGCGCTGGCGGGCGAGGCAGAATTAGTCACGGGGCTGGGCCTGGCGTATGTGCAGATTCCGGTGGTGTGGGAGCAGCCCGAAGTGGAACAGTATTTTCAATTCGCCGGGGTGCTGCGCGCCTTTTCCGGTCGCCGGGTGTGGGTGCACTGCGCCATGAATATGCGCGTTTCGGCATTTATCTACCTGTATCGCAGGCTGGAACTGGGGGAAAGTGAAGAAGAGGCGTCCTTCCCCATGCGTGAAATCTGGGAGCCGGATGAAACCTGGCAGCGCTTCCTGCAGGCAGTCAGTCAGGCGGCAGCGGACGAAAGGAAGCAAGGATATGCCGGAAATCATTGACTTGAGCCAGGAAATCTACCCCGGCATGCCGGTTTTCCCGGGCATGCCGCTGGTGGAAATGACAGTCCATGCCAGCCATGAAGAGTGGGAGGGCATCGACGGTAGCGAGGTCGTTTCCCCGGCAGTGCACCGCCTGACTTTGAGCGAGCATACCGGCAGCCACGTGGATGCGCTCAATCACATGGGCCGGGCGTACCGCGGGCAGTCGATTGATACCATGCCGCTGAGCACGTTCTATACAACCGGTATCTGCCTGGATCTTTCCCATAAAAGACTGCAGGAACTAATCGAGGTGGCCGACCTGCAGGCCGCCCTGGCGGCGGCCGGATTGCAAATTTCACCGGGCGAGACGGTGCTTCTTTACACCGACCATTACCGGCGGGCTTATGGAACCAAGGACTGGGACCGCGCCCCGGGTTTGAGCGCGGCGGCAGCGCGCTGGCTGGGCGGACAGGGCATTGCCGCCTTCGGGGTGGAGCCGTCCGCGCCGGGCGTGCGGCATGTTTCCAACCGCGAGGTGCACCAAATTTGCGGTGAAATGGGTTTTACCCATTACGAGAACCTGGTCAACTTGCACAGGCTGATTGGCCGCGGACGATTCCGCTTTATCGGCCTGCCGTTGCGCATCCGCGGCGGAACGGGCTCGCCGGTGCGGGCGGTGGCCGTGTTCGAAGAATAGGAAATTGCGAAATGAAGAAACAACAAATCCTGGACAAACTTGAACAGGCCTGGGGTGAATTCACTGACTCATACACCGGGTTGACAGACGAACAGATGCAGCAGCCCGGCGTTATGGAGGATTGGTCGGTACGGGATTTAATGGCGCACATCAGCTGGTGGGAGGAGGAGGCCCTGAAACACTTGCCAACCATCCTGGCGGGCCGGCGGCCGCCGCGATACTCCGTCACCTACGGCGGGATTGATGCTTTCAACGCCCGGATGACGGAGCAGAGAAGCACCCTGGCGCTGGAAGAAGTGCGCCGGCGATTGGTGGAAACCCATGCCCGGCTGCTGGAGTATGTTCGCACAATCCCCGAGGAGCAATTCACAACTGAAACACGTTTCCGGCGCCGTCTGCGCCTGGATACCTACAGCCATTACCCGGTGCACACGGAAGCCATCCTCGCCTGGCGGGAAGGCTTACCCGCTTCAAGCCAACCATAAGCAAGTACCCTTCTGAAAAAGAAGGGCACTTGCATCGACTTCCTGATCTGGCAAGAAAGCGGGGATCGAGGGCTTTAATTACCGGGATTTACTTCTGCTGGGCGGCGTGTTTCGCCTGGTGTGCAGCCGCTTCCATGGATTCAAACATTTGTTGGGCGGACTCCGGGGTCAGCCAGCGGTCCAGGATGGGCAGGTAGACTTCTTCTTCTTTGGCAAAGTGGACTTTCAGCAGGGCGTACACGCCGTACAGGACCCTGCGCAGGGATTGTGCCTGGACAGACGTCACGGTCTCACCGGTAAGTTTTGAGCGTAATTCAGCCAGGGAGAAAGAGAAAATAGTACAATGATCGCAATCGGAATTGAATGGAGGTGCTGGATGGGCGTGAAATTTGATATGATTGGCATCTTTGTGACGGACATGCGCCGGATGGTCGACTTTTATAAAAATGTCATTGGGGTTGAAATTGACTGGAACGGTGAAGGTCCGTATGCCGAGTTTCGGCACGAGGGGATCCGCTTTTCGATGTATGAGCGCAAGGAACTGCCCGGCTTGCTGGGAAGGACGCCGGATTTCCCGGCTGATCTTAACGGTACGTTTGAACTGGCGATTAACGTCGGCAAACCGGCCAACGTGGATGTCACCTATCAGAAATTGGTGGCCGGCGGCGGTAAACCTGTCTACGCACCGCGGGATGAGCCCTGGAAGATGCGTTCCGCCATGGTTGCCGACCCCGAAGGTAACCTGATCGAAATCGCCTCGGATTTCTGGGATTGATTGAATATGAAGTAAAAGATGCGACTTCCACCTGGAAGTCGCATCTTTTGACGATACGGAAAAACCTTTAGCTGTTTGGGCTGTCTTTTGAGCCCAGGTCCGGCTCAAATCCGCAGGCAGCCAGCTGCTCCAGCAGTTCGGCAGGATCGGCCAGCCACTGGCCCCACTTGCGCGAGATGTGCTCCGTCCAGGAGTAATCGGAGTAGGTGAAGGTATCCTCTTTTCCCTCGACCTCGATGTCAATTTTGGCCTTCTGCTTGATGTAATAACCTTGCGACAGGTATCCCTCATCCATGGACTGCATGGCACGGCTCACCATTTCATCCGTCAGTTCGGGGTAGCGGTCCTCGAACAGGGTGTATTCCAGCGGGTAGCGCGGGCGGGGCGGAAAGTCCTCGGCCGGGTAGCCCATCACCAGCTCCACCAGGGGGAAGACGCGTTTTGGAAGGTGGTATCTTTTCTGGATGCGGTTGGCATTGTAGGGCGTCATCCCCAGGAAGCAGCTGCCCAGGCCCAGGCTTTCGGCGGCAATGACCATGTTCTCAGCCATGTAGGCGGCATCCTGGATGCCGAAAAGCAGCATGGACAGGTTGTTGGAAACGGTTTTCCAGCCGCGGCGGGCCATGATGAGTTCCAGCTTGTGCATATCCACGCAGATGGTGAAGAGCAGCGGCGCGCCAAACGGATTCCGCTTCTTGCGGTTGAGCAGCACGCTGTAGAGCTGGGCGGCAAAGGGCGCCTGCTGCCCGGCGCGAACCACGGTTTCGATGACTTCATCGGTGGGTTGCTGGCTGGTGTACTTGCGCACGGATTTGCGATTCATCATCGCGGTAATAACGGGATTATCCATTTCATCTTCTCCTGAGGTACATCAGTCTCTCATTTTTGATTACACCAATGTCATGTTTCTTGTTGGAGCGAAGCAGCCGGAAAGGATCGATTCTTCCAACAAGTTACCTCCTTCCGGCCGATTCGCCATTACGGAAATCGGTTGGCGTGATAGCCAGACAGCCCTAATAAGTATATCCATAAAGGGCATAAATCCAGCAAATCATTTTGGATGGAAAGGGGTTAACCAATCAGATTGATTCGCTTGCCAGGAGAATTCCATGACCGACCGCCCATTTGAGAACTTATCTGTCATCATCACCGGGGCCTCCAGCGGCATTGGCCGGGAGTTGGCCCGCCAATTGGCCGCCCAGGGGGCGCTATTGACCCTGGCTGCGCGCCAGGCAGATCTGCTGGAATCCCTGGCAGGGGAGTGCCGCGGCCTGGGCGGCCAGGCGCTTGCCGTGCCCACGGATGTGACCGATCCTCAGCAATGCCAGGCGCTGGTGCAAAGCACCATCCAGGCGTATGGAAAGCTGGATATGCTGGTGAACAATGCGGGCATCACCATGTGGGCCCGGTTTGACGAGGTGACCGACCTGGTTATTTTTGAAAAGATCATGCGGGTCAATTACCTGGGCAGCGTCTATTGCACGTATTACGCCCTACCTTACTTAAAGCAAACCAAGGGCTGGATCGTGGGGGTCTCCAGCCTGACGGGCAAGGGCGGCGTGCCCACCCGCAGCGGATATGCGGCCAGCAAACATGCCATGGCCGGTTTTTTTGACTCCTTGCGGATTGAGTTGAAGGATGCCGGGGTGACGGTGACCATGGTCTACCCGGGGTTCGTGGATACGGGCGTCCAGGCGCGTGGGTTTGGGCCGGACGGCCAGCCACTGGGGCACAACCCCCTGCAGATGGATAAAATCATGGGCACGGCTGATTGTGCCCGCCAGATCCTGAAGGCGGCCACCCGCCGCCAGCGTGAGGATGTGTTCACCCTGCGCGGGAAACTGGGCCAGTGGCTCAAGCTGATCGCGCCGGGATTGGTGGACCGGATAGCCAGCAAGGCGATTGAGGAGGGTAAATAACCCGTGGAACAATCTCGCCATTACGATTTCATTGTCATCGGCTCTGGTTTTGGCGGAGCCGTTTCCGCCCTGCGCCTGGCTCAGAAGGGCTACCGGGTGGCTGTGCTGGAAAAGGGGAAACGCTACCGCGCCCAGGATTATCCGGCCACCAACTGGCACCTGCGCAAATCCGTCTGGATGCCGCGCCTGGGTCTGCTGGGTATCCAGGCGCTGACGCTGCTGCGCCACGTGCTGGTACTGCACGGGACGGGTGTGGGCGGCGGCAGCCTGGTCTATGCCAACCAGTTGATCGAGCCGGATGAAACCATTTTCGCCAAGCCGGGATGGAGCGACGGCCATTGGAAGGAACGACTGGCTCCGCACTACGCCGAGGCGCGGCGCATGCTGGGCGCGGCGGAATGCCCGGGTGTGGGCAATGCCGATCACGTGTTGCGGGAAGTGGGAATGGAATTGCGCGGCGAGGATACCTTCCACATTAACCCGGTGGGCGTCTTTTTCGGCGAGCCGGAAAAAACTGTCCCGGATCCGTACTTCGGCGGCGAAGGCCCCGAGCGAACCGGCTGTAAATTATGCGGGGCTTGCATGATCGGCTGCCCGACCGGCGCCAAGAATACCCTGGACCTGAATTACCTCTACCTGGCGGAGAAGCTTGGCGCGGTCATCCTGCCGGAGACTGAAGTGACCGGTGTGCGTCCTATGCCGGGCGGAGGGTATGAAGTGCTCACCCGGCCCTCACACGGTCTTTTACGGAAAACGAAGGTGTTCCAGGCTGACGGGGTGGTCTTCAGCGGCGGGGTGCTGGGGACGGTGGACCTGCTGCTCAAGTGCAAGGAGGAGGGCTGGCTGCCGAACCTCTCTGAGCGGCTGGGTGACCGCACGCGCACCAATTCTGAGGCGATCCTGGGGGTGGATTCACGGGATAAGAGCCGGGATTGGAACGACCACATTGCGATTACCTCCGGGATCTACCCGGATGCGGATACGCATATCGAGGTGGTGCGCTACAACAAGGGCTCCGACCTGATGTATGCCATTGCCACGCTGCTGACCGACGGCGGAGGAAGCATCCCGCGGCAACTGCGTTTCCTGGCGAATATCCTGAGACACCCGTATCAATTCCTGCGCGCACTGTGGATTCCCGGGCAGAGCGCACGCACCTCGGTGCTGCTGGTCATGCAGTCCACAGAGAATTACTTGCGCCTGCGCCGGACGCCCTTTGGCCTGGCCTCCGAACTGCCTCCTGACGGCAAGCGCATCCCTACTTATATACCCGTGGCGCACGAGGTGACCCGCCGGATGGCGGAGAAAATGAGCGGCTACCCCAAGGGCAGTTGGTTCGAGGTGCTGCTGGATGCCCCGACCACTGCCCACATCCTGGGCGGCTGCGTGATGGGCACCTCTCCCGCGGAGGGGGTGGTGGATGAGCAGGGGCGGGTGTTCGGTTATCCCGGACTATATGTGGCCGACGGGTCAGTCATCCCGGCCAACCTGAGCGTCAACCCATCGTTGACCATCACGGCCCTGGCGGAACACATCCTTTCCCACATCCCTGTCAAAGGTTGATGTAGACGTCATTTTTGGCAATTTCAGCCTCATTACAGTACAATCATTGATTGGAGTCTTTTACTGGAGGAGGATGAAACCATGGATGATTCACGGATCAAGAATCCCGACCTGGCCCGCCAGGTGGACGATGGCTTGATTGAGTGGCACCGCACGATCTCGCCGATTACGGACTACTACTGCCGCCAGATTGCCGGGCGGGATTACCGCGGCAAACGCCTGGCTTACTGGGGACACATTACCGGTCAGAACATCATCCTGATGATGTCGGCTTTGAAACAGACCGGCGCTGAAGTTGTCATGGGCGCCTGCAACGTGGATAGCACAGATGACACCGTGGCGGCCTATGCAGCGGCCATGGGCATCCGCGTTTTTGGCTGGCAGGGGATGAGCCAGGCGGATTATGAGGCCAACCTGAAAAGTGTGCGCGCTTTCGAGGCGGACTACCTGTGCGACATGGGCGGCGAGTTGATCGTCTCCTACCTGGATAAACAGCCCATGGTGCAGGGCGCGTTGGAGGCCACCACCAGCGGCATCACCCTGCTGGAGAAACACACATTGCCCTTCCCGGTCTTTGACTGGAATAATATTCACCTCAAGAACCTGCACAACCGCTTCCATGTGGGGGATACCATTTGGCCGGCATTCAACCATGTCACCAGTCTCAGCCTGTACGGCCGGCCGGTGCTGGTGATTGGCTTCGGCCCGGTGGGCAAAGGCATTGCCGAGCGCGCCCGCAACCTGGGCGCCATCGTCCACGTGGCCGACCTGGACCCCGTTCGCATGCTGGAGGCTCGCCATTTTGGCTGCCAGCCGGTCAGCCTGGCCGAAGGGCTGGAGCGCTGTGAGATCATCGTAACCGCCACAGGGGCAAAGGGCATCCTGCGCGAGATGCAGTTGCGCCAGGTGCATCCCGGCACCATTCTCTTCAATGCCGGCCATTCCAACCAGGAAATCGACATCGATTGGCTTTATCAGCAGCCGCACCGCCGCTTGAAGGCGCACATTGAGCGCTTTGACCTGGGCAATACGCACCTCTTCCTGCTCGGCCAGGGTAGCCTGCTCAACCTGGCCGGTGGGGCGGGTCCTTTCGGCGTGGATCAATTTGATCATTACACCGCGGTGATGCTGTTGGGCATCTCGTGGATGTTTGACGGAATCCCGCCTGAAATCAAGCCCGGGTTGCAGCCTTACCCCGCTTCCCTGGAACGTGAAATTGCCAGGCAGTCCATCCGCCTGCACGGTCGGGAGGATAATCCCAAGGCTGAATAGGGCGGAGTTCTCCTGGAGTATAATCTCTTAGGAAACTTGGTTTGACCTCATTTTGCCTTTCTTTCGATCCTGAGAATTTGCCCTAGAATCGATCCATAGGAGATCCCATGCGCCAATCCGTGCTGACGACCGATCAATCCCTTTTAGTGAACGACGAAAAAGAAGCCCTTTCCAATCTCCTGGTGCGCCTGTCTGAGATGGAAATCCCCAGGGAGGCCCTGTCCACCCTGCAAACCGCCACCCGGCAGTTGGACGAGCTGTTCTTAATCGTGGTGGTGGGGGAGTTCAACTCCGGCAAGAGTGCACTGATCAATGCCATCCTGGGCGCAAAGGTGCTGGCGGAGGGCGTCACCCCCACCACGACCCGCGTCACGTTGATCAAATGGGGCGAGACGGTGACCGAGCAGGTGGTGGATGAGGGCTACGCCGTGGTGACTTATCCCCTGCCGCTGCTGAAAGAGGTCAACATCGTGGATTCGCCCGGCACCAATGCCATCATCCGCCAGCATGAACGCCTGACGGATGAGTTCGTGCCGCGCAGCGACCTGGTGCTGTTCACCACCTCCGCCGACCGGCCGCTGACGGAAAGCGAGCGCCAGTTCCTGCAGCGCATCCTCGGCTGGGGCAAGAAGGTGGTTTTTGCGTTGAACAAGGCGGATATCTTTGAGAATGAGGCCGCCCTGAAGGAAGCCCGGGATTACGTACTGCAGCACGCCACGATCGCCCTGGGAGAAACACCGGTGCTCTTCCCGGTCTCAGCCCGGGCGGCGCAGCGGGCAGCCGGGGAGGCTGACGAAGCAGAACGCAAACGCCTGCGGGCGGCCAGCGGGCTGGATGAGCTGGAAGCCTATATCTCCACCCAACTGGATGATACCGCCCGGTTGCGGCTCAAGTTCAGCAACCCGCTGGGCGTGGCCGATCATTTGCTGGACCAGGCCGGCGGGTTGGTCCAGGCGCAGCAGGATGATCTGAAGGAAGACCAGGTGACGGTGGAAGCGCTGGACGATACGGTTGGCGCTTACCAGCAAGATTTGCAGAATGAACTGGCTCCGCGCCTGGCCGAGGTGGACAACATCCTGCACCGCCTGGAAACCCGCGGGCTGGATTTCTTCGACCGCACCCTGCGCCTGACCAACATCCATCACCTGTTCCGCGGCGACCGCATCCGGGCGGCCTTTGAGCAGGAGGTGCTGGCAGATATTTCCGGGCAGATCAACGACCAGGTGCAGCGCATCATTGACTGGCTGGTGGAAAAGGATTTGCGCGAATGGCAGCAGGTGATGACCTACCTGCAGCGCCGCCAGGCGCTCAATATTGAACACATCGTCGGCGGTGTGACCAACCCGCAGGTGGTCCAACGCCGGGAGTTGATTGAAAAAGTGGGGCGCGACGTGACCACGGTGGTGGACCGCTACGACCGCGTCAAGGAAGCCAGTCAGTTGGCCTCCGGTGTGGAAGCAGCTGTGGCCCAGACGGCCGCCTTCGAGGTGGGGGCGGTGGGGCTGGGGGCGCTGGTTTCCACCGCGCTGCTCTCCTCTGCTCTGGATATCACCGGTATGGTTGCTGCCGGAACGCTGGCGATTGTCGGCTTCTTCGTCATTCCCTACAAGCGCGGCAAGGCCAAGGAGGATTTCCGCCGCAAGATCGTTGATCTGCGCGAGAACCTGCACGAGGTGCTTTCGAATGCGTTTGCCAGCGAGTCCAGCAGCGCCGTGGCGCGCCTGAAGGAGAACATTGCACCCTACACCCGCTACGTGCATGCCGAGCAGGAGCGGATCCAGAGATCCGCCGATGCGGTGGAAGACCTGCGCCGCTCGATCACAGCCCTGCGCACGCGGATTGACGTGGTGGTGAAATAGAGGCCTCCGATGACTGACCCCGATCATCCCGAAATTTACCGCAGCCAGGCGGAGCAATACGAAGCATTGGTCAGCCGCGAGGACTACCAGGGCAACATCCTGCGTGCCATCCAGGGCATCCTTCCGGTGGATGGAATTGACGTGGTGGAATTGGGCGCCGGTACCGGCCGCCTGACCTGCCTGTTGGCCCCGCTGGTCCAATCCATCCGGGCGTTTGATATTTCTCCGCACATGCTGGAGGTGGCGCGCGGGCGGCTGACAAAGAGCGGCCTGTCCAATTGGAGCACCGCGGTCGCGGATCACCGCCGGGTGGATGCCGCCGATAACTCGGCCGACCTGGTCATCTCCGGCTGGAGCGTATGCTACGTGGTGGTGGACAACCCCGAAACCTGGCGGGCCGAGCTGGGCAAGGTGCTTGCCGAGATGCGCCGCATCCTGCGCCCCGGCGGGATGATCCTGCTGCTGGAGACGCTGGGGACAGGTTTTGAGCAGCCGACTCCACCCGCGCACTTGCTGGAGTATTACGCCTGGTTGGAGGAACAGGGCTTTCAGCGCAGCTGGATCCGCACGGATTACCGCTTTGAGAGCCGGCAGAAAGCCGAGGAGCTGGCGCGCTTTTTCTTCGGCGAGGAGATGGTGGCAAAGGTTCAACCTGATGCTGCAGGAGCAACCCTGGCAGAGTGCACCGGGTTGTGGCGGCTGAAGCCGTAACCGCCTGACGGGTAACCGGCAATGTTTGAGTGGATTCTATTCGCGGTCGGTTCAGTGGGGATTGCGATTATCTCGCGTAAATCCCTGCGCGTGCCGGGTTCGCACGGTTTCTACCGCTTCTTCGCCTGGGAGTGCATCCTGGGATTGTTCTGCCTGAATGTGCGCGGCTGGTTCCGCTTCCCCTTTGCCTGGCACCAGTTGATCTCCTGGGTGCTGTTAGTCCTGAGCCTGGTCCCCTTGATCCTGGGGGTGCGAAAACTGACTGGGAAAGGAAGACCCATTCCAGAGCGGGATGGCGAACCGGAACTGCTGGCGTTTGAAAAAACTTCCCAATTGGTGACCAGCGGAATTTACCATTACATCCGCCATCCGCTGTATAGTTCGCTCCTGTTCCTGGCCTGGGGGATTTTCTTTAAGAATATCACCTGGTCGGCCGGGTTGCTCACCCTGGCCGCGACGATCTTCCTGCTGCTGACGGCCCGCGCCGATGAGCGGGAGTGCCTGCGTTACTTCGGCGCAGCCTACCGGGATTACATGCAGCAGACAAAGCGGTTCATCCCTTTTTTATTTTAATTCCAACCTCATCCTTCCACCTGGCGGGTCATCATCTCCCAGGCCAGGCCGTGGCCGGTGAGGATAATGATGCAAACCAGGAAGGCCTCCACCTGGATTGGTTTTAATCCGCTGGGGGCAGCCAATTCAGGAAAGACGCCCAGGATCAGTACCAGGGCATAAAGCAAAATCACCAGCCAGCGGCTGCGGGTGAAAAAGCCGGGTTGGGGCAGGGTGCGCAGATGCATCAACAGGCGGGTGGTGAAAAACATGCCGGTGAGAGCTGCCACAGCAAAGACTACCCGCCAGATCAGCTTGTTTTCTCCACCAATTTGGGCACCCAGGGACATGACCCCGGGGATCAAGAAGGATGCGTAGACCCCTCCGGCCAGGCTGCGCATCTGCGGGCTTTTCAGCCATTCCTTGCGGCTTTCCACCACGGTCCACCACAAACCGGTCAGGGCAAAGCAGATGCCTGATAGTATTTCGTAAAAGCCTTGCAGACTCATAGCAACCTCCCGGTGAAACGATAGAAGATCAGGAGCGAGTGTTTGATGTTGTATTTTGATAAATCAGATATATAATATCATAATAAAAAGCAATTGATAGGAGTGATATTTTGGCAAAGATTAATGTTTACCTGAATTTCGATGGAACGACAGAAGAGGCGTTTCTCTTTTACAAATCGGTGTTTGGTGGGGAATTCTTCCAATTACAACGCTTCAAAGACACTCCTGGCGCGGTTGGTTTATCCGCCGGTCAGCAGGAGAAGATCATGCATATCGCCCTGCCGGTGGGTGAAAACCTGGTGCTGCATGCCACCGATGCCATGGCTTCGATGGGGCATCCATTGACAGTCGGGAATCAATTCAGCCTGATGATTGAAGCCAGCAGCAAGGCCGAGGCAGAAAAGCTGTTCAATGGCCTGTCCATGGGCGGAAACGTCACCATGCCGCTGCATGATGAGTTCTGGGGCGCGTATTATGGTCAATTTACCGATCGCTTCGGCATCCAATGGATGGTTAATTTCGACTATCACCAGTATTAGAAGAAGGTTGCCATGTCAAAAATCACCCCGTTTTTGTGGTTTGATCACCAGGCCGAAGAGGCTGTCAGCCTGTACACATCCCTGTTCAAGAATTCGAAGGTGTTGGAAGTTGCCCGATATGGGGATTCAGGCCCTGGAACGCCCGGCTCGGTGATGACCATTCACTTTGTTCTTGATGGGCAGGAATTCACTGCGCTGAATGGCGGCCCTTACTTCACCTTCACTGGTGCGATATCTTTCTATGTGAATTGTGAAACCCAGGAAGAGTTGGACTTTTTCTGGGAGAAGCTTTCCGAGGGCGGCCGGGTGCAGCAGTGCGGGTGGCTGACAGATAAATTTGGCATCACCTGGCAGATTGTGCCCTCTATTCTCGGCAAGCTGATGAGCGATCCGAACCCGGAGAAGGCGCGCCGGGTGACGGAGGCGATGTTGAAGATGATCAAGCTGGATGTTGCCGGCCTGCAAAAGGCGTACGATGGGGCGTGAATCCTCAGCGATGATTAAATAAGATTTATCGAAGACAGAAGGTTGGCAGCGGATGCCAACCTTTTTTATTCCTGGTAGAGAATTCCGGTGGAAGGTCGGGGAAAAACTGGTTCTGTTAATCTAATTCTAATGTAAAATAAAGGTGATCGAAGATTTCAAGGCCCCTTCATTTCCAGTTTAGGAGGATTTATTATGGAAAATGCGCCTCAATCACCCCGTGTGCGTATCCCGCGCGTCCTGGTCATCGGATTGGTTGGACTGCTTGTCCTCTTCGGATTGGTTCTTGTGCTGAGATTAACCGCCCAGCCGGTTGTCACCGGGCAGGTGGAGCGGCCGGATGCGCTGGCTACTTCAACGGATCCATGCGTGGAATGCCACCGTCAGGCCAGCCCGGGAATTGTGCAACAGTTCGGACACAGCACCATGGCGGCAGCCAAAGTTAGCTGCTCAAGCTGCCACGAGGTGGCCAAAGATTACCCCGGCGCGGTGGAGCATGAAGGGACGTATGTCCTGGGCACGCCCACCACGGCCATGTGCGGAAAGTGCCACCAGGCCGAAGTGGCCCAGTATAACCAGAGCCGGCACTCGATCACCTCCTGGGTGGCGGTGTTCGGCAGCAAGGATTTATCGCCCCAACTACTGGCGGCTTACAACGCCATCCCCGAAGGCCAGTTTTCGCCGAGCAAGGCGCGCAATGACATCGCAGCCCTGGAGGGCGGGGATATCACCCGTTTTGCCTGCGAGAACTGCCATGCCGTCGGCAAACCCGCAGCGGATCAATCCGTGGGACAGTGCCAAAAATGCCACCTGCGCCACGAGTTCAGCCTGGAGCAGGCGCGCAAGCCTGAAACCTGCAATAATTGCCACATCGGCCCGGATCACCCGCAGTGGGAGATCTTCACCGAATCCCCGCACGGCATCATGTACATGACCGGCAAGGATCACTACAACTGGAGCGCGGATCCCGGCACCCTGAGTGTCAAGGATTTCCCGGCGCCGACCTGCGCCACCTGCCATATCAGCGGCTTTGGGGGCGCAAGCACCACGCATGATGTTGGCGAGCGCCTGTCCTGGTTCCTGTTTTCACCCATCAGCGAACGCCGGCCGGCCTTCCAGGATAACATCGTCCGCATGCAAAGCGTCTGCCTGGAATGTCACAACAAGCAGTTCGTGGATGATTTCTACGCGGCTGCCGACAAGGCCACCCTGGCGGTGAACGGCTTTGTGACCCAGGGCAACGATATCATGAAGACCCTGCGGGATCAAAACCTGGTCAGCCAGAAACCGTTTGACGAGCCGATCCAGTACGCCGAGTTTGAGCTGTGGCATCACTGGGGCCGGACGGCCAAGTTCGGCACCTGGATGCAGGGCCCGGATTATACCCAGTGGCACGGCGCGTATGAGATGGTCAAAGCCCTGGCGGAAATCCGGGACATGGCGGCGCAGAAGTTGAGCGCGGCGGGGAAATAAGCCATGTACCTGCTGGCGGAAGCCTTCCCCTTCGTGCGCCGGTTCCGGCTGCCGATCAACCGGGACCAGGTGATCCTGTTGATGACCGCCCTGAATGAAATCCTGCTGGGGGTGGATACCTACATGGCCCATTCCATCGGCGGCACCATTCGCTCGGGCGAGTGGGTGCCGATCATCTTCGGGCCGATTGCAGGAGTGCTGCTGCTATTGGCCGGCCTGATTGCAATGCGCAAACGGCAGTTGGCCAATATCATTGCCTCCCTGGCCATGCTGGCCAGCATTGCGGTCGGCATCCTGGGGTCGTATTATCACCTGCACCGCGCCATCCTGGCCAACGCCCCGGCCGGCCAGCAATTCACCGCCCTGGTGATGGTCTATGCTCCGCCGCTGCTGGGTCCGCTCACCTTTGCCCTGGTCGGCATTTTGGGCATCAGCGCGGCCTGGGAGGAAGATCCCACCGACAGCGGCCGGCTGCGCCTGTTCGGCAACCTGCGCGTCCAGATGCCGCTCTCCAAAACGCGGGCTTACTTCCTGCTGACGGCACTGTTCATCCTGGCCACCTTGATGAGCAGCGTGTTGGATCACGCCCGCACCAATTTCGCCAACCCGTGGCTGTGGCTTCCGACGGCAGTTGGTGCCTTTGCCACCTTTGTTACTCTTGCCATGGGCGCCTATGCCCACCTGCAGCGCGGCGACCTGTGGACCTTTATTGCCGGGATGGGCTTGATGATCCTGGTCGGCCTGGTGGGGGCGGTCCTGCACATTGAGCGGGACCTGACCGGCCAGGGACAATTGCTCCTCGAGCGGGCAATCCACGGCGCGCCGCTGATGGCGCCCCTGCTCTATGCCAACATGGGTGCCCTGGGCTTGATGCTGCTGTTGGATCCCAGCCCGGAAAAAAGAAAATAAGCCTGGTATTTTTCGAAAAAGTCCTCGAAAATAAATTTCGAGGACTTTTTATCTCATTGGAGGAGAAACCCTTGGAATTCCGGATTCCATTAAATGATGCCTGCTATTCCATATTCTTCGTAGGTTTCTTATGATTATGAGATAATGGATGCCGAATGTGAAAATAATTCTTTGCTTAAACAAGAGATGAACATATGAAACTTGCAGGCGATTGGATTTATCGCATTGTCTTCGGGGTTTTATGGCTGGTTTTCTTTGCCGTGCGGATGTTTTTTCAGCGCCGCGTCCAGCGGGCGGAGCACTACGAGCTTTTCAACGAAAAACAGGAGAAAATCTTCTTCAACCTGTACCTGCTGGGCTATCTGTTGCTTGTCCTGTACTTCTTGACGCCCTGGCTGGATTTTGCCCACCTGGCTTTCCCGGGCTGGCTGCGCTGGACCGGGGCGGGGGTTACCGCCCTCGGGATCGGGTTTTTCGGCTGGGCGCACCAGGCGCTGGGCAACAATTGGACGATCGTGCTGGCCCTTTCCGGGCAGCATCAGCTGGTTACGAGCGGCCCTTACCGCTGGATCCGCCACCCGATGTACACCGGCTTTTTCATCATCGGGATTGGCTTCCTGTTGCTCTCGGCCAACTGGCTGGTGGGGCTGCTGTACCTGGGCAGCCTGCTGGTGATGTACCTGGCGCGCGTGAAGGCCGAGGAGGATATGATGATCGGGCGGTTTGGCGAGGAATACCGCCGCTATATGCAGAGAACCGGGCGGCTGCTGCCGCGCCTGTTCAAGCCCGCGGGGTAGGACGATGCGTAAATGGCTCTTCTTCGCGGCTGCGGCTGTCGGATTTGGCATCGCCTATATCGATTCCCGGCCAGGCTGGGATGATGCGGGCATCACTGCCGGGGTCGTCCTGCTGAGCTGCGGGCTGCTGGCATTCTTCAGCCCGCGCAGACCCTGGCTGTGGGCATTGGCGGTCGGCATCTGGATCCCCCTGGCAGCGGTTTTCTTCAACCACAATTACGGCGGATTCCTGGCCCTGGCCTTTGCGTTTGCCGGGGCGTACGGTGGAGCTTTGATCCGCCGGTTGGTGGATGCCGCGCGCAGATAAGGCGGACTCACCTTATCCTGCATGGGATCCATCTGGTATGGGAAGTAAACAACTCATCATCTGGGTGACAGGTAAGGAAAACGAGGAGGTGAACCCATGCAATATCGAGAACTGGGACGGACGGGCTGGAAAGTTTCCGCGCTGAGCTTTGGCAGTTGGGCCATCGGCAGCGCCTGGGGCCCGGTGGACGAGGCGGAATCGATGGCGGCGCTGCACAGGGCCGTGGAAATGGGCGTCAACTTTTTTGATACCGCGGATGTGTACGGGGACGGCTCCAGCGAAAGGCTGCTGGCCCGCCTGCGCCGGGAAATCCGCGAACCGATTCACATTGCCACCAAGGCCGGGCGGCGATTTGCGCAGGTACCGGAAACTTACAACCGCGCCAACCTGACCGCCTTCGTGGAACGCAGCCTGGAAAACCTGGGCGTGGAAAGGCTGGACCTGCTGCAATTGCACTGCCCGCCCACACCGGTCTATTACCTGCCGGAGGTCTTCGGGGTGCTGGATGACCTGGTCCAGGCGGGCAAGCTCCAGTATTACGGGGTGAGTGTGGAAAAGGTCGAGGAAGCCCTGAAGGCGATCGAATATCCCAATGTACAGAGCGTGCAGATCATCTTCAATATGTTCCGCCTGCGCCCGGCGGAACTGCTGTTCGAGCAGGCGCAGAAACGCAAAGTGGGCATTTTGGCGCGCGTCCCGCTGGCCTCGGGGCTGCTGACCGGAAAAATGAAGCCCGGCTCCACCTTCGCGGCGGATGACCACCGGGCCTACAACCGCCAGGGCGAAGCCTTTGACCGCGGGGAGACCTTCTCAGGCGTGCCGTACGAGGTCGGTCTGCAGGCGGTGGAGGAGCTCAGGGCCATCTGCCCGGCCGGGATGAGCCTGACCCAGTTTGCCCTGCGCTGGATCCTGATGTTCGATGCGGTCACTTGCGCCATCCCGGGCGCCAAGCGGCCGGCCCAGGCGGAGGAAAACTTCTCCGCCGCCGACCTGCCGCCGCTCTCGGCGGAGACCATGGTCAAGGTGCAGGATGTCTACGACCGCCTGATTCGCGATCACGTCCACCACTACTGGTAGGATGGGGTTTTTTTTGATAGAAAAAATGCGCCCGATCGGAAGATCGGGCGCAGTGTATATCCATTTTGGGTTGATTATTTGACCTCGATGGTCAGGCTGAACAGGATGGAGGGTCGGCCGCAAGGCGGTTTGGCCTGGCGGCAAACGGGATCCCCGGCGGCTGTCAGGGTGGTGGTGCCGGATTTCAGCGCCTGGTAGACACCCTGGGCGCCGCGGACAACCGTGATATTCACCACCCGGCTGAGGACAGCTGGATCTGCGATCTGGATGTCCCAGGTGTAGTCCTCGCCCAACTGGAGCAGGAAGGTTTCACCAACGGCCAGTTGAACGGTTTTGCCCTGGTCCTGCAGGGTGACGGTCCGGGCTTCCGCGGCGGTTGGAGTGGGGGTGGGCGGCTGCGGCGTGGGGGTAGCGCCTGGAGTGGAGGTGGGCAGCGGCGGTTCCGATGTGGGGGTGCTTTGCGGGGCAACCTGGACAGCGGAGCAGGCGGAGAGCATCCAACCAGCCAGGAGGGAAATGATGAGAAGTAAGCTTATTTTCTTTAACATGTGTTTTCTTGTCCTTCCTTCCCATAGACGTTATTGGATGGCGCAAAGTTTCAGGCGGCTGCTGAATTGGATTTTAAAGGAGGATGCCTGCATAGAAGAGTTTATAATGCAATGGATGAAAGGCAGGATTGATTGGATCGGGTTGGTACTCTGGTAAGCATTGGTTTTTTGAAAAGCCACTCGCACACCTGGAGGGGCGGGCCACACAAAAAGATGTCACGCTGCACGGTGTGGGCCTTTGGCCAGGCATCTTTGATTAACACTGAGATCCTTCGCTGGCGCTCAGGATGACCAAATATCAAATAAGCTGGGCGGGCCATTCCCGGCCACGCAAAATGATCGTTCCGGTTTCCAGACCGTGAACGATCAGACAAAATATCAAAATAGGAACGAAAGATGAAAATCTTATATCTGGATATGGACGGGGTCCTGGTGGATTTTGAATCCGCCCTGGCGCGGGTACCGGTGATAACGAAGGTTGCCTATACCGGTCACCTGGATGACATCCCCGGTCTGTTTGCGTTGATGGATCCGCTGCCAGGCGCGCTGGAGGCGTTCGCCACCTTGGCAGAACGCTTTGACACCTATCTATTATCCACCGCCCCGTGGGAAAATCCGTCCGCCTGGACGGACAAGGTACTGTGGGTCAAGCGCTACCTGGGCAAGCCGGCCCATAAGCGCCTGATCATCACCCACCACAAGGACCTGAACCGCGGCGATTTCCTGGTGGATGACCGCACCCGGCACGGGGTGGACCGCTTCCAGGGGGAGCATATCCACTTCGGTTCTGCACGCTTCCCGGATTGGTCGGCGGTGCTGCCGTACCTGCTGGAGAAGGCAGATTAGCGAAAAGTTTTAGAACCCAGACAAAAACCTAAGGAGGTGAGATTGAAGAAGAAATTTATTGTATTCACCACATTGATAATTGTTGCTCTTTTCGGGCTGATTTTGTTTCTCCCAGTTGCCTTTTTACCGGTTGCTAATCCGGAGGAAGTTGGTTTGGTCTGGAAGGAATGCCCGTTATTGGATTTAGGGGGACCTCAACAGATTGATGATTGCTTCGGCCGATCTACTTCATCCCTCTCCCAAGATGAAAAATTCATTCATGGCGACCGTATCGATATGCAAAATTATTTGCTGAAAATAGGCAGTGATACTTATTGGACCAGGATGTTGGGCGATCTATTCGGTTATGAGTGGTTTGCGCTTTACAAAAATGGATGGCCAATTCATTTGTTGATAGGGCCCTTTTATGCCCATTCACCCAATATTGGACTTTATGGAATTGGGGGGAAGGTAGCCTGGCAGTTTGTGAACGGAGAAAAATCAATCCTAATTTATGATGGACAAAACCTGAATCGGAAATATGGTTTTTCCCAGGCGTTCAGTCCTTATAGCCTGGGCGGGAACATGGTTTTTATTGGAAAACAAGGTGACAAGTATTTTATCGTTTATGATGGCAAGAAACTGGCACCTGAATTTGATGAGATCTACAATGCTTATTGTTGTGAGGGAGTTCTATACGCCCCCAGGGGAGAAGATGGGATGTATGTGTTTAATGGGGTGAAGTATGGACAACACTATCTACTCGCAATAACAACAATTGAAAATTAATATAAAACCAGGGTGCGTTCAAATAATCCAACGGCTGATCCTCCACTGCGGATAGCGGCGGGAAGCCAGGCATAACCAAATCCAGGCGACGAACAACCAGCCCAGCCACCAGCCCTTGTCCCCCAGCCAGTTGGCGGATAGCGGCAGGAATGAAAGAAGCAGGGCAATAACGGCTGCTCGCGGACTCAGGCGAGCTACCGCCGGACTGAGCGGCAGCAGGTTGTAGACGATCAAATAGGGGGAGATGAACGCCCCGCTGGCCATCAACATATCCATGTCACCGCGTGAAAACCAGGCAGTAGCCAGGAAAATGGGCAGGCCAACCCAGCCCAGGCCGATATTTTGCACAAACTTACCCTCATCGAAGAATCCGAATATGTGCAAATAAACAGCCGGCCAGTTGCCCCAGATGGCCAGTGACAGCCCCATCACCACGAAAAAAGCGATGACGGATGTGCGCCGTGCGCCGAGAGCGAAGACGGCCACCTGCGGCTTGATCAGTGCCAGGGGGGCTAACCAGGGCAGACCAAGCACCCCCAGCAAGGCCAGCCCATCCAGCTGGCCGAGGAAGATTGTCCACAGCAACGGCAGGCAGAGAAAGCTGGCCGC
Organism: uncultured Anaerolineaceae bacterium; assembly: GCA_964405455.1. Classification (GTDB taxonomy): domain Bacteria; phylum Chloroflexota; class Anaerolineae; order Anaerolineales; family Anaerolineaceae; genus CALESS01. The sequence goes on along the minus strand of CAYOOA010000032.1, from coordinate 5,030 downwards.
CAGGCTTAGGGGATGAACAGAGCGCTGCCAGGCCGCCAGCGAAAAGGCCGCCAGGGTGATGCCGACCAGGAGGGGATAGGTCAACCAGCGGACTGCATCAATTGTCCAGGGTGGGTAGAAAGGCGGGATACGTTGGATGCCGAAGAAATTGACCCAGTCAAAGCCAATAAACCCATTGGCGGGGATGAACCGGGCCAGCAGGCTAAATATTGTAGTGAGAATAACAAACAGACCGATCTGCCATGGTAAGGACAGTCGCCGGTTTCCAATCTCCACCTCTGGAAATAAGAAATCCAGTTTGTGCCACCAACGTCTCAGCATCCCACCTCACTGTCAGGTCAAGGCGGTGGTCAGTTGCCCGTGTGCCTTCATGAGCATCCCCGCGTCCATCTTTTCCACCAGGCGGTCATAGGTCAGGAAGCCGTTGATCTCGATCTCCACGTCGGTGGTCTCGGTGTAGACGGCAGCCGTCAGGCCGCGCGGGATGAGCGGCAGCAGTTCCTCCTGCAGTAGTTGCAGGTAGGCGGCGGTCAACTCCTCGCTTGAATCATAGAAGCGGTAGCCGAACTTTTTCTGCTCATCCCAGGCGTGGCCGGGCAGCAGCAGGCTGTAACCGCCGAACTCGGAAATCACAAAGGCGCGCCGGTCTTTGCGCGGACGGTAGAGCTTTTTGAAGTAAATATGTTTGCTCTGGAAATCCCCGCCACCCTGGTCAAACCAGCCGGAGGCGTGGTCAACCAGGCGGGTGGGATCGTACGCTTTGAGCCATTCGGCCGTTTCCCGGGCGTGGAACTGGCCCCAGGATTCGTTGAAGGGCGTCCAGATGGCGATGCAGGCGGCGTTTTGCAGGTGATCCACCATCTCCTGCAGCTCGCGGCGGTATTCGGCCCGGTTGGCGGCGTCCGCCCGGCCGAAGCGGGCCAGGCGGCGGGTATCGTTGCGGTGGAAGCCGACCGAGAGGGAAAGGAAAGCGACCACCTCACCGTCGATCCGGCCGCCGTTGGGCATATCCTGCCAGACGATCAGACCCAGCCGGTCGCAGTGGTAGTACCAGCGCAGCGGCTCGACCTTGATATGTTTGCGAACCAGGTTGCAGCCGATTTTGCGGGTGTATTCGATATCGAATAACATGGCCTCTTCCGAGGGTGGGGTGTAGAGGCCGTCGGGGAAGTAGCCCTGGTCCAGCGGGCCGTAGAGGAAGAGCGGTTGGCCGTTGAGGGAAAAGCGCAAATATCCATCCGCGTCCTTCACCAGGCCGAACTGGCGCATGGCAAAGTAGCTCTCCACCTCGTCCAGCGGCTGGCCGTTCCAATTTAATTTCACCCGCAACCCGTACAGGTACGGGTCCTCCGGGCACCACAAGTGAGGATTGGGAATGAGTATTTGAATAACCTCATCTTTTTTTCCCTGGACGTTGATTAATCGGGAATTTTCCGGTTTCTCGGAGTCTTCGGAGTCCACCCAAATGGGACTGGTAAAAAAAGGTTTTTGATGGATTTCAACGCTGATCTCGATCCCATCCACTCCCTCTGCGCCGCGCAGTCTCACCTCCACTGCAAGGCAGCTGTCCTCCAGGTGAGGGGTCAATTTCAGGCTCTCGATGCTGATCTCCGGCACCACCTCCAGCCAGACGGTCTGCCAGATGCCGGAAACCGCCGTGTACCAAATTCCTTTTGGCTCCAGCACCTGCTTGCCGCGCTGCTGCAGGCCCGTGTCGGTCGGGTCCCAGGCGGACACCAGTAGTTCGTTTTCATCCTCCTGCAGGGCGGCGGTGATATCAAAGGTGAAGGGCAGAAAGCCGCCGGTGTGCTCGCCAACCAGGGTTCCGCTGACCCAGACCTGGCACTGGTAGTCCACTGCGCCGAAGTGCAGCAGGACGCGCCCGGGATCCACACCTTCCGCTCCCCGGCGCGGATCGGTAAAAGTGCGCCGGTACCACAGGCGCTGCTCGGGCAGCAGCGGGCGCTGCACGCCGGAAAGCAGGGACTCGACCGGGTAGGGGACGAGAATTTGCCCGGTATATTCACGCGGGGCGGGCTGCTGCCGTTCCAGGATGGCGTACTCCCACCACCCGTTCAGATTAACCCAGCCCGGCCGAACCATTTGCGGCCGGGGATATTCCGGCAGCGGAATGGGTTCCGCCGGGAGCCAGGGGGTGCGCAGCGGCTCACCATTTGGCATGGTGTTCCTCCGCAAAACCGACCAGGTCGCGGATTTCGATCCGTTCGCCGTCATCCGCCAGGACGGTGCCGTTGTAGCGGCCAAACATCTGATGCACCTCGCTGGTGATGACCAGCAGGTTGGTCGTGGCAATGCGCTCCTTGAAGGGGGTAAAGACCAGGTCCAGTCGGCCTTCATTATCGGTGAAATGCCAGGGCTTCATGTAGTCCGCGGAGGTGTAATCAAACTTGACCTGCTCCAGCTTGTGGATGCGGTTGGCCAGGACCAGGGCATTTTCCCCGGCTTTGGAAAGATCGCCAAAGCCGCAACCCAGGTTGAGGCCGACCGTGCGCCCATCCGGCAGAAAGCCGGAGGTGCTGGCCCAGTTCCAGAAGGATTGATACTCCCAGACGCCGCGGCCCCAGTCCAACTGGCCGATGCAAGTGCCCGGATCGAGGGTTTGGGTTTCGCCGCCGTAAGTGATGCTGCCGCTGGCGGGCATGCAGTTGATCTTGTTGTTCCAGTAGAAACGCTTCTCGCCGATCGGGATGACGATGTTCATCGATTCCGCGCCGGGCGGGAGGCGCAGGTCGATTTCGGCGGAGATGCCGCGTCCTTCATGGAAGGCCGGCCAATTAATGGAGAGATGCCGGCCGGTCGGTGTGACGCTGAAGACTTCCTTCAGGCGGCTGTCCTCAAAACGGCTGATCCCGGCGCTGCTGTTGCGCGGCAGTTCCACGCCCTTGCCGAACGGCACCACCAGCCCTTCTTCGTGCAGGTTGCCACTGGCAAAATCCATGGTGTAGACGAACAGGTTGCCCGCGTAGCCCAGGTCCGCGATGGTGGCGGAGAAAAAGCGCTGCGGCGTGAAGACGGCATAATAATCCCAGCGCTTGATGCGGAAGTGCTGCAGGGGGCGCAAGGCGTAGAAGCGGGCAGCTTCCAGGTTGCAATCCAGCAGGGGCTGGCGGCTCCAGCCGACCTGGGCCGGGCGGCCGTCGGGTTGGAGCAGGGGGCCGGGTTGGGTTAGTTCGGTTTGCATGGTTTTCTCCTTGATAAATTCAGATCACCGCGGAGACGCGGAGGGCACGGAGAGTAGACGGAAAAATCTACTCATTGATTCTCTGGTGTTGATCTACTTGAAGAAAATATTGGCAGCTGCATTCACCTGTGGATTGCCTTAATCAACGCTTTCAAAGACTGTAAACAACATAATCTCTGTGCCACCGTGGTTAAAAAATCTTACACCAGCATTCCTCAATGTATGTCTTACGGAAGCCGAAGGACTGGTAGAAGGCCTGGCTGGAGCCGACATAGGCGGTGGTGGCACCCAATAACGCACAGCGGCGGATGCCCTCCAGCACGGCTGCCCGACCCAGCCCCAGGCGGCGGTACTCCGGGTCGGTCGCAACCGGCTCCACGTAGGCGTAGCGGTGGATTGGCTCGTAAAACATCCCGCAGAAGGCGGCAAACTCGCCGGAAGGGGCAGCCACGGCGATTTTCAAATCCCGGCGGGCGCGGGGCGTATCGAACATCCGGCGGCGTTCCTCGATTCTCTCCGGACCAACGGGCGGCGGACCGGGATGGTTGAATCCGCGCCACAAAACCCGGTCCACTTTGGCCCAGTCCGGCTCCTCCGCCAGGCTGGTTAACCGGTAGCCAGCCGGCAGGTGAATCTCCGGGAAGGGATCGGGGATGCGGAACTGGTACAGCGGTCGGTCCTCCTCCGCCAGACGCCGGTAACCGCGGCTGTGCACCAACTGGCGGAAGGGTTCATCGAAATCACACACAAAGGCATGCAGGTTCCGCCGGCCATCTGGGTTGGAAATGCCGGACAGGTTTTCCTCGGCATACTCCAGCATGTCCCGGCGCAGGTGGCGCCAGTCCGGGTGGAACTGGAAGAAAGCCTCGCCCAGCCGGGATTCATAGAAGGCTGCGCCCACCAACTCGCCGTCGTTTTCCCAGAGGCGGATCTTCTCCAGGGCGCTGCGGTCCAGGTATGGATGGCCGTGCATGTATTCCCAGATGGGCTCCAGCCAGTTACCGTCGGCGTTGTCAGGCTGGTAGTGGCGGATGAGGAAGCTGCTGATGAGCTGGTAATCCCTGGCGGGATCGTAGGAGCGAACTTGAATGGTCATGAGGTTTGCCCGCGTTTGAAAGCCGGCGCCCGGGCGAATTACCGGGGCAGGTCAGGCTGTAGATAGGTTTAGTATAGCAAGAATTGGAAAAAGAGAGGGTCCTGGAATGGTGGAAGTTAATGGGTGTGCCTGTCCACACGGAAAGGAAGTGATGGATTTGAGAAGGAAGCAATTCAGGTTAAAGAAACTGACCCTGCCGGGATATCTCCCGGACAGGGTTTCGATAACGTCGAAAAAAGTTGTTTCCCCGATCTATTTAATTGTTTTGTCGATTGATTGCGGCCTCCAGACCGTGAGCGATCCTGTTTTACGCTCGCACCCCTTATGGGGCGCTCGCACCCCTTACGGGGTGCTCAGTCTGGCCTCCCTGCGGGGGTGCTTCGCGAAGACCGGCGCAATCCTTTTATGTGATCGGCAATGGCCCGACTAGCTTATTCCCTGGAAACACAAGCGAAGCCAACCACACCGGGTCCCAGGTGGGCACCCAGGACGGGATTCACCTGTTCACACCAGATGTCGATATCCGGCAGGATTTCTTTGACTTCATTCATCAAATCGTGGGCAAGCTCCGCGGCATTGGAGTGCAGGAAGGCAATCTTCTCGAACGGTGCAAAGTCCCGGATCATCTCCTCCAGGCGTTTGAGAGCATTTTTACGAGTACGCACCCGCTCCACGCTGGACTGGCCGTCAAACATCTTCAGGATGGGCTTTAACTGGAGCAGTTCGCCGATG
>CAYOOA010000031.1:9373-24859 GCA_964405455.1 uncultured Anaerolineaceae bacterium | reverse complement strand
GTTGCACTGGCGCACGTCGCACGATTCCGCCGCCGTGCAGCCGTAGGTGGCGCACTTCAGGGCCGGGATGGCGCTCTCGTAGTTGCGGGCGCGGAAGTAGACCATGCCCAGCGTGCCGTACACATCCGGGTTGAGCGGGTTGATCTCCAGCGCCTTGCGCACGTTGCGCGCCGCCGAGAAAAACTCGCCCATCTGGGCGTACGTCTTGCCGATGGCGATGTAGGGGATGGGGTCATTCACCTGGTTCTGCTGGTTGATGCGCACCGCCTTGGTGAAGAACTCCAGCGCGTCAATGTAGTTCTGCGACTTGGGGTTGTTCTCCCTTTCGCCCAGCACGCGGTAATTCAAGCCGATGGAGATATACAGGAAGGTCAGGTTGGGGTTGATCTCGGCCGCCTTCTTGTATTCCTGGATGGCCTCGCCGTAATTGCCCTCCGACTCGTTGACGTAAGCCAGCACCCGGTGGACATCCATCACGCTCTCGCCGGTTTGCAGGGCCTGCTGGATATACTGGCGGGCCTGGACGATTTTCGCCTGGTCGGTCAGGATTTCGGCGTAATAGGCCATGGCCAGGGTATTGGTCTTATCCAGGTTCAGGGCGCGTACGGCCTCAAATTCGGCGTTCAGCACGGCCTTCTGGGCCTCGTCCTTGCCAACCAGGGTCGGGTTGCCGTACCAGTTGAGCACAAAGGCATCCACGGCGGCCACTTCGCTGTCGTTGGGGGCAATTTCCAGGGCTTTTGCAATGGAGGCGCGGGCTTCATTCAACCGCTTTAACCGGTCCGCATCGGTGGAAAGCATGGCGCTGGAGTAGGTCTGGATGCGGGCCAGTTCAGCCAGCAGGTGGGAGTTGGTTGGGTCCACCTCGGCCGCCTTCTGGTACGAGGTGATGGCGGCGGGCAGGTTGCCGGCATTGAAGTAGGTCTCCCCTTCCAGGGCGTAGGAGTTGGCCGTGCGGGTGGGGGTGGGGGTGGCCTCAAAGGGGGAGACGATCTCGTGGGTCTGGACGGACCGCAGCAGGTAGACACCAGCCAGCAGCAGGAACAGCAGGACCAGGATGATGTAGGGGTTGGAGCGCGACCGCACCTGGCGAAAGATCGGGCGGTGGGGTTTCAGTTCGATCATGCGCGGGCTTTCACTAGGGCGTCGGGGTGACTCCCAGGGTCGGGGAGGGAGTCACGGTGCCTTCCGCCACTTGCTGGCAGATATTGACCATTTCCTGGGCGTTGTAGGTGGCAATCTCATCGGTCGGCACCCCCAGCAGGATGAGCTGCGACATGCGCAGGGCATCGCCGCACTGGCCGGTGCGGGCCAGGGCCAGGCCGTAGGTGTAGTAGTACTCGGCCACCCGGCCGTAATCCAGCGGCAGACCCTTGACGACGGAGCCGTCTGCGGCGGTGCCGCCCTGCACGGCCAGGCGCAGGGGCGGAATGGCCTCGGCATACAGGTCGCTCTGGTAGAGGATCTGGCCCAGGTTGCCGTAGTAGAACGGCTCGGTGGGGGCGATCTTGACCGCCTGCTCGGCGTACTGGGCGGCCAGGGCCAGTTCACCGGCCGTCAGGTAGGTGCGCGAAAGGTACAGCAGCGGCTCGGGATCGGAGGGGTTGAGCGCGTTGGCGCGGTTGAACTCCTCCTTGGCCTGGTCCAGGTAACCCTCCGCGCGGTAGATGCGCCCCAGGGCAATGTGCAGGTCGGAGATGTTGTTGTTGACGGCGATGGCGGCTTCATATTCCGCCATGGCCTCGGTGCGGTTGTCGGTAATTTCCAGCACCAGGCCGCGGGCGCGGTGGGTTTCCATCAGGTTGGGTCCCAGGCGCTGGGCCGTGCGCGAGGCCTCGATGGCCTTATCCACGATGCCCAGGTCGCCGACGGTGGCCTGGCTTTGGTTGGCGTACACCTCGGCCAGGTAGGCATAGGCGACGGCGTTGTTGGGGTCCAGCTGGATGGCCTTGTTCAGGGCGGCGGTGGCATCCAGCCACTTGGACTGGTATCCCAGGGCCCAGCCTTCCAGGGCATAGGCGGTGGAATTGTTCGAGTTGATCAGCAGGGCGTTGCCGGCCTGCTCAATGGCCTCGTCGTAGCGCCCGGTCCAGATCATCAGGCGGGCCATGGCCAGGTAATTGGAGGCGTTTTTCGGATCCACCCGGACGGCCAACTGGTAGGCGTCGATGGCCTGGCTGTACTTACCGTCGTTCTCCAGGCCCTGGGCATCCGCCACGTAAGATTCGACGGAGCGGGTGGGCGTGGGGGTGGGCACGAACAGCGGCGGGGTGGTCGGGACGATGACAAAGTTAACGTACACCGCAACGCCAACCAAAGCCAGCAGCAGGAGGATGGTGAATGGATTGCTGCGCCGGCGGCGCTTGGTGTAACTCCACTTGGAACCTTTCAGATACATGAGTGCATCTTACCATAAAAAGTTAATCGATTCATAAGAATCGAATGAACACAGGCGCCCGGCCGGGTGGAAACGGGGCCGGAATCCGCGGGGATTTTTTCATTCTGGGATACAATTAAGCCATGCGCGTGGATATTTTCACCCTGCTGCCGGATGTTTTCCCGGCCTACCTGAACGCCAGCATTCTCCAGCGGGCCGGGGCCAACGGTTTGCTGGATGTGCAGGTGCACGACATCCGCGCCTGGACGACCGACCGGCACCACGTGACGGATGATACCCCGTACGGCGGGGGCGGGGGGATGGTGATGAAGCCGGAGCCGGTCTTTGCCGCCGTGGAGAGCGTACTGGGCGCGCCGCCAACCTGCCCGGTGATCCTGATGACGCCCCAGGGGCGGGTTTTCAACCAGAAGATTGCCATGGACCTGGCCGGGCTGCCGCGTTTTGCCCTGCTGTGCGGACGGTATGAGGGCATCGATGAGCGCATCCGCGAACACCTGGTGACGGATGAAATCTCCATCGGTGATTTTGTGCTGACCGGCGGCGAACTGCCCGCCCTGATGGTGCTTGACGCCGTGGCGCGCTTCATCCCCGGCGTGCTGGGCGACCCGGACGGGGCGCTGGATGATTCGCACGCCAGCGGGCTGCTGGAGTATCCGCACTACACCCGGCCGCCGGTTTTCCGCGACTGGAGCGTGCCGGAGATCCTGCTTTCAGGCCACCATGCGGCCATCCACCGCTGGCGCCGGGAACAGGCCCTGGCGCGCACCCTGGCCCGCCGGCCGGATATGCTCGAACGGGCTGAACTGAGCAAAACCGATCTCAAGTTCCTGCAGGAATTGAAAGAAAAGCAGTCCGATGATGCCGATGGCGTGGAGGAAGTGTAGCCTTTGTTTCTTAATGGTGGGGAGTGGTGTTTCAACTGTGTGATTGCGCCCCTGAGACGGGCTTTTCGTAGCTGAGAAAACACAATCCAACTCAATCCAAAGGAGAACGCAATGAGCAATCATAAATTCCCGTGGGCAAGGACGTTCCTGATTGGCTTCGGCTTCCTGGGCATCAGCATCATCTGGCCGATTTTCAACCAGTACGTGCCGCTTTTCCTGCAGCACGGCAACCCTGAATTCACCGCCCAACTGGCGGCCGAGGGCCGCACGCTGCCCGATCTGCCCGGCGGCGGCCTGGGACTGGCCCCGGCCCTGGCCATGTTCATCATGACCTGGGATAACCTCATTAATATCTTCGTCCAACCCTGGGTGGGCGCCAAGAGCGACCGCACCTGGAACCGCTTTGGCCGGCGCAAGATGTGGATTTTGATCGGCGCGCCGATTGCCGTGCTGGGCTTTGTGCTGCTGCCCGTGGCGCAGTCCATCATTGCCATCATGGTCTTCATATTAACAACCAATTTTGGCATGGCGCTCTTCCGCTCACCAACCATCTCCTGGCTGGGGGACCTGTTCGTCCCGGCTGACCGCTCCAAGGCCAACGGCGTGATCAACCTGATGGGCGGGGTGGGCGGCCTGATTGCCTACTTTGGCGGCGGCATCCTTTTCAAGAGCTTCGGCCGCGAAGCGCCCTTTATTGGCGGCGCGGTGGCCATGATCATTGCCCTGGCCGTCTGCCTGCTGCTGGTCAAGGAACCGCGCAACCTGGAATTGGAAAACCATGAAAAAACCAGCACCTGGAAGAGCCTGAAGGGCCTGGTGGCCAGCAGCGACAAGAGCGGCCTGTTGATCCTGTTCTCGATCCTGTTCTGGTTCATCGGTTTTAATGCCCTGGAGACCGGCCTTTCCTCCTTCGCCTACTTCCAGTTGAATATTCCGCCGGGCACGTCCTCCATGCTGGCCTCGGCGGTCAATATTTCCTTCATGATCTTTGCCATCCCGGGCGGCCTGCTGGCCGGGAAAATCGGCCGGCGTAAAACCATTCTGTTCGGCCTAACCGGCCTGATCCTGATCTTCCCGCTGGCCTTCTTCCTGGTGAAGGGCCAGATCACTTTTGTCATCTTCCTGATCCTGACCGGTTTCTTCTGGGCCAATATCAATGTCAACAGTCTGCCGATGGTCTATGACCACGGCAAGCAGCAATCCATCGGCGCTGCCACCGGGTTGTATTACTTCTTCTCGCAGACGGCTGCCGTGGTTGGGCCGGTGCTGGGCGGTTTGCTGGTGCAAACCCTGGGGAACCAGTACCGCTACCTGCTGATCTTTGCGGCAGTGTTTATGGTCTGCGCCTGGATCACCATGAGCCGGGTAAAGGAAAAACCGTTGACAGCAGAGAGTACAATCGAGCCAGAACCGGCCGCCTGACGGCTTGCCAGGTCCGCTTGTTGAACCTGGTTGCAGGAATATTCGCCTCAACCAGGTTTGGCTCCTCAAGGCGAAGAAATGATTAAAAAATAGTGAATTTTGGTATCTTGCCTTGATCAATTTTCGGATATATACTATTTGATACAGACGGGGAGGGGCACGGTTTTATCCCTGTCTTTAACAACCCTTTTGTTCTCTCTCAAGGAGGAGAAACATGAAGCGAAAATTGTATGTTGTAATGGCCATTGTCTTGCTGTTCTCGATGGTCCTGTCGGCCTGCAAGCCGACCCCGACCCCCACCCCGACCGAAGCAGCCAAGACGGCAGTGCCAACCACTCCGCCCACCAAGGTTGTCAAGGCCTGTGAAGTAACCGACACGGGCGGTATCGATGACAAGTCGTTCAACGCCACCGGCTGGGCCGGTCTCGAGAAAGCCAAAGCGGATTTTGGAGCGGATGTTTCCTATCTTGAATCCCAGCAGGCTTCCGATTACGAAGTCAACATCAACGCCTTCATCGAGCAGGGCTGCGACCTGATCATCCCGGTCGGTTTCCTGCTGCAGGATGCGACGGGCAAGGCTGCGGATGCCAATCCGGACCAGAAGTTCGCCATTGTTGATGTGGAAGGCATGACCCAGACGAACATTTTGGGCAACGCCTCCAAGATCGACCAGGCCACCTTCCTGGCCGGCTACCTGGCCGCCGGTATGACCAAGACCGGCAAGGTCGGTACCTACGTGGGTATCCTCTTCCCCGCCACCCAGGCCTTCATGGATGGGTATGCGATGGGCATTGCCAAGTACAACGAAGTCCACGGCACCAAGGTCCAACTGCTGGGTTGGGATCCTGCGACCCAGAAGGGTTTGGAAGTGGGCAACTTCGAAAGCTTGGATGACGGCCGCGCCATGGGCGAACAGCTCCTGGACGAAGGCGCTGACATCATCATGCCGGTTGCCGGACCTGTGGGCCTGGGCACGCTGGCTGTGATGGCCGAGCGCAAGACCGGTATGCTGATCGGCGTGGATAACGACTGGTCGGTTGCCAACCCCGACAAGGCCGACTACATCCTGGCCAGCGCGCTGAAGAAGATTGATGTCTTCGTGTACAACGCGGTCAAGGAAGTGCTGGACGGCACCTTCAAGGGCGGCGAAACCTACTACTTGAACCTCGAGAACCAGGGTGTTGGACTGGCCTACGGCGCCACCATGGGCGACAAAGTCCCGGCTGCCCTGAAGGCTGAAATCGAAGCCCTGGTACCGGATATCATCTCCGGCAAGCTCTCCACCGAACCGAACCGCGTTGCCAAGGTTGTCAAGGCCTGTGAAGTAACCGACACGGGCGGTATCGATGACAAGTCGTTCAACGCCACCGGCTGGGCCGGTCTCGAGAAAGCCAAAGCGGATTTTGGAGCGGATGTTTCCTATCTTGAATCCCAGCAGGCTTCCGATTACGAAGTCAACATCAACGCCTTCATCGAGCAGGGCTGCGACCTGATCATCCCGGTCGGTTTCCTGCTGCAGGATGCGACGGGCAAGGCTGCGGATGCCAATCCGGACCAGAAGTTCGCCATTGTTGATGTGGAAGGCATGACCCAGACGAACATTTTGGGCAACGCCTCCAAGATCGACCAGGCCACCTTCCTGGCCGGCTACCTGGCCGCCGGTATGACCAAGACCGGCAAGGTCGGTACCTACGTGGGTATCCTCTTCCCCGCCACCCAGGCCTTCATGGATGGGTATGCGATGGGCATTGCCAAGTACAACGAAGTCCACGGCACCAAGGTCCAACTGCTGGGTTGGGATCCTGCGACCCAGAAGGGTTTGGAAGTGGGCAACTTCGAAAGCTTGGATGACGGCCGCGCCATGGGCGAACAGCTCCTGGACGAAGGCGCTGACATCATCATGCCGGTTGCCGGACCTGTGGGCCTGGGCACGCTGGCTGTGATGGCCGAGCGCAAGACCGGTATGCTGATCGGCGTGGATAACGACTGGTCGGTTGCCAACCCCGACAAGGCCGACTACATCCTGGCCAGCGCGCTGAAGAAGATTGATGTCTTCGTGTACAACGCGGTCAAGGAAGTGCTGGACGGCACCTTCAAGGGCGGCGAAACCTACTACTTGAACCTCGAGAACCAGGGTGTTGGACTGGCCTACGGTTCCGTCATGGGCGATAAAGTCCCGGCTGACCTGAAGGCTGAAATCGAAGCCCTCATCCCCGGCATCGTCGATGGCTCGATCGCCACACTCCCCACCCGCTAAACCTGACATTCCGTAATACCTTGAGCCAGGGCCAAAGCCCTGGCTCTTTTATTCTTAATCATCTTATCATCTTTGTGTTACAATACTTACAACTCCATCAGAAATCTTTGAATCAAAGAGGGATCCATGGCACCTGCCCTAGAACTTCGAGGAATTACCAAGCGATTTCCGGGTGTTTTGGCAAACGACCACATCAATTTAACGGTCGAAAAAGGGGAAATTCATGCCCTGCTGGGAGAAAACGGGGCTGGCAAGACAACTTTGATGAATATCCTCTATGGCCTCTACCGCCCGGATGAAGGGGAGATATTTGTCAATGGAAAACAAATATCGGTTCAATCACCTGTCGATGCAATTCGGGCAGGTGTGGGTATGGTCCACCAGCACTTCATGCTGGTGCCTGTTTTCACCGTCACGGATAACGTGATGCTGGGGGATGAATACGTCAAGTGGGGCGGCGTGTTGGATCGCAAACGTGCCTCGGCCCGCGTCACAGAAATTTCCAACACCTATAATTTGAACATCGATCCCAATGCCTATATCCGGGATCTGCCGGTGGGGCTGCAGCAGCGGGTCGAGATCATCAAGCTGCTCTTCCGCGAAGCGGATATCCTCATCATGGATGAACCTACCGCCGTCCTGACCCCACAGGAAGTGGAAGAGCTGTTTAAGATCATGCGCACTCTGATCGACCAGGGCAAATCGATTATCTTCATCACTCACAAGCTGGGCGAGGTGCTTGAGTGCGCTGACCGGATCACGGTTATTCGCGGCGGCAAAGTGATCGGCACCACCACCCCGCAGGAATCCACAATGAACGACCTGGCCGCCATGATGGTCGGGCGGGATGTTCGCCTGACAGTGGAAAAAACCGAGAAGGAAGCCGGCGAGGTTGTGCTGGATGTTCAAAACCTGACCGTCCTGGATCCGCTCGGCGCTGTGGCCGTCAACGGGATCAACTTCCAGGTTCACTCAGGAGAAGTGTTGGGCGTGGCTGGCGTGCAGGGAAATGGACAGACCGAGCTGGTCCGCTCGTTGACTGGCCTGTTGCAACCGGTGGACGGCACAGTGGTCCTTTCCGGGACGGATATTACCAAAAAGTCCCCGCGGCAGATCACCGAGCTGGGCAGCGCGCATGTGCCGGAAGATCGCCAAAAAGACGGCCTGACTCTGAGCTTCCCAATCTGCGACAACCTGGTAATGAATACCTATTACCTGATGCCTTTTTCCAGGACAGCCTGGTTGAACCAGAAGGAAATTTACAAGAACGCTGAAATGCTGGTGAAAAAGTTTGATATCCGCACACCCAGCATTTTCACCCCGGCCAGTTCGCTCTCCGGCGGCAATCAACAAAAGGTGATTGTGGCGCGTGAGTTTTCGCGGCCGATCAAGCTGTTGATCGCCTCCCAGCCAACCCGCGGCCTGGATGTGGGTTCCATTGAATATATTCACAAGCTGATCATTCAGAAACGGGATGAAGGTTGCGCCATTCTGCTGGTCTCCACGGAGTTGGATGAAGTGATGCAGCTTTCCGATCGAATTGCGGTTATGTATCGCGGTAAAATCCTGGCGACGGTGGATGGCAAAACCGCCACAAAAGAAGGTTTGGGCTTGCTGATGGCAGGCATCACTTCCCAGGCAGAAGCGTCAACCGAACCGCCCAGCCAAAATGACCAGATCCCGGTTGCGTAAAGGATTCAAAATGACCACAGAAAAACCCCAAAGCACCAAGAAAAATGGATTTGCAATTTTTCTAGAGGAACTCTCGCGCAGCAGCTTTCTTGTCATCTTCCTGGCCATCCTGACCGGTATCATCCTGGGCGGAGTCCTGGTGGCCGTCACGACCACCGAAGTGTACGCTGCTTTCAAAGTATCCATCTGGGCGGGTTTGAAGGAAGCGGTTGTGACCGCCTGGAACACCTATGTGGCCCTTTTCACCGGCTCCGTCGGCAATCCGGAAAAGATCAAAGCAGCCTTTGCCAGTGGTGACAGCCTGCTCATTCGGCGGGCAATCAACCCCTTCTTTGAAAGCCTGGTGCAGACCACCCCCTATATTTTTGCCGGCCTGGCGGTTGCATTGGGCTTCCGGGTGGGTTTGTTCAACATTGGCGCTGAAGGCCAGATCTTCATGGGTGCGGCGGCAGGATGCTGGGCAGGGTATGCAATTACCGGCCTGCCGGCGTGGCTGCACATTCCAGTAGCCCTGTTTTTCGGGGCGCTGGGCGGAGCCCTGTGGGCTTTTATTCCTGGCTTCTTGAAGGCCAAAACGGGAGCGCACGAGGTCATCACAACGATTATGATGAACTATATTGCCTTCCGGCTTTCGGATTGGCTTTTGAAAAACCCGATGAAAGATCCAAATGAATTCACCCCGAAATCACCTTGGATTTTAAAGACTGCAGAGCTACCCCAATTCTTTCAAGCTCCCATCCGATTCCACCTGGGTTTCTTTATCGCCCTGCTGATGGCAGTATTGGTGTATATCCTGCTTTTCAAGACAACCTGGGGTTTCCAGTTGCGCATGGTGGGCTCAAACCCGAATGCAGCCCGCTACGCGGGCATCAAGATCACCGTGGCCACGGTCGTAGCCATGTCACTTTCCGGTGCCCTGGCCGGACTGGCAGGGACCAACGAAATCCTGGGGGTCAACCACCGCCTCATCCCGGCTTTCTCCAGCGGCTACGGGTTTGACTCGATTGCCCTGGCCTTGCTGGGACAAAGCCATCCACTGGGTGTTGTCCTGTCTTCACTATTGTTTGGCTTTCTGCGTAACGGCGCCCGTTCCATGCAATTATCGGTCGGCGTACCCATTGACATCGTCTCCATCCTCCAGGCGTTAATCCTGGCATTTATTGCTGCACCCGCGATCATCCGCACGATTTATCGTCTGAAACCACCCAAATCGGGCGGAGATCTCGTCTCATTCCGCAGCTAGAAAGGACAGACAGCCATGACAGCGGTTTCCAATACAAAAGCTATCAGTAAAGGTATCGTCATCCGAGAACGTCGTCGCCGGATTATCATGGGGGTGATTTTCCTGGCTGCAGCATTGTTTATCTGGCTGGTCTTTTCAGCGAATCTTAATGCAAATGCTGTAACAACCTATGTAATGACCCCCGGCGGCTCCAACACAGTGGCACCGAACTGGGTTTTCCAGACAGCACCATATCTGAATGTCATTGCCGGGGTGCTGGCATTGATTGGCGCTTTCCAGGTGGTTCGAGGATTCGGAAAATATACCTACGGCATCCTGGCATTGGTCGCCATCCTGTTCCTGTTTGCCTTCCTTTCCTGGGCAACGGCTGGTGGTGAAACCAACCTGGCGGGCTTGCTGCGCGTGATGGTGGTCCGCTCTGTGCCGTTGACACTGGGCGCGCTCTCCGGCATCCTGTGCGAACGGTCGGGCATTGTCAATATTGCCATTGAAGGCATGATGTTGACGGCTGCTTTTGTCAGCACAGTCTTTGCTTCCATTTCAAAAAACCTGTGGATTGGCGTTATCTCCGGCATCCTGGCGGGGGCCTTGATGGGATGGATCCTGGGGGTGCTTTCCATCAAATATAAAGTCAACCAGATCATCTCCGGTACGGTGATCAACATTTTTGCCACAGGCATCACTTCCTACCTGTCATCCAAGTTCCTGCAGAAGACAGCTTACCAGTACTTGAACGAACCCGGCATGTTCCCACAAATTGAAATCCCAGGGCTGTCCAAGATTCCCTTCATCGGGCCGATCCTGTTCCATCACAACATCTATGTCTTTGCGATGGTCATCTTTGTGCTGCTGCTGACCTTCCTGTTATTCAAAACCCGCTGGGGCTTACGCCTGCGGGCAGTGGGTGAGCACCCCAAGGCAGCCGATACCCTGGGCATCAACGTTTTCAAGACCCGCTATATGGGCGTCATCCTGGGTGGTATGATGGCCGGTTTTGCCGGGACCTACTTCACCCTGGGATCCTCCGGGCGGTTTGACGAAGTGATGACCGCCGGGCGCGGCTTCATCGGCCTGGCCACCATGATCTTCGGCAACTGGATGCCGATCGGTTCCATGGGCGCCGGGATGCTGTTTGGCTTCTTCGATTCGCTTTCGGTGAAAGCCTCGCTGCTCAAGGTGCCACTACCCTCCGAGTTCCTGGGCATGGCACCCTACCTGGCCACGATTATCGTGCTGGCCGGGGTGGTTGGTCGCGGCAACGCGCCGGCTTCCGAAGGCGTGGCTTACGAGAAGGAATAACCCGACCTTTCAATCCATCTCCATCCGGCAGGAATACTGCCGGATGGTTATTTAATAGTCCGGAAGGACTATTAGAAATACATTAAAAATTAGTCCTTGACAAGAAATATACCAGTCTGGTAAACTAACAAAGCTGGAAGTTGCGGCATATTCTTAAGAAAGGAACGCGGTGGTCAAATGGATTACATCTGCATCTTAAAGACGATCACTTCCCGCCTTGCAGAGGGTGGTGTTTTCGTCGTTCCTTCTCGGAGTGTGCCTGTCGCCAGGTAATCTGAATCCCTTCAGGGTAACCAGCCACGGCCGCTCCAGCGCCCGTGGCTTTTTCTTTAAATCTCCAGGCCAGGCCACGGGTGCAAGCAAAACCTGTGGCCTGTTTTTTTGAGTGAATCGAGGTAAATACAATGACGATCGCAATCCGAGTTCAAGATGTAAGCAAGAAGTTTGGCAAGCCGGCTGAACCGTTCTGGAAGCGCATGTTGAATCACAATGCACCCTCGAATGGAAACGGCAACGGCAATGGACATGGCAATGGCAAGGCGCACGCCGCAGAACTTGCAGGCCACAATGGTCATTCAAAAGATGAAACCGGCAAACGCTTTGTGGTGGCGGTAGATCACGTGACGTTTGACGTGCTGGAAGGCGAGATCTTTGGCGTGCTGGGCCCGAACGGCGGTGGAAAATCCACCCTCATCCGCCTGGTTTCAACCCTGCTCCTGCCCGATACCGGTACGGTTACCATCCTGGGATATGACGTGGTGAAGCAAGCCATGCAAGTGCAGCAGCGGATCAACCGCGTTTCGGTGGAGGCATCCTTCTTCAAGAAGCTTTCTCCGATGGAGAACCTGATCTACGGGGCCCGGCTGTACGGGCTGGATGGAGGCAAGACGCGCAAGCAGGTGGTAGAGATCCTCACCCGGTTGGGCCTGGAAAAACGCGCCATCTTCAACCCGATGGAAGAGATGAGCCGCGGTATGCAGCAAAAAGTGGCCATCGCCCGAGCCTTGCTTTCCCGACCGCAAGTGCTGCTGCTGGATGAACCGACCACCGGGCTGGATCCTCGCTCGAAGCGCGAGGTGCAGGCCGTGGTGCAGGAGATGCGCCGGGATTTTGGCACCACCATGATCCTGACTACGCACGATATGTTGGAGGCTGAAGCGTTGTGCAACCGAATAGCCATCATGGACAGCGGCAAGGTGGTTGCACTGGATACGCCAGAAGGTTTGAAGAAACGCATCCCACCCAAAGAGGGTGCGGAAGCAACGTTGGAAGATGTCTTCCTTGAATTGACAGGCAAACAGCTTAAGAACAAGGACGAAGAGGAGGAAGAAAATGATGAATAGGCCGCTGTTTGAAGGCCGCAACCTGCGCCTGACCGCGATCAACCCGGATACGGACGCCGTGATCGAAGCCCGCTGGACCCTCGACCCCGATTACGCCGAGAGCCTGCGCGATTCCTACGGCCGACCGATGATGGTGCACGAGGTCAAAAAATTGCAGGAACGGATGAATAAGGAATCGGACGAGAAACGCAACCAGTACCATTTTGCTGCCCGTCTGTTGAATGACACCCTGATCGGGTTTGTGCGCCTGCGCTGGATCTCATGGTCGAATGGTTTTGGACAGCTTCAGCTCAATATTGCTGAAGCGGAAATGATGGACCGCTACGGCCTGGAAGCGCTGGAAATGATGCTGCGTTACTCCTTTTCAGAACTCAACCTGTACCGTATCTCGGTTTCCGCCCCGGAATATAACAGTCCATTGACCGCACTCTACCACCGGGCCGGTTTTTCCGAAGAAGTCCGCCAGCGGGAGTTTTATTTCCGCCATGGGAGGCTGTGGGACCGCTTGATTTTCGGCCTGCTGCGGGATGAATGGGTTGAAGTTGAACTGGAGGCGGCCTAATGGACACAAAACTTTATGAAGGAAAACTTGTCCGCCTGGCCCCGATGGACCCGGAAACGGATGCCAAATTAATGGCCGATTGGGGCCGCAACAGCGAATATGCCCGCCTGCTGGACAGCGATCCGGCCATGTTGTGGACACCCAAGCAGGTGGAAGATTGGTTCGTCAAGGGCGACGAGGAAATGGTGCATTTCATGATCCACACCCTGGCAGATGACCGGACGATCGGCATGATTGACCTGAGCGGGTTCAACTGGTCTGCCGGTCACTGCTGGGTGGGGATCGGCCTGGGAGAGCCGGAGGTCTGGGGCAAGGGATACGGCAGCGATGCCATGAACGTCCTCCTGCGCTTCGCCTTCCGCGAACTGAACCTCAACCGGGTCAATCTGAATGTGTTTGATTACAACCTGCGTGCCATCCGATCCTATGAAAAGGTCGGCTTTAAATATGAAGGACGCTGCCGGCAATTTATGATGCGGGAAGGCAAGCGCTGGGATATTGTTTATATGGGCATTTTGCGGCGGGAATGGGAAGCCCTGCAACCGCCGGGAGAATAGGAGCCAACCATGAGCACGGCTGTGCATCAACTCCGCGCTTCGTATGCTTTTGTGGAGCGCAACTTCAACTTAATCAAGCGTTACTGGACCTGGGAGCTCGTCTGGCTGGTGTATTCCACCGCCGATTGCATGGCCGTCAGTTTTATTGGCCTGGGCATGCAGAAGATCAGCGGCAGCGAGGGATTGAATACCTCCTATCTGGTTCTGTACTTGTTGGTGGGAACGCTGGTGTGGCGGTTCCTGTCGGTCATCTTCTACTGGATCACCGACTTGATCGCCATTGAGCGTTGGGAGGGAACCATTGAATACACCCTGATGGCGCCCATCCAGCGCTTTACCCACATGACCGGGCAGACGGTCTTTTCCGTTATGTACAGCCTGGTATTTACCGGCATTATCCTTGGCGTCACTGCCTGGGTGTTCAAGATTGATCTTTCCAGTGCCAACCTGCTGGGAGGGGTCATCCTGCTGATCGCGGGGAGCTTCTCTTTCATCGGGATCGGCATTATGGCCTCGGTGCTGCCCCTGCTCTTCCCGGAGCGCGGCTCGCAGATGACGCACGTCTTTATTGCCCTGCTGCTGCTGGTTTCGGGTGTGTATTATCCCGTGGATGTGCTGCCGCAGGCATTGCGCGGGCTCTCCAAGTTCAGCCCGGCCACGTATGTCCTGGATGGCGTCCGCAAGGCGCTGTTGGAAGGCGCACCGGTTGGACAGTTGTGGAGATATGTCTGGCCGACGCTGATCATGGGTGCGGTTCTAATTCCCGCCGGACTGTTAATCTTCCGGCAGGCGGAAACGTACGCCAAGAAAACTGGAAAACTTCATCGCAATGGATGATGGAGGAATGAAATGGAATTGGTCAATGTGAATGTAACTGAAATAATGATCCCTGACGCACCAAAGATTGTGGGATTGCGCTTCCGGACCTTTGCCGGCCCTGCTGATTTTCCAGCCATGCTGGAGGTGATGCGGGCCAGCAAACGGGCGGACGGTATCGAAGACGGTGATTCCCTGGAATCCGTCTCCAGTTTTTATGCCCACCTGGAAAACTCAAATCCTTATGAGGATATGGTGATGGTGGAAGAGGATGGCCAGTTGGTTGGCTACGCCCGCTGTACCTTCCGGTTTGAGGATTTCACCGGTAACTACATCTACGAATCATTCGGATTAATTCGACCTGAATGGCGCCGGCGAGGGATTGGACGGGCGCTGCTGCACTACAATCAGCAGCACCTGCGCCAGATTGCAGCCGGGCACACCTGCCCGGGCAAGCGCTACTTTGAAACCTTCCTGCAGACCACCCAACGCGGAGCGTGCATCCTGGCCGAACAGGAAGGCTATACCCCGGCGCGGTATGCCTATTCGATGGTCCGCCCGGACCTGGAGAACCTGCCGGATTATCCCCTGCCGGAAGGCCTGGAAGTTCGCCCGGCCAGGCCGGAGCATGTTCGCCAGATCTGGGATGCTAGCCAGGAAGCCTTTCAGGATCACTGGGGCTATTGCCACGAGGGTGAAGATGCCTACCAGCAGTGGCTGGATTGGCCTTACTTCAAGCCGGAGCTGTGGCAGGTAGCCTGGGATGGCGACCAGGTAGCCGGGATGGTGTTGAACTTCATCAACACCGTGGAAAATGAGCAATTCAATCGGAAGCGCGGATATACAGAGAATATCGCTGTCCGGCGGCCGTGGAGGAAGCGCGGCCTGGCCCGAGCCTTGATTGTGCGCAGCCTGGCCATGCTCAAGAAGCTTGGAATGACCGAAGCCGCCCTGGGCGTGGATACCGAAAACACCAGCGGCGCACTGCGCGTCTACCAGGATTGCGGGTTCAA